>CALVHA010000028.1 GCA_944327255.1 Candidatus Gastranaerophilales bacterium | reverse complement strand
GCTGCTACAACACCAATAATACCCAAAGTAATCAATACTTCTGCCAAAGTAAAACCGAAACGTTTTGTCATAATCTTCTTACCTTTCTTTCTTAATATATTTATAACGAATCTTTTATATTTTTATTATGAATATATTATACCCATTCGCTAATTCTTTATAACTATATGTGAAGAAAAATTAATACTTTAGAATTAGTTATTTTTTCTCTTTTCTTCTTCTTTGATGATATCGCAAAGTCCCGCAAGTCTTTTATCTTCCATTGCATCAATTAATTCTTGAATATTTTTGATTTTTTGTAAGGCGAAACCTGTTTCGGCAAGAAGCACGCAGTCGTTACATAATCTGTAGCCGCTGTATTCTATTGACCCTGCAAGAGGTTTTTCAAGTCCGCAGCAATCACAGGCAAATGTTTCAATTTCAGAATCAGGATTGTCTTCAATGTCATCAATTCGCATCTGTTCTACTACTTTTTGCATTTCTTCTATAATTTTTTGTTGTGATTCCATATTTTGTCCTTTATTTTATCAGATTTGCCATCTCTTTAACTGCATCTGCTAATCCCGTAAATACAGCTTTTGAAATGATACTGTGTCCGATGTTCAGTTCATAAAGATCCGGGATTTCATGCATTCTGTGTACGTTTTTATAATTTAAACCGTGCCCTGCATTAACTTTTAATCCTAATTTTTGTGCAAGTATAGCTGCGCTTTTTAAATTTTGAAATTCTTGTTCTTCTTTATTTGTTCCATATGTTTCTGAATATGTTCCGGTATGCATTTCAATAAATTGAGCCCCCGTCTTGGATGAAGCTATGACTTGTTCTTCTGTCGGATCGATAAACAGACTAACTATAATCCCCGCATCAAGCAGAGGTTTTATAAATGTTTTTACTTTCTCTCTCTGACCGGCAACATCTAATCCTCCTTCAGTTGTTATTTCCTGTCTCTTTTCAGGCACAAGACATATTGAATGTGGTTTAATCTCCAGTGCAATTTTTTGAATATCGTCAGCCATTGCCATTTCAAGATTAAGTTTAGTTTTAATTGTTGTAATTAATGTTCTGACATCTTCATCCTTTATGTGGCGTCTATCTTCTCTAAGGTGTGTTGTTATTGAAGTTGCGCCGTTCTGTTCACTGATTTCAGCCGCTTTTATTATATTTGGCTCAACTCCTCCCCTTGCATTTCTTAAAGTTGCTACGTGATCTATATTTACACCTAATAACATTTTAAAATTTCTCCTTATTAATTTTTAACAAAGCCGTGTATGATGGTAATATGGTTATATGTTCATTCTTATTGCTTCCTGCGCTCGCAAGTTCAATTGCCTTTTTAATAGATGGTTCTATAATAATTTTATCCTGTGGAATTCCAGCGTATTTTAACCTTGTTGCCATATCATTGGCTCTTATACCTGATGTTATAACAAGTTTTTGTGCATTTTTCAACTGTTCAAAATCACTGTCCCATAACCAGGAAATGTCCCGTCCGTCTGCATAGTTATCATTTATAGCAATTACAATATTAGAATTCAGGTCAACAGTTTTCAAAACTTCACTTGCTCCTGTCGGATTTTTAATTAGTTGTATCAGTGTTGGATGACCGTTTATAATTCGTTTTTCTGTCCTTCCGAATATTGATTTATATGAATTTAGTGCTTTTTGAATTATTTCCTCTGGGATATGATTTTCAAGAGCAAAGGTAATTGCGGCAAGCGCATTGTAAGCATTGTAAAGCCCTACAAGATGTGTTGTAAATTCTGTTGTTATTCCTTTATATGATACATGAAGAACAGAGCTTTCTTTACCTACTTTAACATGTGCGCTATAGTTACATTCTGGTCTTTTAAATCCGCAAGAACAGTGATAGTGTCCCTGTTGTGCAAAAAATTGTTTTGAGTATTCAAGAGGTTTTCCGCAAATACAATTAAATACTTCTGTAGGGGCATTTGATTTTTCTGTTTTATACGCAAATTCTATCTCTTCAAAACCATAGTATATGACATTTTCTCTATTTGTTCCGAAATTTGTGACAAGCGGGTCATCTGCATTAAGAATAAGTTTTAAGTCTGGATTCTTATCAATGGCCTTTTGAATAAATGAAGCCGTAGTTGCAAGTTCTCCGTACCTGTCAAGCTGGTCGCGGAAAAGATTTGTTACTACCAGATAATCTGATTTCATATAATCATATAGTTTATTTAAGTATGCCTCATCCGATTCGATAACCGAATAGTCAAATCGTTTAAATGGTGCAAGGTTAAGTGCAAAAACGTTGGCAACGCCAGTAAGCATATTGGCGCCTTTAAGATTATGTATTACCGAATTATTATTTGTTTCAAGTATGTGGGAAATAAGTCCTGATGTTGTTGTCTTTCCGTTTGTTCCGCTTATAGTTATACTTTTTTGGGTTATATATTCTCCGCAATGGGATAAAAATTCTGGATAGAATTTTAACACTGTTTTTCCTGCAAAGGATGTTCCAGAAGAGTTTGAGAACAATTTTATGCCTGTATAAGCTCCTCTCGCAATAATCAGTGACAGGTAAAATTTCAATTTTTGTAACATAAATAGTCCTTTAGACGTATTTTTTTATCTTGTATATTAACTTATAATTCAAATTATAATACAAAAGTTGAGAAAAAGAAATGTATGTATTTATTGCAATAATATTTATAGCTGAATTGATAATCGCCGGTTTTATTCTATATTGGATTTGCAGAGCTGATGCTTGGGCTTTAAAAATGAATAGAACTGTAATCCGAAGTGGTGCAGATTTAATAGCTGCTGTAAAAATTGTAAGAAAGAGTTTATCGTTAGTTTTATCTTCTATTCAGAAGATAAATCTCTTTGTTGAGCGGAAAAAAGCAGAATTCTGGCGGCGGATAATCAATCTTATAATAATATATATTTTATTGTATATTTTGCGAATCAGATTTAAAAAGGCTGCAACTTTTTGTCAGTGTGCTGTCTTTCTAAAAGATTGCTGGGACAGCATTCCGGGCTAAAATGCTTGTAAATTTTTGAGAATATGTTATAATTAAAATCACAAAATGAAAGGCGAGGTTATTATGAGTAAAAATAAATCATTAGCATTTGGTCTCGGTTTAATGGCAGGAGTTGTAGGCGGAATTATTGCCGGAGTTTTATATGCTCCGAAGCCTGGTGAAGAATCGAGACGCCAGTTGAAAGATGCTGCGTGCGAGTTTTATGAAAAAAATTCGCCTGCAATTCAAGAGGCTAAGAAGCAGGCTCTTGAATCTGTTGATTTGGCAAAATATAAGCTGGAAAGACAATTTAGAAAATTTAATAATATGATAAAATCAAAGAAACTTCTAAAAGCAAAAGAACTTGAAGAAGCTGAAAATGATTTTGAATACTAATAAAGTAGAGGAACGTAAAATATGGATTTTTCACAAGTTGCATTAAATCACGGTTTGACATTTTTGGCCTGGGTTTCAGGAATTATTTTAATTGTTGTGGCCGTTTTTCTAATAAAATTGTTGATGGATTTATCTGTTCTGGTTAAAAATGTGAATGAAACATCGGTTATGTTAAATTCGGAATTAAAGCCAACTATCAACGAATTAAATCAAACTCTGCACTCAATTAATACAATTGTAAAAAATACAGATAAAAATGTGGACAGTTTCAAGGGCGCAGTAGAGCGTACATTTGGAAAAACAAAGGCATTAACCGGAACTATTTTTTCTGGTTTGGTCAAAGGTTTTAATGTGGCATGGAAAATGTTTGCCAAAAAGTAATAGCCTATAGCGGGGATGGCTTCTCCGTAAATAATTGTTATATCATTACTGAAAAGAAAAGGAGTGAATAATTATGTCAGCAACTAAATTTTTAGCAGGTTTTATTGTCGGTGGTGCATTAGGTGCTATTGCAGGTATTTTGCTTGCACCTAAATCAGGAGAAGAGACCCGTGCAATGTTAGCGGATTCTGCCAAAGACGCAGCAAGAAGAGCTGATGAAACTGTTAAGGAAATTCAGGCAAAAGCAGATGATGTTGTTTCAGATATGCAGAAAAAGGGCGATGAAATAAGAGAAAAATTGCAAAAACTTCTTGATAAAAAAACAGAAGAACCTGCTTCATAATATTATGAAAGATTATTAGTAAAGAACTCTCCTAAAATCTGGGAGAGTTCTTTTTTATGATTGAGTGCTCCAATAAAAGCAGCGAGGATTTTGACATAAAAAAAAAAGCCTCTTTTTTTAGAAGAGACTTTGGAATAAACTTTTGATTCATTCCTCAAATAGTGTGAAGTGTAGTGTGTGTGCTTAAATTTTTGTTTGATTCCTCAAATTTAAGCTTTCCTCGTGTTACATGTATATAAACAATTTTTAGTATATAAAATTGCTATATTTTATCTGTTAAAATTATATTTGTTACATAACTTAATAATTGGCCGTAACCCCTCTTGGAAAATAGTTTAAAAGGTATTATTATATGAATAGAAATAGAATTATTCAGCGAGGAGAATTATGAAAATATTAATTTCAAATGATGACGGGATAGCCGCTAACGGGATACGAGTATTAACTAAAGCTCTGGCAACTGATCATGAGGTTTACGTAATAGCTCCTGATAGAGAGCGAAGTGCTGCTGGGCATTCTTTGACGTTGCATACCCCTTTAAGAGTTGAGGAACTTGAGGCAATCAGCGGGGCAAAGAGAACCTGGGTAACTACTGGAACTCCAGGAGATTGTGTAAAAATTGGAATTAGTGCAATTTTGCCCCCTGAAGAAATGCCTGATTTAGTGATTTCTGGTATAAATCACGGTCCTAATTTGGGGGCGGATATATTATATTCAGGAACAGTAAGTTGTGCAATGGAGGGCGCAATGTTGGGCATTCCTAGTATTGCTGTTTCTCTTGCAAGTATGCATTGCGATTACGATGATTTTATTTATACCGGGAAATTTGTGAATGCTTTGTTGACAAAGCTTAAAGAATTTACATTTCCTGCAAAAACAATTTTAAATGTAAATGTCCCGGCTTTAGATGCTGATGATATTGCAGGTGTAGCAATAACAGAACTAGGTCGTAAAATGTTTACCGATAATTATGAAAAGAGGGTTGACCCGCGCGGAAAAGTTTATTATTGGATGGCCGGGGAACTTATTTCTGAGCCTGAGGGGGCAAATACTGATATCGCAGCTGTAAGAGACAACAAGATATCTATAACTCCCGTTACATATGAAATGACACGTAGAAGCTTTATGGCTGATTTAAACAAAGTTCTCTGTGAAGAAGATGCTTGTGATTGGATTCAATAATTTAAATAAAAGGGAATTATATTTAAGTAATTCCCTTTTTTAGTTGATAAAAAAAATGTTTATGATAATATAGATTTGTGGTATTGATTCTTGTAAAATGCCAATAAAAAATTGGACGATGTCATACTATGCCACAGAAAAACGATTAGATATCGTTTTTCGATGGGTTGAGATAGAGTCAACATCCAGCACATTAGCATCGTTAAACAAACATTTTAAAATTAAATAAATTTTTTGTCGATGTGGCGGAATGGTAGACGTGCACGTTTGAGGGGCGTGTGGAGTAATCCGTGGGGGTTCAAGTCCCCCCATCGACACCATATATAAGACTCCGTAAGGAGTCTTTTTAATGCGGACTTTTCACCCGAATTGTTTCTATCGAAACAATCGCGGGTTTACCCGTTCGAGTATCCTGCCTCGTACGGCTCATTCTTCGCCGACGATGCAAGACAAGTCCCGCCGTCGACATTTTATTTGTTGGGCAAGACCAACCTACAACTTATAATACATCATTTGGGAAGTGTAATAAATAATATATTCCACCTGTAATGCCTCAGCTATTACAAATGGATGATATACTGTAGGTGTTGTCTATTATCTTCAAAATTTGGATACCATGCCAGCAATTAACCCTTCTTAAAACGCTTGCTAGTGGGATTAGAATGAACCTTGTTAGCACAAACCAGCACTATACTCACGTAATCTTGCTTTTAATTTAATTCCGTTTTTGCCAATCTTTAGTGGCTCTTTTGATAAATTTAAATTGAGTTTCTCCAAAGTCAGCAATTTGTTTAGCCAACTCTTTATCAATAGTTAAATCTGAAAGTTCTTTAGAACGGGGATTATACTTAAATAAAACATCTTTACCATTTTGTACAGTACCATCTGCGTAGTTAAACATTAAGTTGTCATATTGACCATATGCACCCTCAATTTTGTATCTTCTTGCATACTTTCCAGTCTCATCATATAAATATTCAGTACGCACCGAAAGGTCTCCTGGAGTTTCCCCATAATGACTCTTTGCTTTTACCTTATGTATAACTAAAGTATTTTGGGAAGGCAAATTTGCCTCAAGAATCTCACTATTATCAGGTATAACTCTTCCATTTAATTTTAATGGGTATGTAGGTTTATCTCCATTCATAGAGTATGTAACTTTTGGTTTACTCATTACCAAGCTAGAACCTGTTTCTATATCAACGTAAGTATTCCCTTTTCTTAACAAGCCAGTTTCATTATCTATAAATATACCTTTTGGTTGTTTGTTTGCTATTTTACCATTAACTTTTACATATCCCATTTCAGGATTAATAGAAATAAGATGTTTGGAGTTCAAAATGTTTAAAAAACCTGTTTCATCAATGTATTTCTTAAAAGTAGTCTCACCATTCTTTATGACTTCTTCTAATCCCAATTCTTTAGAATATTTGTAAGTCTTTTCAAAGATAGTATCTGCACCTTTTGTTTTAGTTGATTTTTGTAATACTCCGTCTAGGTATTCCATTACAACCTTAGAGCCGTCTTTACCTTCACTAACAATTTTACCAGTATAATTTGTTCCATCAGCCATTACAGCCTTACCTTTTACAAATTTATTGCCAGCTTCTTTAAAGGCACTTACAGCTAATTCTTTAATCTCTTGCACAGGATTATTAGTAGTAACTGGTGGAGTTGTCTTAGGTTTAACTTTTCCTCTGGTTGCTAAATAGATACCGTAAGAAGCTAATGCAACTAAGCCTGTTCCAATAGCAACTTTTGCTCCTGTAGAAAGACCTTTATTTTCTTTCTGAGGTACTGAAGTAATTGGAGTTGTATTGCTACTTCTGAACTGAGGAGTAGCTATTGGCATATTAAACTTTTGAGTAATACTTAAATCAGACATA
>CALVHA010000027.1 GCA_944327255.1 Candidatus Gastranaerophilales bacterium | reverse complement strand
GGCATGTCTTCAACAAAATCATCAGATGTAAGTTCGTTGTTTTCCATAGCAGTAGATAGATCTTTCATTTCTTCCGGCATGTCTTCAACAAAATCATCAGATGTAAGTTCGTTGTTTTCCATAGCAGTAGATAGATCTTTCATTTCTTCCGGCATGTCTTCAACAAAATCATCAGATGTAAGTTCGTTGTTTTCCATAGCAGTAGATAGATCTTTCATTTCTTCCGGCATGTCTTCAACAAAATCATCGGATGTAAGCTCGTTGTTTTCCATAGCAGTAGATAGATCTTTCATTTCTTCCGGCATGTCTTCAACAAAATCATCAGATGTAAGTTCGTTGTTATTTTCAGATTTGTTTATAGTCTCTTTAGATTCAAGCTCTGTAGTATTAGAAACTTCTTGTAGATCTGAAGATTTATTATCTGTGTTTTCAGTTTGTGCTTTCCCTGTAGTTGGTTGTATCGTTTGTATGTTTTCAAAACCTATTGTCTCAGATTCATCTTTAATTTCTTGAGGAACATAATTTTTTAATAAATTATGAAATTCTTCCATGCCCATTGTTTCCATCTGGTCAAAATTCGGCTTTGGTGGAGTTACTGATTTTGGAATATTGCCTAGTTGGATATCTTCAATGGATGTAAGTTCTGTTGCCTCACTAATCGGGGTATGCATTCCGCATGCCAAAGAACTGCTTATATTTTGGCTTTTAGAATTACTATTATTGTCTGTAGAATTATCATAATTTTCAAAAATTAAATCGTTATCATAACTATTTGAAAAACTAATGTCTTCTGCAGAATTTTCAAACATAAGTCCATCATCAGAAGAGTTATTTGTAAAAATTAAATCATCATCTTCTTGTGTTATAGACGATTCTTGTGCGGTTTCATTGTAATCTTGAAATAATTCATCAAGGTTACTGTTTAAATTTTCCAAATGAGTATCTTCATCAGTACCAATATTAGTAGTATTTGCTTGATTTGTGTCTTGATTTAAATTAACTGATTCTGAGGTTACTTCCTCATTTGTATCGTGAACATTATTCTCCATATCGTGGATATCTGAAATATCAGGAAGAGTTAAGCCTTCCATGTTTTCATCTGAGAATACCTGTTCAGCCATATTTTGAATACTTTCAGCCATATCAATAGCTTCTGAGGTGATGTTTGCAACATTTGCTGCTGCATTAACAATATTAGATGTGGTATCTTCCAATGCTGTTTCTGCAATGCCACCTAATGCTGCACTTGCTACTGCACTTCCGGCAATTTCTGCGCCTAATAGGGCTGTTCCTTGTATAGGATTATCATCATGCTTATTGTCTGTTCCTTCAAGTGTTTCATCAATGATAGGTTTTTCATTAAGAACTTCGTTAGCTATATCGCTTGAAATTTCTTCTGAAGGAATTTCAGAAATTTCAATTTCTGTGTTATTTATAGGAAGTTCAAGTCCAACAATATTTGTTGCCTGATATGAAATCATCTCGAAATTTTCAAATTCAATAAATTCATCTCTTAATTCTGAACTATTTAGTAAATATTGTAATAATTTTTTCTTATCTTCATCATTTACATTATGGTCAGTCATTGCAACCATTAAAAATTTTGCGTTTTCCTGCTCTTCTTCTGAACAGCCTTTTGAAGTATTCCCGTTATAATTTTCTATGAAGTTTTTCAGGTCTATAGGTGAAGAGAGTTTTTCTTTTTCCATAAAATAATACTCTCCGTTAGTATTATTTTTATTTATTAATTTAGGTTCAAAAAATCCAAGAAATTCTGTTTGACTATGATCTTTTGATAATTTTAAAACAATATAGATGTCAGGAAGAAGATTGTATTCAAAGTGTGATTTAGGGATAAAGATTTGGTTTTCATCAAAAACGGTTCTTACATCAATATGGATATTAGAGAGCATAATGTCAGAAATATCAAATTCTTCAAGAATTTTTCTTACATTATGAAGATTATATGTTCTTTCTTTAATAATATTTTCTCTTTTTAAATATTTAAGACAAACTTCTGCCCCGAGAGCATTAATGTATGCACGGCTTTTTATGTCCCCTCTTGCAAAACTTTGTGTCAGTGCTCTTGCATCTTCTTTTTCTTTTTCTTCAATTACAATAATATTTTTATTTTCCATATCCCTATTTTCTCCTTCTATTTATATAGATAACACGAGGATTGAAATTATTCCAAAAATATTGTAAATTTTTGTAACAATTCTTGAAATTTTGCTCTATTTTAGACAAAATTAAAATGTCAGTCGTTTTTGAAATGTATAGATGTGTGTAATAAAAAGGAGGTTTTCCTATGGTTAGTCCAATTTCGTTTAACAGTCCAAAAGTGTATTTCCGTGGTGAGGCAGATAATGCTAATGCTGCTAATATCATTGGTGCTCAAGGTAAATTTACCACTAGTGCAGATAAACCTGATAGTGTGGAGTTAAAGAATGATGTTAATGCAGATTTAGCAGATGATGACAAAAAAAGTAGCCCGTTAAAAACTATCGGTAAAATTGTAGGTGGCTTGGTAGTTCTTCTAGGTGCTTCATTCGGAGTATATAAATGGAAAGGTAATAAATGGCTGAATCCTGAAGCAAAAGGATTTATGGCAACTATTAAAAAAGCTATTGTTAAACCTGGCGAATTTATCGATAATAAAATGATTAAACCTATCGCTGGAAAATTTAAGAAAAAAGGTGCAGAGCCTAATCCTGAAGTAGATGCTCCGGAAGTTAATCCTGAATAAGCTGTTAAGTGAAAAATTAATAAATAATAATAATAAGAAAGCTCTCAATGTTGAGAGCTTTCTTATTGCAGAAAATCTGCAAGTATAATATTACTTACAAGTATTCCCTTATCGCTTAATTTATAACCATTTTTTGTTTTGATAATATGCTCTGATAAGAGGTATTTATCAATGATACTCTTATATTGAGTCTGAAAATCAATGTTGTATTTACTGTTTATTAAATTTATATCAATCCCTTGCATCCTGCGAAAACCAAGAAAAATTTCTTCTTCAAGTTTGTCTTGTGCTGATAATATATGTTCTTCCTTATTATTTATGGGGTTATTGATGTATTGTATAAGATCTGTTTCATTGGAATATCTTATCCCATCAATATACCCATGTGCAGCGACACCAAAGCCATAATAGGTGTTATTATTCCAATAATTCAGATTATGTCTGGATTCAAAACCTTCTAATGCAAAATTGCTTATTTCATAATGATTAAAATTATTTTGAGTCATTATTTCTATAGCTTTTAAATACATATCTGCTTGAGAATCATTATCTGGGATATTTTCAGGTGTTTGTTTGCAGAAATAGCATCCTTCATCGATTTTTAGACCATATAATGAAATATGTTGTATTCCAAGATTTAATGCTGTATGTAGGTCTTCTGCGAATTTTTGCATTGTTTGAGATGGTAAACCATATATAAAATCAAGACTTATATTTTTTAATCCCGCCTCTTTTGCAAATTTAATACAGTCCTTAACCTGTTGCGAGGAATGCTTTCTCCCTATAATTTTTAAAATATTATTATCAAAAGTCTGGCATCCTATACTTATTCTGTTGACTCCGAGTTTGAATAAATCAGTAAGGTATTTTCTATTAACAGTCTCCGGATTTATTTCAACAGTTATCTCTGTAAAATCGTTATAATTGAATGAATTTATGATCCGTTTGAATTGTTTTATTTCAAGAAGAGAAGGTGTTCCTCCGCCAAAATATATAGTTTGTGCTTTTTCTTGTTTATATAGTTCTTTAATTTCTGTACAAAGTGAACTAACATAATCGGGTATAAGATTTAAGTCAGTATAAGAGATGAAAGAACAATAATAACATTTCTGTCTGCAAAACGGAATGTGAATATAAATATTATTTGCCATAAGTTTATTATATCACACAACTTGCCAATGGGTGTTTTATTTGATATTATGCTTTTAGATGGAAGGGATGTATTATATGAAAAAGTTTTTGGTTGTTGCGTCAATATTACTATTTACTTCTTGTCAGGTTAATGCAAAAGATGTTTGGGTTAATAACCTCAGAAGTGATTTTTTGAATAATTCAACGGTTATTTATGCTATAAATTTACGTACATTTAATGCGAAAGATAAAGATGGAAACGGAATTATTGATTTTAAAGCTGGAGAGGAGAGCGGGAATTTTATAAATGCTATAGACAGATTAGATGAGCTTAAACTTGAGGGGATAACGGCAGTTCATTTGTTACCTATAACTCCTGTCGGAAAAATGAAGGCTCTTGGAACGGCGGGCTCTCTTTATTCTGCTGCAGGTTTTGATTCTCTTAATCCTCAACTTAAGAGTGATGCTGTTGATATTCCAATTGAAGAACAGGCAAGAAAATTTATAGAGGCAGCCCATGACAGAGGGATTGCTGTAATTGTCGATGTTCCGGCATGTGGATCTTATGATTTATTCCTTCAGCACCCGGAACTTTTTGTAAAGGATTCTTCAGGTCAGCCTGTTGTGCCTGCTGATTGGACAGATGTCAGACTACTTAATGCAGGGACAGAGGATAAAATTAATCAGGATGTTATGCGTGTTTATAAGCAATATGTTGATTTTATGATGAAATTAGGTGTAGACGGTATAAGAGTTGATGTTGCTCATAGCAAGCCTGCTAAATTTTGGAAAGAATTGATTGAGTATTCAAGAAAATATGATAAAGAATTTTTATGGATTGCGGAATCTTCCGATTCTTGGAAAGATGCAGTTTCGCCTCAGGCAGTCTATACTCCATATGATAAATTGTTGGCGGCAGGATTTGATGGATATTACGGGAGTTATTTTAATCTTAAAAATTGGAAAACTGCCAAAGAATTTCAAAATCAGGTTAACTTAAATTTATCGCTTGAGAAAAAAATTGGAGAACCTAAAAGTGTTATCGGGAGTTTTACAACCCATGATGAATTAAGTCCTATTCTTGAAAAAGGCAGAGAATATAGCCGTATGATTATGTGGTTAAATGCTACTTTGCCTTTAAACTCTTATTTTGTGGACGGATTTGATACCGGGGATAAATATATTTATTTCTGGGCGAATAAAAAGGCTGCTGAAACTTATACTGATGATGAATATTATTTTGCTCACAGAGGGAAAATTGATATATTTAATTTTTCAAGAAAACCCGGAGGAAATGATTTTGATTTAAAGGATGAATTTGTAAGAGCAAATCAGTGTAAGCTTATTGTAAAAAATATTTTGAAAGATGGATCCTTTAGATTCCTGAAAACGTCATCTCCTTCTGTATTTGCCTATGCAGTCTCAAATAAACTGCAAACTATAGTTGTTATAGGCAATCTTGATTTTCGGACAAACGTCAGTGTAAAAGTTAATGTACCAAAAATTTCAGCATCAACGCCGGCTATCCCTTTGACTATGGTTAATACTCCGAAGTTTAATAAGGGTAAAATTATGACTAACCTTGCACCAGGAGAAATTCAGGTAATGATTCTTGATAAATTTTCTTTAAAATAATGCAAAAAAAAATATTTACGGATTTTATATTATCGGTAACATTATTTAGTCATGGAAAATACATTACAAAAAACTTTTAATTTGAATCAGAGTTCTTATATTATGAGAACTCAACCTATTGTGCAGAGGCACAAAACGGAAAATATTCAAAAAGTTAATCCACAAAATGGTGACACTGATCACAACAATACGATAATGAGGGTGTTGGGAGGACTCGCGATACTAGGTGCTGCTGGACTTCTGATTAGAACGAATCTTATAGCGGCCAAAAATCAACAATTTAAAGAAGGATATGATGTTATTGAGGTTATTAAGCTAAGAGAATATATAAAAAATGAATATAAAGCTAAAAGAAAAGTTTTTAATGAAAAGCTTAATGATTATGCTAAAAGTGAAAATTTACCTTTATTCACCTCGCGGAAAGATCTTGAGGCTAATATACGGCGTTTAGAACATACAAAAGCAGCATGGATAAACGAATTTGCAGAACTCAAGGTAAGAAATAATAATAAAATCAAGGAAAAACTCCGAATGTTGGCTCAAAATGCTGAGTGGAAAGAATTAAGGGCTATAAGAAAAAATTTACTTGAAACACTCGAACGCTCTTCAAAAGTTCCTTCGGATGAGCATAAAATTGCTAAAAATAAAATTATGCTTATTAATGATCTTATTATAAATGCGGTTTATCCGGAAGAAAAGACTGCATTTGTAAAATATTACAATATGGATGAAAAGAGTGTTTTGGATATTGTTAAAGGTAATTATGAGAATGTAGATGAGTATTATAAAATATTTGCAGAAAAGCAAATTAACAACGATGAATTGGACTATTATCCGCTTAGGGAAAGAAACTTTTCTCATGCATTACCATTACAATTGATAGATATTTTCCCGAACGAAATTGCTTCAAATATGGCCTGTGATGCGGCATTTTTACAATTAAAATCAGATATAATGGCACATAAACAATTGTTTGAAAAATATTTAGAATTACAAAAGGAGTTTATTACTGAATTTAGAAATTCAGAAAATGTTAGAAAATTACATGCCGAGCTGTCTAAAAAAGAATGATGCATTAAAATTTTTATGTGTTATTATTTTTTATAACTTATATACGGAGAGTGTATGAATTTATCATTGATAAAACTTATTGCTATGATGAGCGGATTTATAGGTATAATACTTGGTTTTTTAACTGCAGTACCATATATTGGCGGTTTTGCCTTTTTAGTTTTAATTTGTTTTTCTGCAATTATAGAGTTAACTATTCTAATGAAACTCGGACTTTTAGAGTTAGAATCTGTTCAAGAAAGTTCAGTAATAGGTGCTATAATAGGTTTTATATCTTTTATTGCATTTTCGATTATTTATATGCCTCTTGTAATTATTTTATTGAAAGTTTTTAAATACCATACAAATTATGGGGTTTCGCTTGCGCTAACTAATTCTAATTTTTGGATAATTCTTTTAATTTCATTATTTTTAGCGATATTTAGTGCAACGATAAATGCTTTTACTGGATTTTTGACATTTTATATAAGAGAATTGATAAAAGATATTAAAAATAAATAACCGAATTGGAGAGACAGAATGGCAGAATTTATTTCAAAAATCAGAACTATACAATGGGTGGATAATTGTTCAAGAATGGTTGATCAAACTCTTTTCCCATATGAATTTAAATATGTTGATATTAAAAGCGGACAGCAAATGTTTGATGCAATAAGAACAATGATAGTTAGGGGTGCTCCTGCAATTGGAATTGCCGGTGCACATGGTGTTGTATTGTATGCGATGGAACTTGCGAAAGAAAATCTGTTGCGCGATGAGTTTATTACAAAACTTTGTGAAAAAGCCGATTATCTTGCAACTTCAAGGCCGACTGCAGTAAATCTAATGTGGGCAATCGCTAAGCAAAAAGAAATAATAAAAAATTCAAATTCTGATATTGACGGTATTATTGATGAGCTTAAACAAAATGGTATTAAGCTTGAAAATGAAGATATTGAAATCAATAAAAAAATAGGTGATTACGGTGCTACAGTTGTTCCTAAAGGTGCTACAATCCTTACTCATTGTAATGCTGGGGCTCTTGCAACCGTTGGCTATGGAACTGCTCTTGGTGTGGTTCGTTCTGCTTTTGCTAATGATAATTCTATTCAGGTATTTGCGGACGAAACAAGACCAAGACAACAAGGAGCAAGAATTACAACACTTGAACTTACTATGGATGGAATTCCTACAACACTTATTACAGATGGAATGTGTTCTTATTTTATGAAAAAGGGTATGATTGATATGGTTGTAGTTGGTGCGGATAGAATTGCCGCAAATGGCGATACTGCAAATAAAATTGGAACTTATACTGTCGCAATTGCAGCTAAATACCATAATATACCTTTCTATATTGCAGCACCTTTGTCAACTATTGATACAACTATTAAGAGTGGGGATGAAATAGTTATTGAAGAACGTTCACATGATGAGGTTACACATATTAACGGTAAGCTTATTTGTGCTCCAGATGTGAATGTTATAAATCCGGGATTTGATGTTACTCCTAATGAGTTGATAACGGGAATTATTACGGAAGTTGGTATTTTGAAACCTGATTATAACCAATCAATTAAAAAGGCATTTGAATTATGTTAACCCCAAATTAAAACTAAATTCTGACTACAAGTCATTGACTTGTAGTCGTCAATGTGTTATTCTATTTTTATAAAATAGGAGTAACGCATGAATAAAAGACAAATATCCGCACAGGAAACTAAACGTAAACTTATAACAGCTGGTCTTGAACTGATTAAAGAAAAAGGTTTCGATGCAATTAACGTTGAAGATATTACCAAAAAGGCTGGGGTTGCCAAAGGAACTTTTTATACTTATTTTAAAAGAAAAGAAGATATAGTGCTTGATATCAGCAGAGTTCCTTTTCGTGAAATTGCTATTGAAATTGAAAAAATGGCTGGAATGAAGATTATAGAAAAATTAACCTATTATTTTCATCGTTTTATGGAATGCGTAGAATCCTGTGGGATACATGTTTGTCGTCAATGGACACGTGATGTTCTGGATCCTAATAATGTCCCTGAAAATAAAGATGGACAAAAGTGGAATTATGATTTTTTAATGCTTAAAAATATCCTTGAGAATGCAATAAAAAATGGCGAGTTAAAAGAAACAACTCCTATTGAACTTTTGACTCACATAATAATTTGTGAACTTTATGGAATGATGACCTGTTGGTGTATGTCAGATGGTAAATTTGAACCGCTTGAATGGACTGAAAAATTCTGCAAAATCCAGTTGGAAACGATATTTAAACCTTACAAGCAATAATGGAGATAATTATGAAATATAGAAAATTAAGAAATATTGAAGTTAGTGCCGTTGGCATGGGGTGTATGGGATTTTCTCATGGCTATGGTGCTTTGCCTACAGAGGAAGAATCAATAAGACTTATGCATAAGGCTTATGATTTAGGCTGTACACTTTTTGATACCGCAGAAGCATATGGCCCTTACATAAACGAGGAGCTTGTAGGTAAGGCCGTAAAACCTTTTAGAGATAAAATTATTTTAACGACAAAATTTGTTCCGGTATTTCAACCTGGACAGGAAATTCCGGAAGGGAAACTCAGTAAGAAAGGGATTGCAAATGCACTCAATGACTCTTTAAGAAGACTTCAAACGGATTATATAGACATTTATTATGAACACAGGGTGCCACTGGATAGTAATGTCGAAGATGTAGCAGGCTGGATGGGGGAATTTATAAAAGAAGGAAAAATTCGTGCTTGGGGACAATCCCAGTCAACTGAAGAACAAATTAGAAAAGCCCATGCCGTAACCCCTTTGACTGCGATACAGAGTGAATATTCAATGATGGAAAGGATGTTTGAACAAGATGTTATTCCGGCTTGTAAAGAGTTAAATATTGGTTTTGTTGCATTTTCGCCTATGGCCAGTGGTTTTTTATCAGGCAAATATAATAAAAACACTCAATATAAAGGGGATGACGTGAGACGTGTTATTACAAGATTTAATCCGGAAAATGTTGAAAAAAATCAACCATTATTAGACTTGCTGTATAATGTTGCAGATAAAAAAGGAATAACTCCTGCTCAAATTTCGCTTGCTTGGATGCTTCATAAATATTCGCATGTAGTTCCAATTCCAGGTATGAGAAAAGACGAGAGAGTAATTGAAAATCTTGGGTCTGCTGATGTGGCTTTAACTGATGAAGAATTTAATAATATTGAAACCGAATTAAATAAGATTACTATTTACGGGAACAGAACGGATAAAGATATTGCTAAATTAGGTTCTGTTAATTCCCAAAATTTTAATGGTTAAATCCTCAGTAATATTAAAAAGATGGAACTTTATTATACAATATCAAACAGCTTCCGACGGCTAATATTTAGAGTTGTTGGGCAAGTATGCCCTACTGACATTTGATTTACTTCCGACCAAATTACTCAAAAAAGTACAATCAACCTGGACAAAAAACTACTGTAAAGAGACACCCTAAATGATTATTTGTAACAGTTAAAATGACTATCAGAAGATTTTTAGGCAAATTTTAATTATTACTATAAAAATATT
>CALVHA010000026.1 GCA_944327255.1 Candidatus Gastranaerophilales bacterium | reverse complement strand
TATTATTGAGCAAAATTTGTATATGAAATTTTTATATTTTTTCATCACTTCTTCATTAACCCAGTTTTAAGTAGAAGATCATATTGTTTGTTTTTGGTTGGAACTAATAAGTTCACATTCTAAAACCTAAAATAATAAACAATCCATTCTACTTCTTAACACCATTATCTCAAAGATACTCTAAATACAAAAAAACGGAGAAGGTGGGATTTGAACCCACGGTACAGATAGCTCCATACAACACCTTAGCAGGGTGCCGCCTTAAGCCACTCGGCCACTTCTCCACTATTATAGTTGTCATGGTTTTTCACCAGTAGTTCTATATTAACATAAAACATAAGCGTTTGTAAAGTCTTATCTATATGTTCTCTGCGTATTTCATATAATCCGTACCACCAACAGCTTTATATATATTTATTGTCGAAATTATATAATTCACTTTATTGGAAACTTCATTTTTATCTGCAGTAATTACATTTTCTTCAGCTCTCATTCTATCAAGCTCTGATAATGCACCTATAGATTGCTTCTTTAGCATTAAATGGTATTTATCTTTTTCTAAATTGTTTCTCTCTAAGCTCGTCATATAATTCTTTCTATTGGTGAGAGCAGTCCCCAAAGAATTATTAACTTCTTGAATAGAGGTTAAAATTGTCTTTTCATACATCTGCTGGGCTTTTTCATATTCAAGTTTAGAATATCTTAAATGCGCCATTTTCGCTCCTCCGGTAAATAAATCCAGAGATGGCAGAACTCCTCCTAAAGCTTTAAAAGTATGATTTCCAAATATATTTGTCAAATTATATGCATTGAAGCCAGCCTGACCATAAAGAGTAAATTTAGGAAGAAAGTCCCTTCTGGCAACTTTTACATCTATTCCTATTTTTTGAATATAATCCTCTGCTTTCGCCAAATCCGGTCTATTTTCAATGGATTCTGTCGCAATACTATTCGGGATTTCAGGCAAGCTTAGCTCTGAGTAATCACTCCTTTTTATATCGACTAAATTTCTATCACCGACTAGAACAATAAGTTGTCTTCCAATAATTTCTCTTTGCTCTTGATAAATATTCATAGTTTCCTGAAATTGAGTCAGAAGTTGTTTTTCTATAAGATACTCTGTAATTGAACACAAACCGTTTTCATACTTAATTTTAGTCATTTCAGAAATTCGTTTTTGAAGTTTAACCAGTTGCTCCTGGTCGGTTACTAATCTATCAAGTTTAATCAGGTTAAAATATTGAGAAGCAAGAGCAGAAGTTAAAGAAATATATGTCCCTCTCTCATCCTGCTTCATAATTTCGACCTGTTTTTTAAAGCTTTTTGTTCTCAGATGATTTTCACCCCACAAGTCGACTTCATAAGTCATAGTAAGCGGTAGGACAAAATTACTTTGATTATAATCATTAATTAATACACTCCCAAAACGGACATCACTAGCCTGAAAATCTCTGAAAAGATTCCCGTTAAAACTTAATTGAGGCAGTTCAGCGGCAAAAGATTCTTTAACGACTTCCTGTGCCTGTTTTGTTTTCAACGCAGATATTTTTAAATCCTGATTATTTTTATATGCTTCCTGTATATAATTTAATAAAATATCATCATTATAATTTTTCCACCAATCTAAATTTAAATATTGAAGTTTATAAGTTTCATCTTCATGTTTTTTCGCATAGACAGGTAAAAAACTGCATACAAAAACAGCTATAAGGGCAAATATAATTTTAAAATTTTTCATGCTTTACTTCCTTTTTTTCTTTGTGTTATCATGATAACACAAAGAAATTAGCATGGAAACGAAAAATTTATTAAAAAGTAAAATCGGTTTAAAACTTGTAACAATTGGTAAGATGTCAAAGGTATTTGCCCTACAGAGTTTTGCCAGTAAAAAACACCATATCACTCCAGAACAATTTTCAGTTCTTGCAGCGTTAGCAGAACAAGATGGAATGTACCAGAGACAGATTGCAACTTACACGTTAAAAGACAGACCCAATATTACAAGAATTATAAACATTTTAGAAAAAACAGGACTTGTCAAAAGAAGTTCGGGAGTTGACAAAAGAAAAGTTTTTAAAATACATATAACCGAAAAAGGGAAACAAGTATATGAAGAAGTTTTGCCTACAATATTGGGAATATGGAGCTCAACTGTAGAAGGGATTTCCGACGAAGAAATAACAACAGCCCTAAAAGTGCTCGGAAAAATTCGGGAAAATTTATCTAATAATTTAAATATACAAATGGATGAGGAAAATGAACATGGCAGAGAATGAAAACACCCCAAAAATACATAAAGACGAATTAGAAAATAAAGCTAAAGAACGAATAAAAGCACGAAAAGAAAGAAAAAAGAAAAACCGTCATGAATATGAAAAGAAAAGAGTAATTGTGCCTTCAATAACAGCAGCATTCCTACTTATATTAGGAATAATTGCGGCAATACACTCAACATATTTTCAATCAACAGACGATGCCTTTGTTGAAGGAAGATTAATAACTGTTGCCCCACGTGTTTCAGGTCCTGTAGTAAAACTTCTTGTAGATGATAATGATGATGTTAAAGCGGGAGATTTGCTTGTAGAAATCGATCCGACAGATTATGAAGTCAAGCTTCATCAGGCAGAAGCAAAGCTTGCACAAGCTAAAGCACAGCTGAATATCAATGAAAGTGATATTGAAAAAAGCACATCTAATTTAAGCGAATCTGCAGAAGATATAAATTCGGCCCGCTCAAAATTAGAATTTGCCGAAAAAGATCATAAACGGTACACCGATATGTATAAAGCAGGTATTGTGTCAAAGCAGGAATATGACAAAGCTCAAAAAGAATATGAAGTATCACAGGCAAATCATAAATCTGCAACAGAAAAAACAAATGCTGCAAAATTCGCACTTGATTCAACAATGGCTAAAACAGAAGCAGTAAAAGCTGATATTAAAAGATTAGAGGCAGAGGTAGAACAGGCAAAACTTGATTTATCTTATACAAAAATATATGCACCACAATCGGGGAAAGTTGCTTCAAGAAGTGTTGAAAGAGGAAATTATCTGCAAATCGGACAACCATTAATGCAGATTGTGCCGAAAGAGACATGGGTTGTTGCAAATTTCAAAGAAATACAATTAACAAATATGAAACCCGGACAACCTGTTTCCATAAAAGTTGACACATATCCGAATAAACGCTTCAAAGGCGAAGTTCAAAGTATTCAAAGGGCAACAGGAGCAAAATCAAGTCTGTTTCCTCCGGAAAATGCCGTTGGGAGCTATGTAAAAATTGTTCAAAGAGTTCCTGTTAAAATTGTATTTAAGGAAAATATATCAGATTATAATATCGTACCTGGAATGTCAGTAGTACCAAAGGTTAAAGTGAAATAATTATGGAAGAAGTTACCCCTAAGAAAACAGCAAATCCGTATATTATAGCAATAGCAGTACTTCTCCCTGCTTTTCTTGCATTGGCGGCATCATCTGCTACAAACGTAAGTCAGGCACATATTGCAGGATTTTACGGTGCTACACAATACGAGACAAATACAGTTATTACGTGTTATATTATCTCAGGCGGGCTAATGTTGCCTATTACAGGATATCTTGTCAGAAGGATGGGGAAAAAACTTTTAATGTATTATAGCATTTTCCTATTTATGCTTGGATGTCTGTTGTGCATAATTTCTCCTAACCTTCAGGCACTTATAGGTGCTAGAATTATTCAGGGGATAGGAAGCGGAAGCATCTTACCACTCTGTCAGGCAGTTTTACTTGAAGTATTTCCTCCTGAACAACGCGGAGTGGCAATGGGATTGTTCGGAGTTGCAGCAATGTTTTCACCACTTGCAGGCCCTTTCTTCGGAGGATATTTAACAGATAACTATTCTTGGCAGTGGGTATTTATTGTAAACATCCCACTGTGTATGCTATCTTTTTTACTTATAAAGATATTTATGCCAAGTGATAAACCTCAAAAAATAAAGTACAACAAAAAATTTGATTATGTAGGATATATATCTATTGTTGTTGCTATGGCCTGTATGCAAATAGTGCTTGATAAAGGGCAGCAGTTTAACTGGTTTGACACCCCATGGATATGCTGGCTCACCGGAATTTGTATATTCTCATTTGTTCTGTTTTACGTATGGGAACTCGAATATAAATATCCTGTGATTGATATTAGAGTATTCAAGGATAAAAACTTTTTATTCGGAACATTAACCAGTTCGTTTATCAATGTAGTTATATATGCAACTTTATTGCTTGTACCAATGTTTGTTCAAAGTTTACTGGGATATAGCCCTTCAAAGTCAGGACTTACAATGTTTCCACGAGCAATTATTTGTCTTATCGGATTGCTTGCAGTAGGGGAAATTTCCAAATATGTAGCAAGTAAAATTTTGGCAACAATAGGCTTTATAATTATGGCTGCAGCACTTTTAATGCTTACACAAATGAATCCGACATCGTCAATAGAAAGTGTTATAATCCCAAATATTCTACTCTGTATCGGGGTCCCAACAGCATTTGTGCCTGTAACTGCACTATCATTTGCAACTTTACCAGCAAGTAAAAATGCTGATGCAGCATCTCTACATGCATTGTTTAAAAATATTATAACCGCAATTGCAACATCTGCTTCCGCAACATTTATTGCGAGAGTTTCACAAGTCTATCAGAACTATTTTGTAGGAAATTTATCTGCACACAATCATATGTATCAAATAAAATTTGCAGCATTAAAAAGTAAATTTTTAATGCATTATCCGGAAGTCCTTGCTGCAAAAAAAGCAAACGGAATATTATACCGTCAACTTTTATCACAATCACGATTAGGAGCTTTTTTTGATGTATTTATTGTTCTTGCGACATTATGTTTACTTATAATTCCTATAATATATATTTTGAAAACAAAAAAATCCGCAAAAACTTAACTCAATTCATCATAAGCCTTTTTAACAGCTTGTATATCCTGCCACATAAGCCATTTGGGACTACCCTTTTCTCTCGAATCATTTCTCAAAAGATAAGACGGGTGGAAGATAGGCATCATCTTACTTCCGAAAGGACCATCAAACCATTGTCCTCTCAAACGAGTTATACCTGATGTAGTATTAATCATTGAACTAAGAGCAACTTTACCGCAAAGCAGGATAATCCTTGGTTTCAATATCTCAATTTGAGCATCAAGGAAAGCTCTGCAAGCTGCTTTCTCCTCGGGATAGGGATCTCTATTATTAGGCGGTCTGCATTTTAAGGTATTACAGATATAAACATCTTTTTTTCGAGACAAGCCGACAGATGCAAAAATTTTATCAAGAAGTTGTCCGGCCTTTCCGACAAAAGGCTCTCCCTGCTGATCTTCATAGTATCCAGGAGCTTCTCCAATAAGCATCAGTTTAGAGTTTGGCACCCCGCCGGAGAAAACAATATTAGTTCTTGATTGTGCAAGAGAACACTTATCGCATAACTCACATAAGTTTTTTACGTCTTCTAAATCTTCTTCAACACTCATACTTGAATATTTAACACGAAAGCCATATACATGCAACAGAAACGAAAAGGGCAGGTTAAACCTACCCTTTAACAATACAAAACTATTCAAATTTATTTTTTTACATCGTCCTTGATTACAATCAGATTATTCATAATCTTCATAGCACATGTTGGAAGAACAACATGCTCTAAACCATCTGCAATACTGATAATCTTACCAGCTCCGAGAACAACGTCTTCTCCTTTGTACATAAATTTGTAATCATCTTTTCTGTCTGAACGAATTGTAATTTTGTCCATTTTTTCCCTTTCTTGTTTGTAACAGCGTATCTAATCTTAAATTCTTTTTGTAATCCCTAAAGAGTTATAAAAAATTCCGTTTTTGATAACTTCGCCATAAAGTTCTTCGTCTTGCCTGAATTCCTCATCAGTATAAGGATATAAATCTATACAAACACCCAATTCGGTTTCAATTTTTCCAACGACAGGCCAGATTTCTTCCCTTTTAGACTTATCCTGATTATCAAAAAGAGCCACAATTTCAATATCTTCATCCTCATGATCCTTACCATCAGTAAAAACGCCGAAAATATACAATCCTTTATAATCATTAAATTTTTTTCTAAAAGCCCCTGAGAGAAGCTTTACTACTTCATGAACTTTTTCTGACATAATTTAACCCCTTATATTAATGTCAAAACTTCATTTTTATTGACCGTTTTTTGTTCAGACGTATCTAAATTTTTGACAGAAACCGTACCAGACTTTATTTCATCTTCACACAGAATTAAGGCAAATTTAGCAACCTTAGCAGCTTTTTCTAATTGTTTAGTAAATTTCTTATTAGACAGATCAAATTCCACTGCCTTACCATTACATCTAAGGTCTTCAGCAAGCATAAACGCATCTGCCGGAGAATTTGAAACGATATAAGCATCCAATTTTTCAGCCTCAACAGGAGGAAGCAAAGAATTCAACCGTTCCATTCCCATAGCCCAACCCACAGCAGGCACATCATCCCCACCGAGATTTCTTACAAGGCTATCATATCTTCCACCACCACATACAGCATTTTGTGAACCCAAATTATTTGACTTAATTTCAAAAACCGTTCTGTTATAATAGTCCAAACCTCTTACCAGAAGTTTATTTTCACTATATTTTACACCCATTTTATTAAGATAAAATTTTAACTCACTAAAATGTTCTGCACATTCATCACAAATAAAGTCGGCTTGAATAACCTTCTTAATTTCAGGTTTTTCAAAAATCTCCTTACAAGATTCGACCTTACAATCTAAAAGTCTCAAAGGATTTTTTTCATATCTATTCTGACAATCTTCACAAAGATTCTCAAATTCAGGCTTAAGAACTTCTTTAATTTTTCGCTTATATTCTTCTCGGCATGAAGGACATCCGAGAGAATTAATCTCAACAGTCAAATCATTTAACCCAAGAGCCTTAAGGTAATTAACAGCAAGAAGAATAACTTCAGCATCCGCAGCAGGCTGTTTAACACCGAACATTTCGACTCCAACCTGATGGAACTGACGTTGTCTTCCAGCCTGAGGACGTTCATATCTGAACATAGGGCCGTGATACCATAATTTAACAGGTGCCGATAGTCTTGCCATTCCGTTTTCTATAAACGAACGAACCACTCCCGCAGTATTTTCAGGACGAAGAGTCAAAGACCTGTCACTTTTTTCAAAAGTATACATTTCTTTATTAACAATATCGGTTGTATCGCCGACGCCTCTTGCAAAAAGCTCTGTAGCTTCAAAAATCGGGGTTCTTATTTCTTTATAACCATATTTAGAAAAAACATCCAACGCTGTTTCTTCCAATCTGTGCCAAGAACTTACATCCTGAGGTAATATATCTTTTGTCCCTTTAATTACATTTATTATCTTAGCCATAACGTCATTATAGTCATTCAATTTTGAATTGTCAAACAAAATTTTATTTTACTTTTTTTAAAGCATCAAAATCACTTTGAATTTCAAGAGCTTTTTGATTTAGTTTATTATACACTTGCGAGTTAATTTCACCACCGATTAAAATCAAAATAGACGTATAATACAACCATACCATAAGCACAGCAAAAGCTCCAATTGTACCGTAAACCATATTATAAGTTTTCAGATTATTAACATAAATTGAAAATCCCCATGAGGCAACAAGCCAGAAAATTACAAAAAAGAATGAGCCAGGAATGGCACTCTTACGCTTAAACCGCTCGTTTCCTCTCAAATCAGGCAGAATATAATAGCTTAGAAATGCCATTAAAAACAGTGCAGCAAAAGCAATCGGCCAACGAAGAGTAAGGAGCACTATTGCTACAAATTTTGAAATAAACATGTGCTTTACAAGAAAACTGACAATAAGCTTACCAAAAATAATAAGGTTTATAGATAAAAACAAAACCATAATATCGACAAACACCATTAACAAAGACAATAATCTGGTATAAATAAGATTTCTGGTTTCTTTAACTTTATAAGCTCTGTTTAATCCCTTCAACACAACAGCCATACCGTTCATAGATAAAAACAGTGTTGCAATAAACCCAGCAACAGCCATAACACCGCCCTGAGAAAAAATCATAACCTCTGACAAAACGGTAATTATAAGATTCATAGCCTGATCAGGCATAAAGTTTGCCAGAAAAATTATAATAGGATCCATCAAGGATTTATTTCCCATCCAACCAAAAATAGCCATCAAAAATAACATAAAAGGGAAAATTCCTATAACAAGCATAAATCCCATTTCGGCGGCCATTCCGAAAAAGTCATTTTCAATTATGGACAAAACCAATTTTCTAACCGGTTCTATACATTTATGACTCTTCAATTTTATCATAACTTCAAATTCTTAATTTCTTCCAAAACTTTTTTTGCAGACTCTTCAACACTTGATTTAATTAAGCATCCAGCAGCAAGCTTATGACCGCCACCACCGAACTTTGCACACACTCCGGAGATATCCATTCTTTCGCTTCGCATAGAAATTTTTGAGGCAGTACTTGAAAGTTGCTTAACAATAAAAGCGATCTCAACAGATTGAATTGCACGAAGTTTTTCTGTCAAACCTTCAGTGCAGTCTTCAGCAACATGGAATTTTTCCATATCTTTTTTGAATATATTGATATAAGCCACTTTTCCGTCTTCTGAAAAAACCGCATTACTCAAGCAATAAGCTTGAAATAATGTGTGTTCCTTGCTATTTGATTCATAGCAATATTTATAAATCTTTGAAGGAGAAACTCCCATATCAACGAGGGCGGCAGCCGTTTTAAAAGCATTTGCCGTTGTATTATTAAACCTAAAAGAACCAGTATCTGTTAAAAGTGCAGTATATAATGCTTCGGCTGTTTGTTCGGAAATTTTCCACGCCATTTTCTTCATAAGTCCGTATAGCACCTCACCTGTTGAACTTGCCGTTGGAGTTACAAAATTCATTTTTGCATATTTTTCATTTGTGACATGATGATCAATATTAACAGTGAATTTTGCACGGTAGAAAAGAGCGGAAGAATCAAACATTCTATCTGCAGATGCGACATCAACATTTATAACCAAATCATATTCTCTGGAACTGTCAAACTCGCTAATATGTTTTGCTTCTGAAATATAAGGCAAAAATTTAAATACATTAGGCACTTTTGACATTAGAAGCATATCAGCTTTTTTCCTAAAATTATCTTTTATAGCAGAATAAAGCCCGCACATACTGCCTAAAGTATCGCCATCGGGGTTAATATGTGATATTATCAGTATATTTTTAGAAGATTTTATGATATCATGTAATTGTATCCAATTCATTCTATTATTTTAACACAAAATTACGGGGACGCAAATTTGAAAAAAATCTTATATACTGATTTTGTTTCAACAGAAGAATTAATGGCGGAACTGCTTGAACAAAAAGAGTTTAAAAAAGCAATGACCCGCTCAAATTTATACAAATTCTGGGGGAAGGTTGCTGGAGCAAAGTTTGCACAAAAATCCAAACCTTATTCAATGCTTGGCGGAGGAGTCATGGTTATTGCCTGCGAAAACCCTGTTGTTGCACAGGAATTAATGCTAAAAAAAACACAGATACTCATAAAATTTAAACCTTATCTTGAATCTTTAAAAATAAGGGTTAAAGACTTAAAATTTGATACTAAAAAATGGGGATTATAAATTACATATCTAATCCTAAATCCAATGTCGGAGCTTTTGCAACAATAGCACTTGAAGAAATAATATCCACACCACATTCCGCTATTTGTTTAACGGTTGCAAGATTAACATTTCCGCTTGCCTCGACTATTGCTTTTTTGTCAATAATTTTACAAGCTTCACTCATCATATTGCATGGCATATTGTCAAGCATAATTATATCAGCTCCTGCTCGCAAAGCTTCCTGAACCTGCTCAAGAGTATCACATTCAACTTCAATTTTATGAGCGTGAGAAATATTTTCTCTCAATTTTTGGACAGCCTTAGTAATAGATCCTGCAAACTTAATATGGTTATCTTTAATCATAGCACAGTCTGAAAGATTAAATCTGTGCAAAGCCCCCCCACCAGTTTTCACTGAATATTTTTCAAAGGCTCTGAAATTTGGAGTCGTTTTTCTGGTATCAACAATTCTTACGGGCAGGCATCCGATCGCTTCCTGGTATTTATGGGTTTCGGTAGCAATACCACTCATTCTCTGGATATAATTAAGGGCAACTCTTTCTCCCATAAGAATATATTTTGCAGAACCAGAAATATCTGCAATTTTATCACCTTTTTTTATTTTATCTCCGTCTTTAAAATAAAATTTAATTTTTATATTATTGGATAAAATTTTAAAAACGGCCTCAAAAACACAAGAGCCACAAAGGATTCCATCCTCACGGGTTGCAAGAACCGAAGAGATAATATCCTCTTCATTCGTAAGATTTTCTGTTGTAATATCACCAAACCCGATATCTTCTTTCAATGCCTCTTTTATGTGATCTTCAATATAAAAACTACTTAACAAAACAAAGTTCTCCTTCTTTTCCGGAAATACAACTGTGAACAGATTCTTCATTTGTTTGCAGATAATCAGTTCTGTAATGAGCGCCTCTTGATTCTTTACGCTGTAATGCACATGTTGTAATAAGCTTAGCGACGATCAGCATATTTCTGAATTCGTATTCTTCACGGTTCAAACAACAGTACTTACGCGGGAATTTTTCTTGAAGGTCATTAAGTTTTTCTAGACCAGTCATAAGGGATTTCTCATCTCTCAAAATTCCGGTATATTTCCACATAATTTCTTGCAACTCTTTTTTCAAGTCTTTTACATCAATTTCATCAGACTCAATTTCTTCGGAATACTTATCAATTGTCGCCTTAATTTCTGCATCAATTTGTTTGGGCGCATGTAATTCTTCATCCTTTAAAAAGTCCGCAACTTCATATGCACAGACAACACATTCAAGCAAAGAATTGCTAGCAAGTCTGTTCCCGCCATGTAACCCAGTTGAAGAAACTTCTCCTATCGCAAACAATCCCTTAACGGAAGTTTCACCCTCAATATTTGTTTTAACCCCACCCATAAAATAATGAGCAGCTGGAGCAACAGGAATAAAATCGTGAGACATATCAATACCGTTTTCCATACATTTTTTAGAAATATTAGGAAATCGTTCTTTTAATTTATCAGTATTTATACATGTAGCATTTAAATAAACACAATCGCTATGATGCTCTCTCATTTCATTATAATTTGCCCGTGTAACAATATCACGTGGTGCAAGCTCTAACCTGTCATCATATTTATGCATAAATTCTGTACCATCAGCATCAACAAGTTTTGCACCTTCGCCTCTCACTGCTTCCGATATTAAGAACCTGTTTTCGTCACCGTCAATTGCAAGAGCTGTCGGATGGAATTGAACAAATTCCATATCCTGTAATACAGCCCCGGCATTATAAGCAAGAGCCAAACCATCTCCTGTTGCACCGATAGGATTAGTTGTATATTTATAAAGCTGTCCTATTCCGCCAGTTGCCAAAATTACTACAGGAGAATAAATTGTTTCATATTCTTTCGTAACATCATTAAAAATAAGAACTCCTTTACACTCATTTTTTGAATTAACAAGCAAATCCACTGCAACTGTTTGTTCATAAATATCAATATTATGATTATTAAGGATAGTATGGCATAAAGATTGTTCAATCATTTTACCTGTAGCATCCCCACCGGAGTGAAGGACTCTGTTTACACTGTGTGCAGCCTCAAGAGTAAAGGTAAGGTTACCATTTTCGTCCCTGTCAAATTCGACTCCAAAATTCAATAAATCTTTAATAACTCGGTCAGAATGTTCTGATATAAATTTAACAGTATTAAATTCACTTAAACCCGCACCAGCTTTGATAGTATCACTAACATGAGAAGAGACTGAATCTTTTTTATTTTCTTTAAGCACTCCTACCATACCACCCTGAGCATAACGGGAATTACTTTCTCCAAGTTTTGATTTTGTAATAAGTAAAATTCCGTCAGGAAGATTTGCCTGCTGTTCTATTTTTAATGCAGCATAAAGCCCTGCGATACCACTCCCTATAATAATTGTAGAATATTTTGAATATTTCATTCTTATAGCCTCTGATTTATTTCTATTAATTACATAATAACCCAAAAACATATAAAATTGCTAGTATTTTAAATTAATTTTTTATTAAGTTTATTATTGGAAGAAAACATCTTCAACTTTAACAAATTATACAAAAGTACCCACCCGGGTAATAGACTCACCCCTTAGTCTTGTATTTAATAAACTTGTCATCAAAAAGAGAAAGAGGGGTTAATAGACATGTTAAAAACTACAGAAGTTGTACCTGAAAAGAAAGTAATTACAATTGCAATCGTAGAAGATTTTAAGCTTACAAGGGTAGGTCTTAGATGCGCGCTCAATGCAAATGAAGATATGTCCGTTGTTGCAGAAGCAGAAGATGCAATGGAAGGTTTGAAGTTAATAGAGCGTCTTAAACCTGATGTAATTTTAATGGACTTAGGTCTACCCGGTATGAACGGCATAGAAGCAACCATTAAGGTAAAAGAAATACTTCCCAATACTAAGATTATTGCTCTTACATCTCATGATAGGGAAGAAGAAGTTGTTGCAGCGTTAAGTTCAGGTGCAAGTGCATATTGTCTGAAAGATATAGATCCTTCAAAACTTGCCGATGTAGTAAGAGATGTTGCAGATGGTGTCTGCTGGATAGATCCAGTTGTAGCTCAGATGGCATTAAATTCATTCCCTAAAGTTGAAAATATCGGCTTCCTCCCGGGTAAATCTCAGGCAGAAGGAAGAGTCCCATTGACTGACAGAGAATTTGAAGTTCTTAAACATCTTGTAAGCGGGAAAAGTAATACTGAAATAGCTAAAGAATTAATCGTAAGTGTTCACACTGCAAAAGCTCACGTTTGTTCTATTTTACAAAAAATGTGTGTAAATGACAGAGTTCAAGCTGCGGTAAAAGCTGTTAAAGAAGGTATGGTATAAAAATCCGACACTATATAAACGCCGGACCTGATTTATTTCAAGTTCGGCGTTTTGTCTTGACTACTGCACTCAACTTTAGTAGACTTATGTTAAATATATATAAAGAGGAGCAGGAAAATGGATATAAAATCAATAATACTTGCAGCTGGCAAAGGAACACGCATGAAGTCACAAACCCCGAAAGTTTTGCATGAGATTTACGGGAAAACACTCCTCGGATATGTTCTTGACAGCGTAAAGAATATTACCTGCGAAAATTTTGTAATTGTAGGGCACCATGCAGAAGAAGTAGAACAGTATGTAAACAAAAACTATGAAAATGTAAAAACCGTTCTTCAATCTCCTCAGCTTGGTACAGGACATGCAGTTTCAATGGCTTGTCCTTATCTTAATAATTACGAAGGGCTTGTATTAATATTGTGCGGGGATACACCGCTTATTCAGGAAGAAACATTAAGAAAATTTGTAGATTTTCATAAAGCAAATAATTGCGACATTACTGTAATGAGTACAATTTTTGATAACCCCGCAAATTACGGAAGAATAATTAGAGAAGCTGATAACACGCTTAAATGTATAGTAGAAGAAAAAGATGCAACCACAGAACAAAAAGCTGTGAAAGAAGTTAATGCAGGGATTTACTGTCTTAACTGGGGTAAAATCAAACTCGCATTTTCTCAACTAACAAGTAACAATGCTCAGGGAGAATATTATTTGACTGATATAATTGAATGGGGCAAAAAAAATTCTCTGAATGTTAATGCTTATATTCTTGAAAATAATGAAGAAATTTTCGGAATAAATTCAAGAATGAATCTTGCTGAAGCTACTAAAATAATGACAAGACAGGTATTGACAAAACATATGGTTAACGGTGTTACTATTGTAGACCCTGACAGCACCTGGATAAGCCCTGATACTGAAATTGGACAGGATTCAATAATATATCCTTCAACTTATATTGAAGGGAAAAACAAAATCGGTAAGAATTGCAAAATCGGACCTTGTGCACATTTACGAGGCGGAGTAGAGGTCTGTGATAACGTAAAAATCGGAAATTTTGTTGAAGTAAAAAAATCAATTATAAAATCTGATACAAATGTCGGTCATCTATCATATATAGGAGACAGTGAACTTGGCTCTAACGTAAATATCGGAGCAGGCACAATCACTGCGAACTACAATGCAATAACAAAAGTTAAGAGTAAAACACTCATAAAAGACAATGTAAAGATCGGCTCAAATTCTGTTCTTGTGGCTCCAGTAACAATAGAAGAAGGCGCAAATACAGGTGCCGGAACAATTGTAACAGAAAACATTCCTGCTTGGTCGCTAGTCCTTACAAGAAGTCCACTCAAAATTTTTACCGACTGGGTCAAAAACAAACTTAAATAAACAAGAAAAAACGACGATTTCGTCGTTAAGGGGAAATTAAAAAGGGAAATTTTTTCTTT
>CALVHA010000025.1 GCA_944327255.1 Candidatus Gastranaerophilales bacterium | reverse complement strand
GCTTTGCAAACGGAATATGACTCGGTAAAATCCATAATATCTAAAAACCTTGAAAGAACTTTAAAGATCTATTCGGCTTAAGGATTGTATTGTTATAAATTTTCTAAAAGTGCAATTTTCATATCAGAAAAACTTGGCGTTTTCCCAAACCATATTTCCTGAGCCGATACTGCCTGATAAACTAGCATATCAAGACCATTGATTGTGCGTAATCCCAAATTTTCTGCATCTTTTAGAAGAATAGTTTTTTTAGGATTATAGATAATGTCATAAACAGTTGAATTGTTTGGCAATGTCTTTAAAGCTGATCTATCAACAGGAGTCATGTCGGCCGCTTTCCCGAGCATGCCTATTGGAGTTGTGTTTACAAGTATATTATATTTAGACAAATCTCTGACTCTGTCAATTTGATAGGCATTGAATGTAATTTCCGAGAATTTCCTTCTTACATAAGCCATATAGTCCATAGAATTAGGAATGCTTCTTGTGTAAATTCCTATTTCTTTGATTCCTTTATCTACAAGTCCCATAACTACAGCACGACTCGCACCGCCTGTTCCGAGTATTGCGGCGGTCTTTCCATTTAAATCTATATCATCGGGAATTGCTCTTTTAAAGCCAAGAACATCTGTATTATAACCCTTCATTGTTTTATCAGGATTTATTTTTACAGTGTTGATAGCCCCGGTTATATCCGCATATCTGTCAATATCGTCTACAAATAATGCAACAGGAACCTTATGTGGAATAGTAACATTGAACCCCGAATAATTTTCACGTTTAAACGATTTAATTCTATCAACCAGATTTTCAGGATTTGTTTCCAGAATTTCATAAGACGCATTAATTGCAATACTTTTGAATCCTGCCTTATGTATCACTGCAGACATTGAATGCCACAGAGGATAACCGATTAGTCCAAATTTTTCCATATTCCTGCTCCTTGTTGATTTTATATTAGCAGAAATACCATAAAAGTAAAAGAAATTCCCGGAGCTTTAGACTCCGGGAACAACCCCCTTTTAGTTTACTAATTTTGATTTAACCGCTAAGTATGCTGCATGAGTTCGGTTTGTCGCTTTTAATTTCTTAAGTATTATACTTACATGCGCTTTTACTGTGTGAGAACTTATGAACATTCTTTTTGCAATTTCACTATTAACGTGTCCATGTGTGATTAGTTCTAAGATTTGGCCTTCAATTTTTGTTAAATTTTGTTGTTTTGCTTCTGTCATTCTATCAACCCCTTGATTTCCTACCTCATAGATATATAAAATATCTAACCTTTTCATATTACTAATATCTTTGGCATAAAGTAAATACATAAAAAATATTAATATACTTTCGGGTAGGTCATATTTTGCTCGCAAAAATATATTTAATATAATTCAAAAACGGCTCGAGCAGGACTTTTTCAACGTAAGTTGATTGTGAAATTAATTCTTATAAATTATAGCCACTTGACTATTTATGTAACTTAGCATTTGTAAAAATACTGTTACATTTCTTTAATAATTTGTCATGATAACGTACAAAAAGGTTCTGAGTTTATAAATTATTCCTGAATAGTTTCTGTAATTTCTTGTGGCATTTCTTTCTTAAACCCGCATTTTATATTTGAGCATTTAAGGGTTGTTCCTTTTTTGGTAACAACTTTCCCGAGTAGTGAACCGCAGTCAGGACACGTTTCTCCGGTCGGTTCATTCCACATTACAAAATCACAGTCGGGATATTTATTACAGCCGTAAAATATTGTTCCGCGTTTAGATTTTCTCTCGACAATTTGACCCTGTCCGCATTTAGGACAAATTACGCCGGTAGATTTTATTACAGCTTTCCTTGCTCCGCATTCAGGATTTACGCATTCCATATATTTTCCGTACGGTCCGACTTTATAAATCATATCTGACCCGCATTTATCACATTTTTCTTCACATATTTCTGACTCTTGTGATGGTGTTTCTGCCCCTTCATTCATTGCATTTAGCGACATAGCGGTTTTACATTCCGGATATCCGGAACAGCCTAAGAATTGTGTACCTTTTCTGCTTGTTCTAACTAACATTGGTCGGCCACAGTTTGGACATTTCACATTTGTTTCAATCCTTACCTTTTCCCCTGTTGCCATAACCTGATTTACATTTTCCATAAACGGAGTGTAAAAATCTGCCAGAACTTTATTCCAAATAGCTTTTTTCTCTGCAATTTCATCTAACTTTGTTTCCATACCGGCAGTGAATTTGTAGTCCATAATATCGGCAAATTGGTTTACAAGCTGTTTGGAAACTGTTCTTCCTAAAATAGTAGGTTTTAACGCTTTTTCTAGTTTCTCAACGTAACCTCTTGTTTGAATTTTAGTAATAATAGATGCATAAGTTGAAGGACGCCCTATACCGTATTCTTCAAGTGCCTTAACAAGAGTTGCTTCAGAATATCGTGGTGGCGGTTGGGTAAAGTGTTGTTTTGGCGTAACTTTTTTGCAAGTAAGAATATCATCTTTATTTAAATCTGGAATCTTTTCTTTTGGTGCATTATCTTCGTCTTCTGCTTCATTGTAAAGTTTTAAGAACCCGTCAAAAGTTATTTTACTTGTACTTGCTTTTAAAGTATAATCACCTGCGGATATATCAACGGATTTATTTGCAACTTCGGCGCAGGTCATCTGTGATGACATAAATTTGTTCCAAATAAGCTTATATAATCGATATTGTTCGTTTGATAAGTATTGTTTAATGCTGTCCGGGGTTCTTTCAGGGTATGAAGGTCTTATGGCTTCGTGGGCATCTTGAACATTTTGTTTCCCTTTTGCATAGACGTTTGGTTTTTCAGGATAATATTTTTCACCATAATTATTTAAGATGAAATCTTTTGCCATTGCCTGCGCGTCATCTGAAATTCTGACACTGTCGGTTCTCATATAGGTGATTAGACCTACGGCACCGTTTTCAAGTTCAATTCCTTCATATAATTTCTGTGCAATCTGCATTGTTTTTTGGACACCGTAACCAAGTTTGGAACTTGCTTCCCGCTGTAATGTTGATGTGATAAACGGGGCTGTAGGCTTACGTTTTGTTGAGCGGTTTGTAATTTTGGAAACTTTATATTCTGTAGATTTATCACTAAGATATTCTACGATTTTGTTGGCTTCTTCTTCATTGTGAATTTCAATTTTTTTATCTTTATATTTTGAAAGTTCTGCTTCAAAAACTCCACCGTCTTTTTCAAGTTCTGTATGTATAGACCAGTATTCTACAGGAACAAATGCTTCTATCTCATCTTCTCTTTCACAAATCATTCTTAGTGCAACAGACTGAACTCTGCCTGCCGAAAGATGATAGTTTCCCATTTGTTTCCATAATACCGGGCTTAGTTTATAGCCTACGAGTTTATCTAAAATTTGACGTGTCTGCTGGGCTTTTACTCTGTCCATGTCAATGCTTCTGGAATGTTCAACAGCATATTTTACTGCTTTCGGGGTAATTTCATTAAATTCTATTCTAAAAACTTTATCCTCAGGGACATCAAGAACCTGTCTTACGTGCCAGGCAATAGCTTCTCCTTCTCGGTCCGGGTCGGAGGCAAGGTATACTTTATCACTGCGCTTGGCAAGGTCATTTAGCTTAGTTACTACTTTTTTCTTTTCCGGAATGATTACAAAAGTCGGTTCAAAACCGTTATTAACATCAAATCCGAGATTTTTTTGCGGCAAATCTCTTATATGCCCGAAGCTTGCTTCTATTTGAAATCCGTCGCCTAAAATCTTTTTGATAGTTTTCGATTTTGCCGGAGACTCTACTATTACAAGTGCTTTCTCTTTTTTATTTGTTGTTTTTGCTGCCATTATTTCCTTTGTGTAAATTATAATTTGCGGTTACTATGTTCCGCCCCATCCGTAAATTTATTAAACTCTTTTATACCGATCACCGGTTACCTGTTTTATTATGCCTTTAAGCTCCAGAGTTGTCAAGTTTATCAATAAATCATTTGTATTAATTTTTGTGATTGAGCTTAATTCATCAAAGCCTTTTTCCTCAATTTCAAGTGCATTGTAAATTTTTAGTTCATTATCATTGAGGTCTGTTATGTAAATTTTTGATTGCTCTGGAATTTTTATTTCCCAATTTAAAGCTTCCAGAATATCATTTGCACATGTTATAAGTGACGCTCCGTTTTTAAGAAGCTTATATATCCCTTCGGTGTTTGGATTGGAAATAAGTCCGGGAATACACATTAATTCTCGTCCCTGTTCCAGAGTTAAGTTTGCGGTTATTAGTGCTCCACTTCTTAAAGATGCCTCCGCAACAAGAGTCCCGTATGAGAGTCCTGAAACAATTCGGTTTCTTTGAGGAAATCTGAATTTTAGAGGTTCAAATGTCGGATAATATTCGCTTACAACCAAACCTCCATTATTCTCTATTTGTTCATATAATTGTTTATTACTTGCAGGGTAAGTATAATCAAATCCGCTCGCAATTACTCCAATTGTTTTCAGATTGTGTTTTAATGCACTTGTATGGGCTGAAGTATCAATCCCTGATGCTAAACCAGAAACTATGCAAATATCTGTTCCTTCAAGTTCAGATAAGATTTTTTCAACAGCTTCTTTTGCATTAAAACTTGCTTTTCTTGAGCCTACAATGGCAAGTGTTCTGTTAAAGTTGCAAATATCAGGATGCCCCTTATAATATAGAACTGACGGGGGATTTGATATCTCCCTAAGCATCTGTGGATAATTCTGGTTATCAAAGGTGTAATATTTTATTTCTCTTTTTAATACTTCATCAAGAGTTTTATTTAAATCAATATTTTTTCTTTTTTCTACAAATTTCTCGGCTTTTTTTACGCTTAAACCGTCGATTTGAGATAAATCGGACAGAGAAGCTTTATAAGCTGTTTCAATGTCTCCGAAATAATTATAAAGTCTTTGAATAAATGCGCTGTCTATCTGCTCAATTGATGACAGGGCTATCCAGTATTTATCCATTCGTTTTTTTCTTCTTAATTCTTTCTATTAATTCCTTAACATTTTTTACTTCTTCTTCAGGAAGTTCCATTTCAATATAATCCTCAAGATATTCTATAGCATCATCAAAATCGCCTCTTGCAAGGAACAATATTGCAACTTTTTTGTAAGCTTGTCTGAATCCAGCATCATGGGCAATTGTTTTCAGATAATTTGAGATTGCTTTATCTATTTCGTTGTTTGCTTCATACGCTTGGGCAAGACTGAAATATATATATGGATTATCTTCTTTAAACTCAAGAATATTTTCGAAGTTTTCAATTGCCAGATCATAGTTCCCGAGTTCAAAATGAACTTTGCCTAAATCATAATATGCGTCATAATTTTCGGGTTGTTTTTCAAGTATTTTTTCCAGCTCGTCAATGGCTAGATCCAATCTACAATCTTCCATATAAAATCTTGCAAGAAAATGAGCCATAACCATGTTTTCCGGCATTTCATAAACACCCTGTCCGAGAAGTTGTATTCCGTTATCATAGTCTTTATTTCTGTAATAAATATCTGCAAGATTTATGTATACCTGGGGCAATTTAGGATTTAATTCTATTGCTTTCAAAAAATTATCCTCAGCTTTTTCGTCATTCCCTACACTTGAATAGCATAGACCTATGTTATTATATATTTCAGCGGTGGGAGTTTCTGTTTCGATTACTGCACTAAATGCATCGATTGCCTTTTCATATTCGCCTTGTTTGTAATATTCAAGAGCTTTATCAATTTTTTCGTTCATAATGTCCTCTTTTTATAATCCTAAAGTTATGCCGGAACTTCCTTCTCCACCTTCACCGTCATTTGAGCCGATATTTTTTATTACGGTTCTTGTATTTCCTTCCGCCTGAAAATCTTTAGGTTCTAATTTCATCTTGATTTTGTCCGCAAAAATTGTGCGAACTCCTTGTGTGATACTTGAGCGTCCTATAAAATAAACGTCGTTAGGTTTTCCTTCTTTGTTCGGATATACATTGATTTTTGGACCTACTGCATAATAATCTTCATACCAGACTCGTACATTTCCGCTTGCAGAGAAAGTATTTTTATCCTGAGTAAATTCTTGAACATTTGATTTTAATGTTAATTTTTTACCGTCGTCCCCTATATAATTTGATGTTGTATTTCCTGTTGCAATAAGAATTTTCGACGCGGAGTTATAAAAAAATCTGTCGGCAAAAGAATCGTTTGCTTGTTGTTTAATACGTCCGTTTCCGATTAACTCAAGGGTTTTTAAATCCCCGTTTTTGTCTGTTTTTATAATCGCTTTATTAGAATATGTTTCAAGCTCTTTATATTTCATTGTAACATTTCCAGTAGCGGTCATAATACCTGTTTTAGTATCATATTCCTGAACATCTGAGTTGATTACAACAATCGGGGTTTTTCCATCAAAAACTACAGATTGTGTATCGCCTTCAGCTCTTACTATTTTTGTTATAAGCGATACTTTTAAAATATTTGCCTTAACTTCACGTTTTTTATTCTTTTTTACCTCATAGGCGTATGGTTTGTCATAAAAAGTTGCGGTATCAAGGTTTTGCTCTTCATTCATATTTACATCAGCAGAATCACCTACAACTTTGAGGTCATCCACTGAAACCTGCACATCGCCTTTGAACTTGATTTTGTTATCATTTTCTGAGAATGTTTGTGTTTTTGATTCAATAACCAGATCAGATGCTTGTGCAATTATCCCTAATGAAAACATCATTACGGCAATAGTTATTAACAGCTTTTTCATTTTTTCTCCTTGGTATCGTACATTTTTGAAACAGTATTACCTTTAATTTTAAATCTGTCATAATCAGGACTGATTTCAACGGATTCCGCAGTAGCAAGAAATTCCTGGTTCCTTGTAATTCTTACGTTTCCGTTTGCAAAAACCGGAGTATCACTTCCAGACCATATAACACGGTCAGCCTCAAGAGATGTTCCGTCTTTTATTACAATATGGGTGTCCTGATAAAGGATGATTTGTTTTTTTTGAGCATTATAAGTTCCCTTAGAGGATTCAAAGCTCATGGAAACTTCGTTGTCTTTGTCATAAAAATTCCCGATACAATTATCCAACATAGCCACACCGGTGTTACTATCATAAGAGCCTGTTTCCCCGTAAATTTCCCAGTATTTATGATCATCTTTTGTTTCTGTCAGTATTATACCGTTAATTAGTGCTTCTTGCCTGTCTTGTTCTCCTGTCAGCTGGCTTCTGTTAAAATTATGAGTAATAACACCAGCTGAAATAAATGCCCATGCGAGAATCCCGACAAGAGCTAAAAATGCCATAACATAGGCTTTTTTCTTTTTGCTCAAATTCTTCCATTTCATAACACATATTATATCATAAAAATTTTGTGTAATGTAGTTTGTCTCTGGTTTTTGTTGATGAGTTCTGGCTCAAATATTTTTATAAATGTTCTATAATCTCTTTTTCAGTCAATAACTTTTTATCAATATATGATTCTGTCTCTAAGTAACATTTTTGTATAAAGTCAACAGAACTATATTTTTTATCACTTTTTGCTTTAGAGATTACCTTGTTTATATATTCCCATTCTTCTGAAGTAAGTTCTATTCCATTTATTTTTTTTGAGTATAATCCAATAAGTTTATCATCCATATTTTTCATACCGCAAATGGTATAAATATGCTCAATTATTTTTTCTTGTTCTTTAACACTTGTTATTCCTTGATTTTTTAGTTTTGAAATCATTGTCTTATAATTTTGAGGGAATGCATCTCTAGCCGTTTCTGTTGGTAACCCAAGTATTTTTTGTACCTTTGATTGCACATTATATGCTGAAACTTCTAGAGGATTATTAACATATTTATATTTATCTGATAATCGTGGGGAAAGACCTGGATATTCGCTAACTGCCTTATGCCATTTCTTTATATTAAAATCTGATATGTCAATATTTTGACTCATATTTTTATAAAAATCAAAATTAATAGTTGTATTATAAGAAAAACCTTTTTTGGCTAATACTTTAGCAAAAAAACTTTCTTTATTCATTTTCGATATAAGAGTATAGAAACTTTCTTCTCCAATCCCTTTATATAATTTTACGAATTTATCCATGTGGTCAAGTTCATGATATAAGAAAGGAATTAGTTCTTCTTTAGGTAAATCTAATATTTTTTGTGCTAAAAGAATTTCTCCGCGTTCTGCATTATAGTTCCCGCCAATTTCAAGTTGCTCTGAGAATACGGATGATAAATGATTCTTTCCTAATTTTAAATATTCTGGATTTTTATATCCCATTCTGTATAGTATAGAATCTTTGATTTTCCTTGCGGTGTCTATATTATCTTTACCTTTTATATTGGTTAAGGATTTAATAAATGTTTCAGATAGATAAAAGTTATTTGTTATCTGAAAAGTATCACAAGGAAAACCAGGTGAATAGTGCAATCCATCAATCTTAATTGCCTCAACGGGCTTATGTTGTAAAATACTTGTTTTCCCGCTAGCTTTTAGCCACGAGGTAGTTTTTTGAGCCAAACTAATCCCAAGTTTCCCTATTCCCATAAATTTATTTTATCCTTATTTCCCCTTTTTAACTTTATATTTATATAAAGTATTTCTCTATAAAAAAATTGCTTAATAATAATTTATTTTTAAATAGTGTTGAATCTATTTGGTATCTTCTATTTTAGTTGTATGGTGCGTTGTGTTATCTTATAACTTGCTTAATAATTTTTTATAATGTAATATATTTATATTGATACGAGGAAATTATGGCTAAATTAGAAATAACTGTTTGTATGGGAAGTTCTTGTTTTGCAAGAGGGAACGATCAAAATCTTGAATTTATAGAAAATTATATAAAACAAAACGGGCTTGAGGCTGATATTGACCTTTCAGGTTCAAGATGTTCGGGAAACTGCGCCGAGGGCCCTAATATTACAATTAATGGTATTGATTATCACGATGTTGATATAGATAAAATTAAAGAAATTTTAGATGATACTTTAAAATCTTAATTTGTAAATTTTTAATGTCTATGGTACTTTTTAACTGTGGTTAAATGATTTAGTGTTACATAAAGGAGTTAAGAAATGGATTCACAATATCCTGTTTATACATTAGTAAATGAATGTCATGACTGTTATAAATGTATAAGAGAATGTCCCGTAAAAGCCATTAAAATAGAAAACGGTCATGCCAGTGTTATTCCTGCTAAATGTATTGCTTGCGGTAATTGTGTTAAAGCCTGCCCTTCTAACGCAAAAAGGGTGAGAACGGATATTGATAAAGTTAAAAATTTAATTCTCGCCCAGAAACGAGTCTTTGTTTCTTTGGCACCTTCTTGGAACGGCGTTTTTGATTATTCTCCTTATAAAATGATTTCAATATTGAAAAGACTGGGGTTTGCAGAGGTTTCGGAAACTGCGCTCGGGGCTCAAGAAGTTTCTATTGAAACTGCCCAAATGCTTAATAATGCCGAAAAGGGGTTGTTTATATCAAGCGCCTGTCCTGTTATTGTAGACTATATAAGATTATATCATCCGCAATTTATAGACTGTATTACCCCAATAGGTTCCCCAGCAATGACTCATGCAAAAATGCTTAAAGAAAAATACGGAGATGATATTTCTATAGTGTTTATTGGTCCATGCATAGGTAAGAAAAATGAAGTTAAATATGCAGGCTTGTTTGATGTTGCGTTGACATTTGAAGAATTGAAGATGTGGATAAATGATGAAATTGTTGATATTGCATCTGTTGTATTTGATAAGAAAAATAAATTTGTTCCATATACCGCAAATGAAGGGTCTCTCTATCCGATAGACGGTGGAATGAATGAAACTTTACGTAAAATAGGCATTAAAAAAGAAGTTCAGCTTATGGATATATGTGGTTTGGAAAATTTTGGACGTGCTCTGAATAATCTTAAACCAGATAATATAGATAGAATTATTTTTGTGGAAGCTTTATCCTGTGAGGGGGGATGTGTAGGAGGACCTTGTATTTCTACCGATAAGGCTGGAATCAGCATGGTGTCTAAAATTTTATCAAACATCAAAGACCGTGAGGATATTCCGACAGAACCTTCTGCGGTTGTTCCTTATGAAATTAAGAAAGGGAAAATTGTAAATACGCAGTATCCTTTGGAAGAGATTCTGAAAGCCTTAAAACGCATCGGGAAACATACTGTTGATGATGAATTAAATTGTGGCGGATGTGGTTATGCAACATGTAGAGATCTTGCAAAGGCTTTGTTAGACGGTGAGGCAGAACCTTCAATGTGTGTTTCTTATATGAGAAAAATTGCAATGAGGAAAGCTGCCGCACTTGTCAGATGTATGCCCGCTGCAGTTGTTATGGTTGACAGAAATTTAAATATTCTTGAAGCAAATGATAGTTTTATTAAAATGTTTTCAGGTGATATGTATGAAATCTTTAAGGCTCGTCCTGACGGGATGACTGGAGCCGCTATTGACAGAATCTTGAGTTTTTCCGAGTTGTTCAGAACTTGTTTAAATTCTGGAAAAGATTTGCACAAGGAACGCTACGCAGTTAAAGAACGTCTTTATGATATAAGTATATTTACTATTGAAGAAAACGAAATTGTCGGTGCGGTTATTACTGATGTTACACAAACTGAAACCAACAGAGAGAAGATTGCACAGAAAGCTCATGAGGTAATATCAAAAAATATTTCAATTGTTCAGGAAATTGCTTGTTTGCTCGGGGAGCATATGGTTGAAACCGAAACTTTATTGAGTTCAATCGCTAATGATTATGAAGATAAGGACGATAAGGAAGATAAACCGACAGGGTAAAAGGGTAAATAAATGTTCATAGACATAGATTGTAGTCAAATGAAAAAATATAACCAGAATGCTTTCGGAGATTATTTTGTCTCAAAGAGATATCCTGATGAAACCCGTCTGGTTGCAGTTTTATCTGATGGACTCGGGAGTGGGATTAAAGCGAATATTCTCTCCTGTATGACTGCAACTATGCTTTTGCAATTTATCTCAAACGACCAAATCCCTATAAGGCAAGCCGCAGAAATTGTTATGAACTCGCTTCCTGTATGTAAAGTTCGACATATAAGTTATTCAACATTTTCTGCAATAGATTGCGATGATGATGGAAATGCAAAGATTGTCGAAGAAGGAAATCCCGAATTTATCTGGATGAGGAATGGAGAGGTATTAGAACCGCATTATGAAATAATTCAGTCCAAAACTTTTAAAAACCGCAGAATGAAAGTTTACAGAATAAAGCTTAAACTTGGTGACAGACTGATTTTCTGTTCTGATGGAGTTACTCAGGCAGGACTTGGCGGTGGACGTTTAAAACTAGGATTAAGACGTGAAGGTTTAATAGTTCTTTTGAAAGATAAAATTTCTGAAAACCCTGAAGTTTCAAGTTCTGAATTGGCAAATTATGTTGTAAATCAAGCCAGAAATATTGAGACAGACAGAAAACCAAAAGATGATATTTCTGCTTGTGTATTATACTTTAGAGAACCGCGTAAATCTTTAATTTTTACAGGTCCTCCTTACCACCAGCATAAAGATAAAGATTATGCCGAATTATTCAAAAATTTTGACGGGAAAAAAGCTATTTGTGGAGGAACTACAGCAAACCTTATTTCCAGAGAATTGAATATTCCTATTCAGATGGATACTACAATAAGTGTTGGAAAACTTCCGGCATGTTCATATATGGATGGCGTTGATTTAGTAACGGAGGGAATTTTGACGTTAACAAAAACTTCAGAATACTTAGAAAACGGAACGTCAGATATTGACAATGCCGCAGGAAAGTTGGTAAAATTTTTGTTGGATAGTGATGAGATTAATTTTATGGTCGGCGCAAAATTAAATCAGGCACATTACGATCCGGCACTGCCTATTGAAATAGAAATTCGTAAGAATATTATTAAAAAAATGGCGCAGGTTCTACAGGATAAATATTTTAAAAAAGTTAATGTACAGTACATGTGAGGTAAGTCCTCAGTAAGGAAAGGTAAATTATAATGGACAAAAAAATTAGTGTTAAAGTATGTTTGGGAACAACTTGTTTTGTTATGGGATCAGCAAATTTACAGGAATTAATCGAAACTGTTCCTGCTAAGTATGGTGATAAAGTAGATGTTTCAGGCGTTCCTTGTTTGGGCTTATGTTCTATTGACTGGGAATTTTCAAAAGCTCCTTACGTTAAAGTAGATGATGAAGTTATTAAGGAAGCTACTGTTGAAAAAGTCTTGAAAGCAATTGATGAAAAATTAAAGTAGGAAAAGTTGAATAGCCTTTGTTTTGTGAATCCATAAAATCGCAGACATAACTGTTCAACGGAAGTAGAAAAGGATAAAAAACATGGCAATAAATACCCCGAGACAAACATCACATTTGAAAAGAGAAATTTTAATAAGATTAATTAAAGCATTTCTTAGTGATAACTTTCCTGAAAATGCAAGATTAATCCCTTATCAAATGCGACCGAAAGATTATGAAGCAGCATACAGATGCTGTGTGTATAAAGAACGTGCAATTCTTCGTGACAGAACCATTGCAGGATTAGGTCTGTCTATTGAGGAAACTGACGATAGTACTCATATGGCAGAGCTTGCAGAGCATGTTCTTGCTAGAACAGAGCCTGAAGAAAATCCTTTAACGGTCCTTCAGACTGCTTGTAAAGGTTGTGTACCTTCAAGAATTTATGTTACGGATCTTTGTCAGGGTTGTGTTGCAAGACCTTGTGTAAATACCTGTAAATTTGGTGCTATCAGTGTTAAAAACGGGAAATCCGTTATTGACCCTGAAAAGTGTAAAAATTGTGGGATGTGTGTGCAGGTTTGCCCTTATCAAGCTATCGCAAAAATCATTGTCCCTTGTGAAAATGCCTGTCCTGTAGGTGCAATTGCAAAGGATGAAAACGGACATGCAAGAATTGACTTTGATAAATGTATTTCTTGTGGGAAATGTGTCAGTGCTTGTCCTTTTGGAGCTGTTCACGAAAAAAGCCAGATTATTGATGTGTTAAAACACATTAAAGCAGGTAAAAAAGTTATTGCAATGGTTGCTCCTGCGATTTTTGGGCAGTTACCTTGTTCTCCTAAGCAGTTAAAAACGGCTATCCAAAAACTAGGGTTTGCAGAAGTTTATGAGGTTGCGCAAGGAGCCGATGTTACTACAAAAACTGAGGCTAAGGAGTTTGAGGAAAGACTGCTTAAGGGAGCAGAATTTATGACAACTTCATGTTGCGCAGGTTATAATGAACTTGTCGATAAGCACATTTCTGAACTGAAACCTTTTAGATCAGATACGAAAACTCCTCTGTATTATACGGCAGAAATTGTAAAAAAAGAACATCCTGATGCAATTACTGTATTTTTTAGCCCTTGTGTAGCAAAACGTAAGGAAGCTATGAAAAATGATAATATAGATTATGTTTTAAATTATGAAGAAGTTGGTGCATGGTTTATTGCTTTAAATATTAAAGTTGAGGATTGTGACGAGTCTTCATTTAAGACGGAGGCTTCTGCAGAAGCAAGAAATTACGCTGTTACTGGCGGAGTTGCTAATGCAGTAAAAACGTTGTTGCCAGAAGAACTTCCTGTTTATCCGGTTGTAATAGACGGATTAAATAAGCAGTCAATCCGTGATTTGAAAAAATATGCTAAAAACGGAGTTTGTGAACTCGGAAATTTAATTGAAGTTATGGCATGTACTGGAGGATGCCTCGGCGGAAATGCTACGGTTAATTCGTTTAAGCCTGCATTAAAGCAGCTAACTAATTATGTTAAGGAAAGCAAGTCTTTAAAATCAGAAGAGATTTCTGAATCATAGATTAATCGGCGGGCAGTCAGCCCGCCTTTTTTAATAAGTTGTTTTTTCGTTTTTTTCGGGATATAATATTCTTCGGGTTACACAACTGACACGGAATTGATGAATGGCAATTGAAATTTTAGAGAATAAGATAATTGGTTATGTTAAAGAAACTAAGTTACAACATATTGCAATTATAATGGACGGAAATCGCAGGTGGGCTAAGGAGAGGAACTTGCCGTCTGCCTTTGGACATAAAAAAGGGGTTGATGCTCTTAAAGCAGTTATGAGAGCTTGTGATGATTTTGGTGTTAAATATTTGACGGTGTATGCTTTTTCTACGGAAAATTGGAATAGAAAAAAAGAAGAAGTTGATTTTTTAATGGATTTACTTGGTCAAACTATTAAGAATGAATTAAAAGAGATGCATGAAAACGGGGTTGTGATTAATTTTATTGGAGATTTGACAAAATTAAATCCTAAATTACAGGAAATTCTTGCAAATGCAGTTGAAGTTACTAAAAATAATACGGGGGTAAGACTTCAAATTGCATTTAATTATGGCGCAAGAGATGAAATTGTACATGCGGTAAAAGATATTTCCCGTCGTGTTAAATCAGGAGAACTTGAAATTGATGATATTGCTGAGAATACTATTTCTAAAGCTATTTATACAAAAAATATCCCTGATCCTGATTTATTAATAAGAACTGGCGGTGAGATGAGAGTTTCAAATTATCTCCTATGGCAGATTGCATATGCTGAATTTGTTGTAACTAAGAAATTGTGGCCTGATTTTGATAAAAATGCATTGGCTGAGGCTATTGAAGAATTTCATAACAGGCAAAGACGTTATGGAAAATAGGAGAGATATATTTTGGAAATTGTTTTTGCTACTTCAAATCCTCATAAACTAAAAGAACTTAATGAAATCGTAAAATCTTGTGGTATTAATAATCTGGAGTTTATTTTGCCCCCTGAGGGGTTTGACCCTGTCGAGAATGGAAAAACATTCGAAGAAAATTCCTTTATTAAAGCTGCTGAGGCTTCACGTTTAACAGATATGGTTGCATTAGCTGATGATTCTGGTTTATGTGTTGATTGTCTGGGTGGAGCTCCGGGTATATATTCTGCACGTTACGCTGAGACTCCTCAGGCAAGGATAGATAAATTGTTAGATGCTGTTGCTCCTTTTGAAAATCGAAGTGCTAAGTTTGTTTGTGCAATGACTCTTACTGATAGAAACGGAAATATTATATTTGCCGACAGGGGAGAATGTTATGGTAAAATTTCTAAAACACAGGCGGGTAACGGCGGATTCGGATATGATCCTGTATTTTTAGTGGATGGTAAAAATGGTTTAACTATGGCAGAACTTTCTGATGAAGAAAAAAATTCAATTTCTCATCGTGGAGTGGCATTAAGAAAAGTTTTGAATTTTATTTCTGAAAAATTTGATATATAAATTTTTTATTTTTGTTTGGCATAAAAAGACACCGAAAATTTTTTCGGTGTCTTTTTCAATCGAAATCTTTAACCGGTGCGATTTCGATTATCCGAACCCTGCCGCTTATCTGTTTTTCCACATAGTTGCCGGTTATGTGGACCGATCATTGTCGGCTGCACCCGTAACGTCTCGGGAAAACTCGGCTTTAAGGTTCGAAAAGAGATTATTTCTCTTTTATTTCTAATTTTTTCTTTGTTGTTGTTTCTATTTTTTGTTTTGGAATTGTTATTATCAAAAGACCATTTTTATATTCTGCATTTGCCTCATCTGCCCGAATAGGAGAATCAAAAGAAATTGTTCTTTGATATTTACCATATCTGAATTCGCTTGTGTGACAGCGTTCATTTTTTTCTGCTTCGTCCTTTTCTTCTTTTTCTTCGTGAATTTCTGCTGTTATTGTCATAAAATCATTGTCTAGTTCAACAACAATATCATCTTTTTTAATCCCTGGAAGTTGTACTTTTACTTTGTAGTTTTTATCATTTTGGCGAACTTCAATTGCAGGCCGCCAGATAGAGGTCTTTTTTATATTCAAAGGATTTGCAAATGCGTTTGTCAAAAATGTATCGCGTAGAAAATTATTTAATTCCTGATGAATACTGTCAAAATACAGTTCAGGTTCTCTTAATATAAGATCATTTTTCATCTTTGGGATATCTCCTTTCTGGTATTTTTAGAATATAAGTTTTTCTATGGCTTTTCATTAGAGTTTTTCATTATTTTGTGATAACTGTTTTTATACTTTCGGCTAATAGAAAATTCATTATAAACAGTTTATTAAAATAAAAGTTAACAAATATGATTGGAGAAATTATAAAAAATGAATATGTTAGTATTTGAGCTAAGAGATGCAGAGAAAAAATTCTTTGAAAATAATGATTTTAAAGATTATAATATAACATTTTTCCCGGAACCGCTTAATGATGAATTTGTAGAAACTCTTTCTCCAGAATTATTAGAAAGTACTAATGTTATAAGTGTTTTTATCAATTCTGTTGTAAATAAAGAAGTAATTGATAAATTTAAAAATTTACGTATAATTTCTACACGTTCAACCGGCTATGATCATATATGTGTTAAAACTTGTCAGTATAAAAATATAGCTGTTATAAATGTGACAAATTATGGCGAAACATCTGTTGCACAGTTTACGTTTGGTTTGATTATCGCCTTGCTTCGGAAACTATTTGATGCTGCAAGTGTAATGCATAAATTCAATGATGTCCCGGAAAGTTTTCTGGGACGGGATTTGTCTAAACTGTCTTTGGGGATTGTTGGGACCGGAGCAATCGGAGGTGCTGTTTGTCGTATTGGAAAATGTTTTGGAATGAGCATATATGGTTGTGACCTTAAAATCAGACAGGAATTAGTAGATAAATATGATTTAAAATACGTTTCGTTAGAAGAACTTGTTAAAAACTCCGATATAGTTTCTCTTCATCTTCCTTATACCGCCGCAAATTATCATATGTTTAATGAAGATATTTTTTCTAAATTTAAGGATAATTCTTATTTTGTAAATACTTCCAGAGGAGAACTGGTAGATTTAAGAGCATTATATAAGTATGTTGAATCAGGTAAAATTCAGGGTGTGGCACTAGATGTTCTGGCTTGTGAAAGTGTCAGTTTCCATTGTACTAATCTTGCCGATAAACTCGGTGGAGCTCCGTTGAATTGTTTGAGTGAGGCTTTATATGTAGAAAAGTTAAATAAACATAAGAATGTTATTGTAACGCCTCATATAGCTTATGAAACTCAGGATTCAATAGATTACATCCTAGAACAAACAATGGAGAATATTAAAAAAACTATTAATGGTGATAAGATGTGCCGTGTAGATTAATATTTGCAAATATCCGGTATTTTTTGTAGAATCTATCTTGATATGACTCAAGGGCAGATTTACAAAATTCATTCTGATTTTTACTACGCAGATACTGGCGTAGGAATATTTGAGTGTAAAGTCAGAGAGATTCTTAAGAAGCAAAAAGAAAAAATTTTTGTAGGAGATTTTGTTGAGTTTTCTGAAGGCTATATTGAAAAAGTTCTCCCCAGAAAAAATTATATTGCCCGTCCCAGTGTTGCAAATATTGACCAGATAATTATTGTTTCTGCACTTAAAGAGCCGGAATTGAATTTTATTCAGTTGAACAGATATATTGCTCTTGCAAAATACTATAAAATTCCTGCCGTCCTTTGTTTTAATAAAGAAGATTTAGGATTTGATGAAAATTTAAGACGGAAAATTTTGAATATTTATGAAAAATTAGAATATAGGACAGTTTTTACCTCTGCTACGGAGCATTTAGGAATAGCTGCTTTTAAGGAAATTTTAGACGGAAAAATAAGTGTTTTGTGTGGCAATTCAGGAGTTGGAAAATCCAGTTTGATTAATGCTATTAATCCAAATCTTAATTTGAAAACCAGAGCTGTAAGCGAAAAACTTCAAAGAGGTACACATACAACACGACATTGTGAAATTATTAAGGTTAATGATGTTTCCAAAATAGTTGATACTCCAGGGTTTAGTAATGTTAAGTTTGATTTTATCCTTCCGGCGAATGTAGATTTGTTGTTTGAAGAAATGATTCCTTTAAGAGAGTACTGTAAATATGCGGATTGTCTTCATATCAACGAAGATGGATGTAATGTATTATCACATTTAGCTGAAATTGAGGATTCCCGTTATGAGAGTTATTTAGCTTTTGTTGAGGAAGCAAAGGAATATAAGGAAAAACTTAAATATGAAGGGAATAAAATTGAGCATTCGAAAAAAATAATTAATAATAAAACCGTGGCAAAAATTTCAGAAAAGAAAAGACAAGGTTCAAGAAATAATTTGAAACGACAGATTTATAAAGAAATTAATTTCGATGGGGAACAAGAGAATGAATATTGATGACTATATAAACATTATAAATAACAGACTAGATGAATATATGCCTGAAGATATTTTTCCGGAAGATATTTTTAAAGCGATGAAGTATACTGTCACATTGCCCGGGAAAAGACTTCGGCCTATTATGTGTATGGAGGCCTGTAGAATTTTTGGAGGTGATTATGAGGATGCTATCCCTACGGCTTGCGCTATTGAAATGCTCCATGCACAAACTTTAATACATGATGATTTGCCGTGTATGGATAATGATGATTTTCGCAGGGGAAAACCTACTAATCATAAAGTTTTTGGGGAGGCCAATGCAGTCCTTGCGGGAGATGCTCTTTTAAGTTTTGCGCCTCAAATTATTATAAAGCACTCTAAATCTCTTGGAGCTGAAAAGTTAGTTAAAATCTTGGAAGAATATACACAGTTTGCAGGAGCATACGGAGTTATTGCAGGTCAGGTCGCGGATATTGAGGCTGAAAAAAATTGGAAGGATAATACTTTTGGGCTTGAACCTACAAAACTTTTGGAATTTATACATACTCATAAAACAGCTGATTTGTTTAGACTAGCTCTTAGAACCGGTGCTATAATTGCAGGTGCAAATGAGGATGATTTAAAAATAATTTCTGAATTTGCCCAAAAACTTGGAGTTGCTTTTCAGATAAGTGATGATATTCTGGATGAAATATCAACATTTGAAGAAATGGGTAAAACCATAGGAAAAGATAAAAATTCCGACAAACTTACATATGTGACATTATACGGATTGGATGAAGCAAAAAATAAATTATCTTGCATTCTGAAAGATTGTTGTGATATGATTAACAAGTTCGATGTTAAGTCGAATGTGTTATTAGATATTATAACGGGAATTACAAAGAGAGTAGGATTATAGAACATGATAGAGATAGCCAATAGTGGGTATGAAGTCTTATTAACAGGATTATTAGCAGCTTTTATAGCTCAGGTGATAAAGTTTTTTATATTTACCATAAAGAGCCAAAAAGTAAATTTTAAAATATTTACTACAACCGGTGGAATGCCTAGTTCTCATTCTGCAGGAGTTATGGGGCTTTCAACATCTGTAGGTTTAATCAGCGGCTTTGACTCTCTTATTTTTGCCGTTGCACTTGGATTTTCTCTTGTGACTATGTATGACGCTGCAGGGGTTCGTCGTGCTGCTGGGAAAACTGCTGCTTGTCTAAACAGAATGATGGAAGATTTTTATAAACATGATGTCCAAGCTATTGGCGGGAAATTAAAAGAACTATTAGGACATACTCCGTTTGAAGTTATCATGGGTGCAATTTTTGGAGTTGTTTTTGCAATTTATTTCCATGAATTTTTACTTGGACATTTATTTTAGTTAAAACTATCCCACTTGAAATTTAAAAAAAGTAGGTTATAATGTAATAGCTAACTGTACTTTAATAAGTTGAATATATGGGATGTTTGCCTTCTTTTCTTAATGAGAGCTGGAGCTTGAATTAGAGGGAATGGCGTCACGGCTTTATCTTATAAGTCGGATATAACAAAATCAATGTCAAATAGTGACAGGATTAGATACCGTACTGTATGCGGTCTTGTACGTTAACAATAGAATATGGGGACGTTTTGGATTAGACAGGATGTTTGGTTGATGCAGGTTGCGAGTCCGTGCGCTGTTCACGGTTATCAACGAGCAAACTAAATTAAATGCTAAAAATAATGTAATCGAAGCAGACTTCTCTAGAGCATATGCTTTAGCAGCGTAGTCCTTTGACGAATAGCTACTCATAGAGCCCAGCTTGCCGGTTTTATGGGTCCATTATGCAAGACGCAGTACTGTGATGATGGTAACAGTATCAAGATAACCATCAAAGGTTTAGAGTTTCCTTTAAATAAAACCTAGGGCTGATTTAACGGTTTTGGGACTTTCCGGAATCAGTTGAGCTGATAAGTTCCTACACTCGTAGAAATCTGTTTTGATCCATTTTGGACAGGGGTTCAATTCCCCTCGTCTCCAATTTTATAGTTAGATAAAACATTAAGTAAAAATACAGTCGCCAATTTTAATATTTTTAAAATCTTTAACATTCAATAGTGAATTTTTTAAAAAAACATATCGCCCAATTAATTCTAAGTTTCCTAAATTTGTAACCCTTGAATTGCTGAAATCAGCAGTCCCATCAATAGATTCAAGATTTCTTAAATCAGTCACATGTGAATTGCTAAAATACGCATCTCCGCCAATTTTTTTGAGGTTACCTAAATCAGTCACCTGTGAGTTAGTGAAATCAGCAAACCCATCAATTTTTTCAAGGTTACCTAAATCAGTCACCTG
>CALVHA010000024.1 GCA_944327255.1 Candidatus Gastranaerophilales bacterium | reverse complement strand
AAGATAACTCGTTGCCGACACCTAATTTTCAAAGAGGAAATCTTTTTCAAGGTTTCCTCTTTTTGCGTTTTGTTGTAAAAAAGATATTAGAATTCCATAACTTTTGTTCTCCAGTGTTTTTTTAGTGCATCTACAATTGGTAAATAATCACCGCTGACATCAAGCAGTACAACCCCTGAATTTGAGCAGTTCTTTTCTGTTCCATAGTGTAAACCTATGCGTGTTCGTATGCTACAGCCAAAATGTGTTAGCATTTCCTGAAGTTTTATAGCATCTGTATTCCGTTCTGGAATTTCTATTCCTATAATTGTAGTCATATTCAATCCTCCATTACTAAATTATTTTATTTTGTTAGTGTTAGCATTCCCCTATAAGATATTTATGTGAAGAATTGTTACAAAAGATATAAATTTTATATATTAAATACGCAATTTTTAAATAAAAAAATACTTTATATAAGTACGAGAGAAAAATCATGATAGGAAAAAGTTTCAGAGGTATAAGTCACTATGTAAACAAATGTTACAAATATGGAAAAATTCGGATAAATCATTAAAGATTATCGAGAATAATTCCGACATTGAGTATGTGAGTAAATAACGGAGAACAAAAATGGGAATTGAATTCAACAAATTAAACAATTTATTTGCACTACAGGGTAAGCAGATTAATACTGACGAGGCTAAGGCTGAAAAAAAATCTGCAAAAGATATTGAAGTTCCTGTAGGGAAGCCAAAGGGTGAAGAAAAGGAAAAAAATGTTGGTTTAGATACTTTTGTTAGAACAACTGAAGTTGCTCAAACAAAAGGAGCAGAAGCTTTAGCTGCTTATAATAAGGTTAAACTGAACGCTAAAAATGATCCTGCAGTTAATACAAGTCCTAAAGCAACAGAAGCAAGGATGGAACAGGCTTATAATGCTAATTCAAAATATTTAGCAAGCCTTGCAGATGAAACTGGCGTTGGTGCTGCAGCTACTGTTAATGGTGTTTCTGACGAAATATTGTCTCACTTGAATGTTACACCATTATTAGCAAGCTACCTTAACGGGGTAGATCAGACAAGAGTAGAGCAATCTATGCAAGAAGTTTTACAATTTGTGTAAGACTTATAAATTACATTTACTCACAAGTATGAGGCGGACAAATTTTGTTCGCCTTTTCTTTTTTGTTTGTGGTAAACTATATCAGTAAATGACCTTAAAAGAAGGGATGTGTATATATGAATAAGGTAGTAGTTGGTGCTCAATGGGGCGATGAAGGTAAAGCTAAAATTACGGATTTATTAGCACAGGATGCAGATTTGATTATTAGGTATCAAGGTGGTTGTAATGCCGGACATACTGTGGTAGTTGGTGATAAGACTTTTAAATTTCATCTTATTCCGTCAGGAATTCTATATGGCGATAAAGATTGTTTAATTGGTGCCGGAACCGTTATTTTGCCTGAATATTTTGAGGAAGAGGTTAATGGTTTGATTAAAGATGGTATCGATGTTTCAAAATTGAAGGTAAGTCCTTTAGCTTCTATTACAATGCCTTATCATACTGAAGTTGATGGATATAGTGAAGATAATGCTAAAAAAGGTAAAATTGGTACTACTAAAAAAGGTATTGGGCCTACTTATACTGACAAATATGCCAGAATAGGATTGAAAGTTCAGGATTTATATTCGCAAGAAACATTGAATGAAAAGCTTGATGTTATTTTACCTTTGAAAAATAAAACTTTAGAAAAAGTATATGGGCTTTCTCCTTATTCAAAAGAACAAGTATTGGATTTATGCAAAAAATATGCAGAAATCTTTAGGCCTTATGTATGTTTTGAGTGGCAGGAGCTTTTAGAGAACTCCAAAGATAAATCTGTTTTGTTTGAAGGAGCTCAGGGTGTTATGCTTGATGTTGATTACGGAACTTATCCTTTTGTCACGAGTTCAAATCCTATCGGTGGTGGAGCTTGTACAGGAAGCGGCTATGGCCCTAAAATGATTGATGAAGTTGTCGGTGTCGCAAAAGCTTATGTCACACGTGTAGGAGAAGGACCTTTTGTAACTGAGCTTATTGATGAAATCGGGGATAGAATCAGGGAGGTCGGTCATGAATTTGGTGTGACGACAGGTCGTCCAAGACGCTGCGGATGGTTTGATGCAGTTACAATGCGTTATGCTGTTCTTGTCGGTGGTTTGACAACTGTTGCGCTTACTAAAATAGATGTTTTTGATGATTTCGATGAGATAAAAGTTTGTACTGCTTATAAGGACATTAGAGACGGACAAATTTATAAATCTTATCCGACTGATGTTTATATGCATAAGTATCTGGAACCTGTTTATGAGACTCATAAGGGGTGGAAAACTTCTCTTACGGATATAAGGGAATATGGGAAACTTCCTGAAAATGCGAAAGAATATCTTGGAAGATTAGAAGAATTACTTGGAGTTCCTATCTCGATTGTGAGTGTCGGGCCGGGAAGAGAGCAGACGATTTTTAAGAAATAATATAATAAACTCCCCTTCATTTTTAGGGGGAGTTTTGAAATATTATTTTTTCCTTAAGAAGTGTCAATTCTATTATGTCTATGATAAAATATTTTCATAGAATACCAAATTTGGAGAGGACAATTTAATAATGCTAAGTTTATTAATGAAAATGTTGGGCGACCCTAATGAACGTAAAGTTAAAAGTATTATGGGGATTATTGATCATATTAACGCCCTTGAACCACAGTTTGCAGCAATGACAGATGATGAATTGAGAGCTAAAACAGATGAATTTAAAGAAATTCTTGCTAAGCGTCCTACATCTCAAGATTTTAACACTGACAGAAAATTAGAAAAAGAAGCTCTGGATAAAATTTTGCCTGAAGCTTTTGCGACTGTTCGTGAAGCAGGTAAAAGAGTTTTAAATATGCGTCATTTTGACGTCCAACTTATTGGGGGGTATTTTCTCCATAATGGGCATATCGCAGAGATGAGAACAGGTGAAGGGAAGACTCTTGTTGCTACCCTTCCTGCTTATCTTAACGCTTTAACCGGTAAAGGGGTTCATGTTATTACGGTTAACGATTACCTTGCAAAGCGTGACAGCGAATGGATGGGTAAAATCTATAAATTCTTGGGTTTGACTGTTGGTGTTATTTTATCTGGCGGACGTACAATGGATGACTTTGCTGCTAAAAAAGCAGCTTATGATTGCGATATTACTTATGGTACTAACAACGAATTCGGGTTTGATTATTTAAGGGATAATATGGCTCAAAGTCCGGATGCACTTGTTCAAAGACCTTATAATTATGCTATTATCGATGAAGTTGACAGTATTTTGATTGATGAGGCAAGAACTCCGTTGATTATAAGCGGACGTCTTGAAAAATCTGCTGAAACTTATCAACTTATGGCTAAGGTTGCTCCGCAACTTAAAAAAGATGTTGATTACGAAGTTGATGAAAAAAATAAAAATGTTATTCTTACTGAAGAAGGGATTGACCGAGCTCAAGAAATTTTGCAAATTAAAGATTTGTTTGACTTAAATACGCAATATGCTCATCACCTTTTACAGGCTTTGAAAGCAAAAGAATTGTTTATTCGCGATACTGATTATGTGGTTCGAAATAATGAAGTAATGATTGTCGATGAGTTTACCGGACGTTTAATGGAAGGTAGACGGTGGTCTGATGGCTTACATCAGGCTATTGAAGCAAAAGAAGGGGTTAAAATTCAGGATGAAACTCAAACTCTGGCTAGCATTACTTTCCAAAACCTCTTTAGATTATATCCTAAGCTATCAGGAATGACAGGTACTGCAATGACCGAAGAAGCAGAGTTTGGAAAGATTTATAATCTTGAAGTTACTGTTATTCCAACTAATAAACCTGATATCAGAATTAATTATCATGATGTCATTTACAAAACTGAGCGTGCTAAATTTAATGCTGTGGTTGAAGATATTATAGAGCAGCATAAACTCGGAAGACCAGTGCTTGTTGGGACCATCAGTATAGAAAAATCGGAATATGTTTCACAGTTGTTAACACAGCGTGGAATTAAACATAACGTATTAAATGCGAAACATCATGAAAAAGAAGCTTATATTATAGCACAGGCTGGTCGTGTTGGAGCTGTTACAATTGCTACTAACATGGCAGGACGTGGAACGGATATTCTGCTCGGTGGTAATGCGGAATATCTTGCAAAAGAAAAATTGGACGGTTTGGGACTTGAGCCTGACACTCCGGAATATGAGGCTAAAAAAGCTGAACTTCTGGAAGAAGCTATGAAAATTACAAAAGAAGAGCATGCTAAGGTTGTTGAGGCAGGCGGTTTACATGTAATAGGTACAGAACGTCACGAGTCAAGACGTATTGATAATCAGTTGAGAGGCCGTGCAGCACGTCAGGGCGATCCGGGGTCTACAAGATTCTTCCTTTCTCTGGAAGATAATTTGATGAGAATTTTTGGCGGTGATAAGATTACAGGACTTATGACTATGCTTAATGTCGAAGAAGATATGGCTATCGAACATCCGATTATTTCTAAGCAGATTCAGTCAGCTCAAAAGAAAGTCGAAACTTATCATTTCGATATAAGAAAAAATGTACTTGAATATGATGATGTTATGAATATTCAACGTGAAAAATTTTATGCACAAAGAAGAAAAGTACTTTTCGGCAAGGATTTGAGCGCAGATGTTTATTATATGATTGAAAAAGAAATTGACAGACTGATTAAGTCTTATATTTCTCCTGAACAAAATCCTGATGAGTATGTTTTTGAAGATTTAAATACTATGATTAAGGAGCTTCATTCTGTATTCCCTCAGTTGAGCCATTTCGGTGTAGCAGATGTTCAAGGATTAAGATTTGATGCTATTTACAGTAAATTTAAAGATTTTGCAATTCAGGCATATAGAGATCATGAAACAGAAGTTATCCAATTCTATAACGATGTTGTTTCTCAATATGATCCGAATTTTATCCCTCAGCAGCCATTTACCGGAGATAACGTAATAAGAAGTCTGGAAAGAGATATTCTTTTACGCGTAGTTGATAATAAGTGGATAGATCATTTACATAATATTGATATGCTTCGTGAAGGTATTAACTTAAGAGCTTACGGTCAAAAAGATCCGTTGCTTGAATATAGACGTGAAGCTTATGAAATGTTTAATAAAATGATGTATGAGATTCAGGGTGATACCGTAAAACACTTGTTCCGTACAAAATTTGGAATTCAGGTTATGAATGAAAATCCGCAAGATATGGCTTAGGCTTTCTTGCAGAATTTATTAAACTTCTCACAATAATTTTTTACGGGAAGAAACATTGCAAGTCCTCTTTTTAAGAGTAAAGGTAATGTTTCTCCTGTTTTTATATATCTGTCGATGGATGTAATTTCCCATTTTTGTTGAGAATCAAATCCCATTTTTCTATAGGCTACATATGGAAGATTATCTGCTTCTCTAGTTACATTTTTAGCAATCAGATGTACTCGTCCTTCACATCCTCTTCTTATGCTTTCACGTCTAGCCAAATTTATTAATTCTTGTCCTATTCCACTTCTTCGTTTTTCTGCTTTTAAAGATTTTATGTATAATGATGAATAGCACTTTATATTTGGGTAATAAATGTTATTACTGTATATGTATTCAGGCTGAGCTGACATTTTTCCTAAAATTTCACCTGTATGAGTTGAAAACATTGTATAATTACTTTTCTTTCGGTTAAAGTAAATTAGGTGTTCAGGCAAATTTTTTACGGTATATGTTTGCAGAATACTTTTAACGTGCATTTTTCTTACAAATTGCTTTGTTATGTTCATATTTTAGAGACCTTAAGCTTTTGTATCAATTTTGTTAGCTGTTTTTGCTTTCTTTTCTTCCATTCCTAGTGCTCTAAGACAAGGATGGATTATCATGTGGCTTACCTGAGGAGCAAGTACTGCAAGTCCAAGAACAGATCCCAGAATATTCCCAGCTTCAATGGTCCCCTTTATTCTGTTGAACATTTCAGGATTTTCTTTGGTTTTAAGTTCCTTCCTTAGTTCTTCGTTGAAAAGTTTGTCAATTTTACTATTATTAACCCTGTCGGATTTGAAAGGTTTTTCTGCATATTTCCTGTATCTAAGATAGTCATCTGTATTCTTGAATTTTGCAAAATCATCGGCGTGATCTTTAAAGATTTTTTTGCCAAGCTTAAATGCTCCTTTTTTAAATAAAGGAACAACAAGCACGGCATATAGGAAAAGACATGTTGCCTGATATAGAAATTCTTTTGCTGCTGCATATTTTTTTGTATCAGGATCAATGTTGTTGTCTATTAAAATAAAACCGGGTCTGCCGATTGCTTTCATTGTTGTTTCACAGGTAACCTGTGTACTTGCACTTTCTGCCATCGTTGTAAGAGGCGATGATGTAACAATTTTTGAGAGCATACCTATCATACGCCACCTACTTTCATTCCTGTTTTTATTTGCGTGTTATATACAGAATTTATGGCTTTTCTTCCTGTAAAATTGTTTATTGAAGGTCTGGCAAATATTGTATTAACTGTATTAACAGGGAGTGAAGCTGTTTTATTTAAATCTTCTGGATTCTGTTTCTTATTTGGTTTGTAGTCAGGCATGATTTTATCCATTATTGGTTTAATTGCAACAGAACAAAGTCCTGGAATAACAAATAATGCAGCAGTACATACTCCTATGAACATCATATTTTTGGATGCGCGTTTAATTAAGCTTTTTTGAACATCCTCGGGTAATTCCTTTTTGAATTTAAATTTGCTTGCAAGTTTCGCAGTCAATTCTCCGCAAGCCCAATATGTTGGAATTGCAATAATTTCTGTCAACCCTTCCCTGAGTGCCGTATATTTTTTTGTCTCCGGTTTTTCTGTCTTGTCCATCATCGTAAATGTTGGACGGCATATCCCTTTAACCAGAGCTATCAGCATTACGGGGTATGTTGCTTTATTGTTGACTCCTAGAGAGTCACACATCTTTCCTAACCTGTTTACAATATTCATTCTGCTTACTTAAAACTTGTAAATAAAATAAATTGCTATTTATGTTAAAAATATTACGAAAAAAAATATTTTTCAAGTCAGGATATGTTATTTTAATTGGATTTTAAAATTTCTTTATAAAAAATGAACATTTTTTATTCGTTTTTCGTTATAATGGTATAGAGGTTAAAACAATGAAAAAAGACAAATGTACAAAATATGAAGGACTTTTTACTTTTGCTGATGAAAAAGAGTTTCTTAAGCATATAGAAGCTTGCGATGACTGTCGGGCAGAGCATGAAAGAATGTTAAAAGTTTCTGCTCTAATTCAGGAGGTTGCTCCACAGATAAAAGAAAAACGTCGTGACCGTGCTAAACTAAAACTTGCTTGTGCATCTTTTGGAATTGTCTTTTGTCTTTTAACTCTGGGCGTCATTAATCTGGATCAGGATGTTCATGATATGATTTTCTACGGTCAGACAATGACGGTTGAAGACTATGGATTCCCGGTTGATTCATACGGTCTAATAATGGTGGATTAATGAATTTTAACGAGATAATTAAATCAAACAAAGAACACGTAAAAAAAATAATAAGGTTAGTATCAGGTCAAGAGAATGAAGATCTGGAACAGGAAGTGTATTTAAAAGTGTGGAAAAACGCTGATAAATATCAAGAAAGAGGAAACCTTAAAAGTTGGATAGGTACGATTGCGAAAAATGTTTCTAAAGACTACCTTAAATCCGCTGTAAAAAAACACGAACAACTTTTAGCTGAGGATGATACTGTACTAGATGTTATCAAAGATAAAAAAGATACTCCGGAGCTTAAACTTATCAAAAATGACAGACAGGAAAGAATTATCAAAGCTATTAATCGCCTAAAACCAAAATTCAGAGAGGTAATTATCTATTGTGAAGTCTATGGTTATACTTATGAGGAAACTGCAAAAAGATTGAAATGTCCTACGGGAACAATTAAATCAAGACTTTACAATGCAAAAAGAGAACTTGCAGAAAAATTGGAAGATTTATTATAATAAAGAAAGGATGTTTAAATGAAAAAACTACTTATTTTAGCGGGTGTTATCGCTCTTACTATGTCAACACAGGTTTTTGCCGCAGATACTTCTACTGTTACAACTAAAGAAGTTCAACCTGCTCAAAAACAGGAATGTACATGTCCTAAGCCGAAAATGCATAAGCCTCCGTTTGATAAAGATAAATTTGAAAAACGTCTTAAATTAACAGATGAACAAAAACTTCAGGCAAAACAAATTCGTGAAAAAGGTCATGAACAGATGAAGCCTATATTTGAACAAATTCAAGCGAAAAAAGCTGAAGCAAGAGCTGTTCGGATGTCAAAAATTGCCCCACAGGCTCAAGAAGAACAGCTTGCTCAAATCAGAAAAGAAATTCGTGATTTGAAAAAACAGGCAAATGAAATTCGGATGAATAATATGAAAGAGTTTGAATCAATTCTTACTAAAAAGCAGTTGAAAGAATTGAATAAAATGAAAGAAGAAGGCAGAAAAAACTTTGAAAAAACTCATAAAAAACAATTGTTAAGAATGCCTCCTATGGAACCGGCAGATCCTGTTGAAGCTACTCCTGCTCCGGCTGTTGAAAAATAATTGTTATTTACATAATAGAAAAGCACCTGTTATTTCAGGTGCTTTTTTCTTTTATGAAAGACAAGCTATTAAGATTAGATGAGATTCGTTTGTGATTAATGAAGTGCTAAGATTCTTTTTTTATTATTTTGGTTAGCTTGTGCTTTCTTTAAATATTTTGTTAGTGATTTTGCAACCATTTGAGAACGTTTTGCTTCTTCTCTATCAAGGATTGCAAAATATTCATCAATTGTTGTGACTGAGTATTCCCCTAATAATTCGTTTAATGTTGCCATTTGATAATCTTTTCTAGCTGTGTCTTTCATAATTCTTCCCCTTTTCTTTACCTTGATTTTGTATCCCTTACATATATACAAAGTATTTTTTGACATAAAAATTGCTTAAAGTATATATAAAAAACATACATTTCTTAACAAAATTTTATGTATTATTTAAAAAAGAATTAAAATTTTTTATTTTATTTTTTTCAAAGAAGATAGGAAATTATTATGTTCAACATCACCATCTACTTTGGTGAGGAATACCTGACAGTCTTTTTCATCGGCTTCAATAGGAGGTAGTTCTTTAAGTTCTGCTGCATAATAGTTTGCATCATTTCTGCTACTCATGGACATTCTAGTTGCAAGACTGTTGAGTGAGAAACTTCTCAGTGCACCTGCAAATCCTTTTTTGTAATTGCTGAATTTTGTGTAAATTCTAAGTGATGCATCGCTGTTTTCAATATCGTATCTTCCCACAATATATGAGCTCAACTGGGCAGCAGATGATTTAATTTTCATCATTTCGACTACGTTATCTTTTAGTTTGATATCACCTGTGATTTTGTCAAAATTTCCTTCAGGAATATTTACCAAATCAGAAAATGTTGAAGGGCTTATCATTGTTATCGGGTTTCTAAAGAGGGCTGCAAATTTCAGAACATATTCTACAAGCCCGACTTTTTGTATTGTTCCGTTTGAGACAAGGAATTTTATTGAACCGTTAAGTTTTAGTGAATTGTCTGTCGTTAAGTTTAAGATGCCGCTTGCCTTCCCGGTAATTTCTCTTGGTAAATTAAGGAGTGTTGATGCCATTATATCTGAATTTACATCTTTAATGCCTAAAATAATATTATATATTTGTTTTTTTAAATCGCAGTTGATATTTACGGAAGAAATCCCTTCTGCAATATCAAATCTGTTGGATGTAACTTTTAGGTTACTGTCTTTGTCAAGAGTTAAATTAGCATTCAGATTTCCAAAATGAATATCTTTATAGTCTCCGCTTTCAAGACTGAATAGGCAGTTTTCTATAATCAGATTTCCTATATCAAAATTTGTTGCGCCGTCGCCCATATCCTCTTCGTCGTTATAAGCAACTGTTACTTCCTGTTCTGTAGTTTTATTCTGAACTTCTTCGACCGGCTGTTGTACTGGAGTTGTTTGTGTATAAGATGTACCTGTTATCGCTTTATAAATATCGATATAATCAAGACTAAAGTGGATATCTTTTACTATTATAGGGAATTTTATTGCATTAACTATATCGCCGGTAAATTTATAATTGGAACGTTTATATTTTCCGAATGTATTTATGTGTACAAGCCCGTTTTGGGTTTTTAACTCTGCGGTTCTTACAAATATTCTTTGCGAAGGAATTCGAACTTTTGCAACTTTCAGGTTGCCGTCTAAAATAGGATATTCTCCAGTATTATCTATTGCCAGTTCCCCTGAAATCGTACCTTTTTTAAATATTTTTTGTTTTGCGATTACATTTAAGAAACCGCTTGAAAGTGGTTCGGGTATTTCAAACCCGACTTTGTTGATATAATTATTTTTAGCAATATCCACCTGACCATTTAGACTGAAAATTGGTACTCTTGCATTTCTTTTATCATTAAATGATTCCATATAGTAGTTTATTGAATTTATGTCCAGAAGCATTTTTTCATTCATATGAAGATTTGCTGTCATAGCCCTTTTTGCCTTTTCAAACGGAAGAGGTTCACCGTCAACGAGAATATTTTCGTCACGATCAAGGCGGAATAAACCTTTTACATCAATGTTATTATTTTTGTATTTAATATTAACGTCAGTATCTCCTGTCCCTTTTAATTCTATCGGGTAGTTAACAAGAGTTGATAGATGTTTCTTAAAGAAATCGTTTGTAGCAAGAGCATGTCCTGTTATATCAGTATCAAGTGTTTTTAGGTAATCAAGAACACTTCCTTCAAATGTAAATTTATTTGTTGCGTTGTTGTCGTAGTATCCTTCAAAACCGCTAAGCTTCATATTCTTTGCATCAAGTGTTATTTCCCCTTTTTTTAATGTTATAGGAATGTTATCGACCGGAACTATTTTTAGAGAAACATTTTTGAGATTAACATTTCCATCCAGGCTATTATTTGTCATTTTGACGTTAAAATCAAAATGTCCTTTAATGTCTGAAAAATATGCAAGAATTTCATTAATATTATTTTCAATAATTTGTGAGTTTATTAAATTTAGAATATTTTGAATATCAAAATTATCTGAATATACTTCAAAGTTAAAGTTTTTATTTTTATGGGCATCTGCATTAAAGTATATTTTTGAGTTATTTACCGTAAGCGGACAGTCCTTAACATAAATCGCTTTATTTTCTATATAAACATTTTCATTTTCTGCGATAGCAAGGTGGAGTTTATCATTTCCTTTAGTTATATCTGTTGTAAGGTCAAAATGGATATAGCGTCTTGTTTTAACTGCATTATTTATTGCAAGATTTTTCCCTTCTACTTTTATGTGCGTATCAGGCTTAACAGTATATAAAAATACACAGTGTCTTACTCCTAAAAATGCATCAAACAGGTCAATATTCCATTCACTTTTCTCTTGTTTTTCCTGTTTTTGAGGCTGCTGAGGAATAAGTGTTATAACCTTATCTATGTCAACGTAAATAAAATCAGAGGCAAGATGATTGATTATAAAGTTTTTCTTAAAAATTTCCGCAAAAGAGAAGCCTGATTTAAAGTTTTTTACATTAATTATATCTTTATTATCTTTAGATACAATTAATTCATCCACATTAAATTCAATTTTTGGCGAAAAATGTGTTTTGAGTACAGGTTTTTTAACTGTTAAATCAATGTTTGCGAATTTTTTTGCACTGTTTTGTGCATAATTAATAACTTTGGGGTTCGAGACAGCCGCAGGCAAAATGGTCAGGTATCCTGCAAGAGTAATTCCTCCGATAAGGCCTGCAGTAAGCGTTAAACCTATTAATAATTTTAAAGCTTTTTTCTTCTTCATCATCCTCAAAAATATTATAGCATAGAAAACAGTTTTTTGTGTTAATATATTAGTATGAAAAAATTATTAATTGCAGTTGGTTTAATTATAGCAGTTCAGGGTGCTGGGTTTACCTTAAATGAGACTCCTGTATTAAAAGTTTCTGATGTTAAGACCTTCAGTAATGAGGAAAATCTTTTCGGGTTAAAGGATTTAGACGGAAATGTTGTTGTTGAACCTCAGTATAAGAAGCTTATTCGTGTTGGGGACTCTTCCTGGATTATTCAAAAGAAAAGCAGATTTGGGCTTATCGATAGTTCTGGGAATATTCTTGTTAAACCTAAATACAGGCATGTTGAGAGAGTTCTAGGGAAATATGTAAAGCTAGGAAATGATAATGATTACGGACTTTATGATGAGACAGCGAAACTCATTTTGCCTCATGAATATTCGTCAATTGATTTGCTTTTCGGCGGAATGTTTTTGACTTATAAGGATTATAAATACGGTGTTACGGATTTTGAAGGTAAATCTTTAATAGATAACATTTGTGATGATATTTACATGCCTCAGGCAAATATTATGAGAGTTAAGTATAACGGTAAATGGTATGAAATTGAACAGGTTAATGCCGATACACTGACACTTCCTGAAGATGTTGCGCACATCAAAGAAAATTCTGATTTTAAGGTTACAAATATTATTGTTAATACTGGATATGGCGCAGGCTATTCTGTTTTGACTTTTTCTGATTATTTGATAAAGGTCTTTTCATCGATTTCTCCTGCTCATGAAGCGGCTATTGATGATTTAATGCTTTCTCAAGGTGCTGATACTGTTTCTATATTTATGAAATTAGGATGGATCCCTAAATATCCATTTACATTTGCAAAAAAATATTATTCTCATCTGAGGAACCCTATGAACGGCCCGTTGTCTGATATTAGGGAAGATATTAAAAATCAGATAAAATAAAAAGGAAGATTAGAAAATCTTCCTTTTTTAATATATTATCTTATGAAGTTTGTCATAATTTTATCTTCAGTCTGTGGGTATTTAATCCCTGCGGTTTTACCTGCTTCGATACAGTTAAGGAGCCACGCCATATTAAGTCCGAGAGTTCTCATTATTTGTAGACCTTCAAGATCTTGTTTGACTTCGTCAGGAGTGTTGCCATGAACCATGTTCCAATAGTTTGAAGATACAATTGGCATTTGATTAATAGTAAAATGCTTCATAATAGGTTCAAGTGCAGCTGTTGTTCCTGCCCGTCTTGCTGAAACAACTGCTGCCGCCGGTTTAAATGTCAAATAATCTGCGGAAGAGTAGAATACTCTGTCCATAAAGTTCAACAGTCTTCCGCTTGTGTGCGCAAAATATACCGGAGACCCGAATATAAATCCGTTCGCCTCTTTGGCTTTTGGAATAAATTCATTGACTTTGTCGTCCATAATACATTGATGATCAAGATTCCTTCTGCAAGCCCTACAGCCAGTGCAATCTCTTATCGGACTCCCGCCGAGGTGAAAAAATTCTGTTTCAATAAGATTTTCGTTCAATGTTTTTGCAACTTCTGCTAATGCTGTGTAAGTACACCCTTTTGCATTAGGACTGCCGTTAACTAACAATACTTTCATTAACTACCCTCCTTTTGTTTTAATTATAACATAATAAAAATTGTAAACTTTTTTTATATTTGCTGGCAATTTTTTTTATCTCATGTTTTTATTATTAACAAGTAAAAAATATATAAAAATTTCTGGATTTACAAATTTTTGTCATATAATTTAAAAAAGGCGGAAAAATGGCGGGACTAATGATTAAAGATTCAGCAGATTTACCGGTAAAGCAAGAAAAAATTCTTTATAATAAACTGAATTTAATATATATTAAAGACAGATTAAATAAGATTTTTTCAAATGAAATCAATTCTCCTTCATCTATTTTTAGAAGGGTTAACGGAAACGTAATAAATAAAATTGCATCGTTTATTTCAGGAGATATAAAAAGATCTTGTTCTGTCGGGATAGCCGGGGAAACTGCAAGCGGAAAGTCCACTATAGCTTTTGATATTATCGGGAAAATTCAGGAGTTCGCAGATTTTTATGATTTAGATAATATTATTACAAGAATAAATATAGATGATTACTATTATGACCGCTCAGATATGGTTAAGGCGGCAGGAAGTTTTGCAGAGTTTGCTAAAAATTACGACCTTGATGTGCCAGAAGCTCTTGAGCTTGAATTAATGAAAGAGCATATGACAAAACTCCTTAACGGAGAAAGTGTTATGCTCCCGAAGTATGATATGTCGGGAACTGCAAAACGCTATGATAATTTTCAACCGGTAAAACCGTCTAAAGTTATTATATCCGAGGGGTTGTTTGCACTTACCGATAAAATAGCAGATGCTTTTGATTTTAAAATTTATGTTGATGTTTCAAGAGAAGTTCAGAAAGAACGTTTTTATATAAGAGCTGCCGAACGAGATTTGGGCGACTCTTCAGATGAAGTTTATCTGAATGCCTATAAAAAGGCTCAAATTTATGTTCATCCTACTGCAATGAAAGCTGACATTATTCTTTCAGGAGAGGCAAACCGTGAAGATTATAAACGTTTTATATCAGAAATAATAGATCTTATTGAAGAGGTTCATGAAATGAAAACAGTTTCTTCATCCCCTTCTTGTAAGCTTGTTATAAAATAACTTGCCTTATTCCTTAAAATCAGTTATTATGGTATCATATCTTGATATGTAAGGATTAGGTATAGGTATGAAAAAGATTTTAATAGTTGACGATGAACAGGATATTGTAGAAAGCTTGAAATTTGTGCTGGAAGCCTCTGATTATACTTGTTATTGCGCATATAACGGCGAGGACGGTCTTAGGCTTGCTAAAGAAATAGCTCCTGATTTGATGATTCTGGACGTTATGATGCCGAAAATTAACGGTTATAAAATCAGTCGTCTTTTGAAGTTTGATAATAAGTATAAAAATATTCCGATTTTAATGGTTACTGCTCGATCTCAGGAAGAGGATAAGCTTATCGGTGAAGAAACTGGAGCAGATGAGTATATTACAAAACCTTTTGAGCTTGAGGATATTGTTAAGAAAGTTGATGAATATTTGAAAAGAGATTAGAAATATAAATGGAAACAGTTACTAACAAAACTTTGGAAAAACTAAAATATGATCTTGTAAGAGCTGGACTTGTGCCTTATGAGACAGTTGAAAAAGCTGAAGAAATTGCCGTAGCCCAGAATATTAATATCGGACAGGTTCTTATAAATTCTGGAGCCTTGAGCGAGGAGTCCATAATTAAGTTTTTAGAATCAAAATTGCATATCCCATCGGTTAATCTTGAGGATTATACCCTTGATGTAAAATGTTTGAAATATGTAAGTTTTTCTGATGCCAGAAAATATAAAATAATCCCTCTTTTTAAAATAGAAGATACTTTGACTGTTGCAATGGCAGACCCTCTTGATTTATTTGCCATTGATAAGGTAGTCGAAAAGGCAGAGTGTTCTATTGAGCCTGTTATTGCTTCTGAAGCAAGTATTTTAAAGAAGGTTGAAGAATATTATAAGACAGACAGTACTGTCGGAGAAATTTTTACACGAAATTCCGATGGTGATTTTGATTGGCGTAATGAACTGCATAGCGAAGACTTAAGCGACAATCACATGCAAAAAATTGTCCGTGCAATTCTTAAACAGGCAATAATTGAGCATGTTCATGAAGTGAGTTTCCAAAAAGAAGTCGACGGGCTCGGGGTGAATTTTAAAACTCACGGAGAAGTTGACAATAAAGGCGTTTTGCCAAATGTTTTGGCTTCATCCTTTATTGCAAAATTAAAAACTCTGGCCGAACTTGATCCTTCTGTTTCTGAGGTTCCTCAACTTGGGAAATTGTGTTTTAAAGTTGATGATATACATGTTACCGCAAGTGTATCAACGTTTCCGACTATTATGGGCGAGAGGGTGTTTTTGAAAATTTATATGCCTCCTAAAAAACTTTCTTCCATAATTACTTCCGAGAACCAGATGCAGATAGTTAACAATGCCGTCGGGGAATCTGGTATAATTCTTGTCTGCGGTTCACCTTTGAGCGGTAAGACGCATATAATTTATTCATTATTACAGGAAATTGCTTCTAAGTTTAGTAATAAAAATATTATGACACTTGAGAGTCTTGCAAAGTACACTCTTGATGGTGTTAACCAGTGTGAATTAAATGAAAATGTTAATTTCAATATGGATAAGGCTTCCAGATTTATTGAATTCCAATCGCCTGATATTATTTATCTTGAAGGTGTTAAGACTAAAGAGATTTTTGATTATTTTTCAAGCCTTGTATATGACGGTAAGACAATTATTATGGAATTTCTCGCAAATAATATGGAAGATTTGCGAAAAAAAATGGCATTTTCAGACTTTGAAACATTAAAATCTCTATTGAGTTGTATGATTTTTATTCATTCTCATGAAAGCATAGAAGTTTTTGACCGTGAGGCAATGCAGAAATATTTGGCATAGGATCTTTTCGGCCCTGAGATGTGCTACTCTTTAATATCTTTACGTTTATTAGGGCTTTTCGTAATGATTAGTTTGTCTCCTTCGACAGTATACCTTATCAAATCAGTTTCAGGATTTAGTTGTAATAATTCTAAAATGGTTTTATTGATCGATATTGCCCAACCATTGCCATTTCTCATTAACTTTCTATCCATATATACCTTTCCCCTTACAATGTACTTAACAATATCATACTGTGTATATATAATTAAGAATAATTAAATAATGTAAGGTTAAATGTCAGGACATAGAAAGATTAAAAAATAAGCTTAGCTTTCTAATATACCTCTTGATTATTTTCAATAGCTTTTTATTTCTTGCTTTCCATGACCTCACAACATTCCAACACAAAATAAGCATTTTGAAAAAGGTTTAAAACAGACTTTGTTTCTGTCGTTTTATTAATACGTAACATTTACCCGCTTTTTCTTATTTTGTGTTATAGTATATTTAGTGATTAAGGAGGAATTTATGTCAGAATTTTATTTCATGGACGGGAAGTTTGTTGAAGCCGAAAAAGCTTTTATCCCTGTTAGAACTCACGCTTTCCTTTACGGTACAGCTGTTTTCGAAGGTATTAGAGCTTACTGGAATGATGAAGAAAAACAATTATACGTTTTCAGAGCTAAAGAACATTATGAAAGATTCTTGCGCAGTGCAAAAATTATGTATATGGAAAGCCCATATACAGTAGAAGAATACTGCGATATTACAAAAAAATTGATGGCTAAAAATAATTATAAACAGGATGCTTATATGCGCCCTACTTTGTATAAATCGGCTCAAAAAGTAGGACCTGGCTTGTATGATAATGAAGATTCATTTGTCCTCATTTCTAATAAAATGGGCGATTATATTGATACATCTAAAGGCTTAAAGGTTTGTGTCTCAAGCTGGAGACGAAACAGCGATAATGCTATCCCTCCACGTGCAAAAGTTGCAGGTTCTTATGCTAATGCTGCCTTAATCAAAACTGATGCCCATAATGCCGGATTTGATGATGCTGTTGTTCTTGATGAGGCCGGACAGGTTACAGAAGGTTCTGCTATGAACCTCTTTCTGGTTCAAAACGGAAAACTCGTCACAACAATGAAAACAGATAATATTCTTGTCGGTGTTACCAGAAATACAGTTATGGAAATAGCTAAAGATTTGGGTATTGAAACGGAAGAAAGAGCTATTGACAGAACAGAACTTTATATTTCTGATGAGGCATTCTATTGCGGAACAGGTGCGCAGATCAGTCCTATTACAAGCATTGATAACAGACCACTCGGAAACGGACAGGTCGGACCAATTGCAAAAGAATTGCAAAAATTATACTTTGACGTTGTTAAAGGTAAAATTGAAAAATATAAACATTGGTGTATGCCTGTTTATTAATATTTTTACGGGACGCCTTTGTGCGTCCCTGGTTTAAAGAGGTTTAAATGATTTCATTTTTAGGAAAGTGTACTCAAAATACTTTTAAATGCTTGAGGTACCTGTTCACTGGACAGTTAAGATTTTCATCTGTTGTGGAGCAGGCGTCTTCAATAAGTTATGATTCGCTTCCTATATCTCTTATAATTTCTTTTATTGCAGCGGCTGTTATTGCAATTCAGGTCGCAAAGCAGTTTCTTATGTCTGGAGCTGAGGCTTATATTGGCGGGACTATTGCAATTGTGCTTATCCGTGAGATTGCACCTGGTTTTGTGGCACTTGCTATCGGAGCAAGATCCGGTACTGCAATTTCAGCTGAAATTGCTAATATGCAGGTTACAGAACAGGTCGATGCAATTAAAACTCTTAAGGTTGATCCTGTTGGATATTATTTTACTCCCAAAATTATCGGAACAATGATTACAGTTCCGATGGTCGTTTTAATTGCGGAGTTTATAGGAATTGCCGGTGGCATGCTCGTCGCTAACCTCACAATTAATCTTCATCCACACAGGTATATGTATTCTGTATGGGCTTGGATGTCGACAAGAGATATTTATATAAGTCTTTTAAAAGCTGCAATTTTCGGAGGTTTAATCTCTCTTGTCTGTGCTACTCAGGGTTATGAAACAAGAGGTGGTGCAAAAGAAGTCGGTGTTTCTACAACTCAGGCTGCCATTTTGTCTACTGTATTTATGCTTATGGCAGACTTTCTCGTTAATTTAGTCTTTTACATCGCAAAGTAATGCTTTTGCTTTTTTCCACAATTCATCGAATTCTTCAAACGTATATTCGGTAAGGGGTTTTTGAGCAAGTTCTTCCATTTTTCTAAATCTTGTCATAAATTTTTTGTTGGCCTTTAAAAGTGCCTGTTCTGCATCAATCTTGTTCCAGCGGGCGAGATTTACTGTTGCAAAAAGAATGTCCCCGAATTCTTCTTCCATATGCTCCCTGTTTTGTTCTTTTTCAGCTTCTTTGAACTCTTCAAATTCGGAATAAATACATTCATATAAAGACTCCTCACTCGGCCATTCAAATCCTGTTTTTACGGCTTTTTTGCTTATCTTCTGGGCACTCATCAGGGCTGACTGAGATTTTGAAATTCCATCCATTGCAGATGTTCTATGCTTTTTCTCTTCTTGTTTCAGCTTATCCCAGTTGTTTAAAACATCTGTAGCTGATGTTACTTTTGCGTTCCCAAATACATGTGGGTGGCGGTGTATAAGTTTTTCTCTCAAGCCTTTTGCAACATCTTCTATGTTAAAAGCTCCTTCTTCAGAGGCTATCTGGGCATGAAGCACTACTTGTAAAAGTACATCTCCGAGTTCCTCTTTCAAATGCTTCATATCTCCGCTTTCCATGGCATCTACGGCTTCATAAGCTTCTTCAAGCATGTTCGGTTTTAATGTTTTATGAGTCTGCTCCCTATCCCATGGACAGCCGTCAGGAGCTCGTAATTTAGCTATTACTTCTATTAATTTTTCCAGTTCTTTAGTTTCCATATCTGAATTTTATCATAAATCTCAAACAAAAGTATAATATTTTTTCAAAAGAATACACCAAAAGGTTGATGGATATCTGGCGTGCTGTGCTATTCTAAGATGTGTAAAGTTATTGGTACTTGAAAGAAAGGATTATTAGAATGGCAAATTTATCAATTTCAAAAATTGGTGCTCGTATCTTTAATACGACAAAGCACGAAACGTCAGTCGCTAGAAGTTCTAATCCGTTCGCAAAATCTAATATGAAAATGGATGTTTTAACAGCGGATGTCTTCGGCACTAAGTCAGAGGAAAAAGCTTCAACTTCAATGATTTCAAAAGCTAAGAGAATGGCTTCAGCTATGGTTGGTAGTATTAATGATGCATTCCCTACATTCAGAAAAGGTATCGAAAACATTGTATCATTCTGTAAGAATGTAAAATCTAATACTATTAACATTTGGAATAAAATAAATGAAACAGAAGTTCCTAGTATTTTTGATGCTACTCGTTCATTAAAATCTAAATGGGATGCAAAGAATTATGACAAAGCTGTCCAAAAACTTGCTTCTAACCCTGTTTCAGATCTAGAAAATATGTTGGTTAAAGAACTTAGCTTGAATACGGCAGCTTAGGAGGGATAAAGGATGAATACAGATACAGTAAGAAAAATTATAGATGCCTTGGCAATTCATCAGGATCCTGATTCTATCAGAGTTTTGAATGAAATTGGTACTAATTCGTCTATTGATGACGTTAGAGAAATGACTTCACGTGCTTTAGTCAAAAAGAATGTGCACGATTCTCTTGAAGTTGTTATTACTAATCAGGGGAAGGGAATTAATGACTTAAGTACAGTTGTAGCTATGAGTACAATTAATGAACTGCTTGCTCTTGATAATAAAGATGAAGCAATTAAAATATTAGAAGATACAGTTAACATGCATTCTGATGAAGATGTTAGAGATAACGCTCGTTCAGTTAAAGCGTTAATGGCGTTAAGCTGCTAGGGAATTTGCTATTGTAGTGATTTTATATATATAAAAAGTCCGCCGGTTATATGGGCGGACTTTTAGCATGTGAAAATAAAAGCTTTGCGATGAGTGCTTTTTAGTCTTTTTGTAACGAAATGTAACGAAGAAGCGAAAAAAGATTAAAGAAAAATAATAAATAGACCGTAAAAGAGAATAAGG
>CALVHA010000023.1 GCA_944327255.1 Candidatus Gastranaerophilales bacterium | reverse complement strand
GCCATCCGCTTTGAGTTTTATTATATTGAAAATATATCGGGGTAAGATTAATTAACATACTATCACCTTTTATTTTTACACATACACTATAAGTTCTCTAAAAATAAAAATTGCTAGATACATTATACTTTATTACAAATTATTACACAAAATTCAAATATCAGACTACTGAATATTATAGCATGTGTTTATTTAAAATGATTTTCAATTTTATAGTGATATACATTTATCTGCTCTTTGATTGTTTCACCAGAGAAACAAATATATTAAGAAAATATAAAGATGCACGATATGGCATGAATGATTTGTTATCATTGTAGTATATACTATATATAATTATTCAATAACCAGATTTAATATATGTGTTGGGGATTAGGCTAGTTGAAAGGATAAAAAGTAATGAAAATTCATTTTTTAAATGTTGGGCATGGGGATATGACATTAGTTGAAGTATGTGGTAAAAATATTTTGATTGATTGCTATATTTCAGAGGAGAATTACGCTTTAGACAGTATACGTAAAATATTTAATAATAAAATAATTGATTATTTGTTTATTACGCATTTACATGATGATCATATTACTGGATTAGAAGAATTAGTTAATGATGGATTTGATATAAAAAATATTTTTGAAAGTGGTTATAGAGAAAAAGATAGTAAACAGAAAGTATATAAATATGCTCTTGATTTATTTCGTAAAAAATCGGCAATTAAGCTAGTCGCATCGGAGGAGAAAATTAATCTTGATCCGGATTTTTCTTTCTATTGTTATAACTCAAATAATGGAATGAATGATATTCACTATAATTCTCTTGTAATTAAAATAGAAGAAAATAACCATTCAGTTCTTTTTGCAGGTGATACAAATTGTGAAGTTTGGCAAGAAGAAATTATTCCCAATTTTAGATATTGTATAAATGCAGATATTCTTCACGCAAGCCATCATGGTTCTAGATCATTTTTTTATTGCAATAATGATGAACCTAATGAAGTCTTCTCATATAAAGAGCATATGAAAGCTATTGCTCCGTTCTATACTATTATTTCAGCAAAAAGAAAAGATGATGTTGAAGAAGATTGGCCTCCTCATAATGATGCTGTAGAATTATACAAAAAATATACTAAGAAATCTGTACTAATTACAGGCGAGGAAGATAATATTACTTTAGATTTGGACGAGGATATATATAATATTTCAGAAACAGAAAAAAATTTGCTGACAAATGATAGTATAACATCACAGTTTGATTTTGTGCCTGAAGAATATCCTTTTGTGACAATATCCAAACATTCAAAACCTTGGTGCCTTTATGGATAGGGACTTTATTCTGAAAGAATTTGAATTAATTCAAAAAAAATTTAGACATCTTAAGTTAAAATTTAACGGAGATAATGCAGTAATATCCGGTGTAATATCATTTACTTGCAATGTAAAAAATGCTATTATAAGGGATTGGTTCTTGATAAAAATTAACGTTCCAAATACCTTCCCCGATGCTTTGCCTTGTGTAGAAGAAATTGATAACAGGATCCCAAGAATTTCATCTTGTCATGTTAATCCGGATGGGACTTTGTGTCTCGGTATTCCATTAGAAATTTATAATGAAATACAGAAAAATAATAACCCGTTATTTTTTTATGTAGATACGTATATTGTTGATTTTCTTGCACAGTATAGTTTTTATGAAAAAAAACATTTTTGGCCTTATGGTGAATATGAACATGGTGGATTTGGAATATTAAATTATTATCTTCAAGAGTTTAAGGTGCAGTCTTGGGAATTGGTATATATTTTATTAAAAATTCTTGCATTAAATATTGATTTCAAAGGCAATGAAAAATGTCCTTGCGGTAGTAATAAGTTATATAAAAATTGTCATAAAACAATATTAGGGAAATTAGGGAAAACAAAATATAATTTTACTGAAGATTTGATTTTAGTTAATGAATATATTAAAGAAAATTTACTATAAATTTTAGTCCCATTTTAATTTAATATATTTTACTTAATAGGGAATTTACAAATATTAGCTTTAATTATATAATTAAAATGAACAGAAACTGTTGTTTACGGGACTGTTCGATTGTAGATTAAAATATATTTACATGTGAGGAGTGGATTTCACTCTATCATTTTTATAATTAAAAAGGAAGCTATGTTAAAAGATTTATTTGATAAAAAAGAATGTTTTAAACTTGTATGCGGTGCAGGTAATGAGGATGCTGCCGAAGTTGAAAAGCTTGTGACGATTTATTCTCTTGCTGGGTGTAATTTTTTTGACCTTTGTGCTAAACCTGAAATTGTTGATGCTGCTAAAAGAGGATTGGAAAGAGCTGGAATAAAAGAAGACAGGTACTTATGTATTAGTGTTGGAATTGATGGGGATCCGCATATAACGAAGGCAGTGATCGACCAGAATAAATGTGTTAAATGTGGAAAATGTAAATTAGTCTGTCCTCATGATGCTGTAATTGAACTTGATAAGTTTAAAGTAAAGAAAGAAAGATGCATAGGTTGTATGCAATGTGCAAATATTTGTCCTAAACACGCAATTGAAATGGTAAGTCAATTACAAGATTATAAAGAAGTTCTTCCTAAATTGATAGAAAAAGGTATTGACTGTATTGAATTCCATGCAATATCAACCGATGAAAAAGATGTTATGGATAAATGGCTTCAAATCAACGACTTTTTTGACGGAATGCTTTGTATATCAATTGATCGTTCTGAACTCGGAGATAAAAGGCTTAAAGAAAGAGTAAAAAAAATGCTTAGTATAAGAGAGCCTTATACTACAATTATTCAAGCCGATGGCATTGCAATGAGCGGCAGTGATGATAAATACGGTACAACACTTCAGGCTGTTGCAACCGCACAACTTTTCCAAAATGCGAATTTCCCTGCATATATTATGATGTCAGGCGGTACAAATACCAAATCTATTGAACTTGCACATTTGTGTGGTGTCAAACCTGATTGCTTAGCTGTTGGTTCTTATGCAAGAAAAATTGTTAAAGATTATTTGATTAATGATAATCTTTTTAATGATTCTAGTTTAATGAATAAGGCTGTTGAAATCGCAAGAGAACTTGTAAATACTATGTTAAAGGCGAATAAATAATGATTACCTTAAAAACGGATAACTGGTATATCAATAATATTGATACAATACTTTTTGATAAAGATGGTACATTTATTGATTTACACTATTTTTGGGGCAAAATGACGGAAATGAGAGCTAATGAAATTATCAGGCAATTTAACCTGTCAAAAGAATTGTTTTCAGATCTTTGCCTTTATTTAGGCTATGACATTTCTAATGGTAAAATGCTCAAAGATGGTATTACGGCAATGTATTCCAGACCCGTTATTATTGAAATATTTTGCAAAAAACTGAATGACATAGGCGTAAAAATTACAAAAATAGATATAGAAAAGATATTTGATTATGTAAGTAAGATATTCTATGAAAATATGTCTGAATATACGAAACCGATAGAGTCAGCTTTAACTTTTATTCGTGAAGTTAAATCAATAGGGTTGAAAACAGGCGTTGTAACTTCTGATTCAAAAGAATCTACACTGTTAACATTAAAATATTTTGAGTGGGAAAATTTATTTGATGTTGTAATAGGGCGTGAATCTACAAAAGAAACTAAAGAAAGCGGAGTCCCTGCCAGATTGGCACTGGAATTATTAAATTCCAGACCTGAAAATACAGTTATGATTGGTGATGCTCCGATGGATTTTATTGCCGCAAAAAATTGTGGGATTAATCAAACAATTCTCGTTGCGACTGGTCAAATTGATGAAAAAACACTTATGCAAACATCTCCATTTGCTGTATCTTCACTTGAAGAAGTAAGTTTGATATAAAATACAGGGCATTTAGCCCCGTATTTTAGCATAGTTCAGCATCTTCAAGTCCGAATTGTTCAAGGGAATTTTGTTTTGCCTGAATACATATAAATTCAAATTCTCCGTGTCCGGTATTTTCTATTGTTCTTGAAGCTTCGGGGCTGATTTTAACTGCTGTTCCCTCGGTGACTGGCTCGCTTATTCCGTCAATAGTAATAATCCCTTCGCCTTTTAGAACGATATAAACTTCTTCATTTTGTTTGTGTCTATGGTTGAATGGAACTTTAAAACCCTGTGCAACTCTATTTACTGAAATTTCGCAACTTGTTAAGTCAAGTTTGTCATGTAAAAATGCTTTACCGTTTTCAAGGTTAATAATGTTACTAATTTTTCCAAGTTCTGTTGTTTTGTAATTTGTCATAATTTCTCTCCTTTCATTAGATGTCTAACTATTTTTGTAAAAATTTTTACTTTTATTTATAGCATTTTTTCGAGAAGTTTATCTAGAATTTCTCCTTCTGTCTTTGTTAAATTTTTATATAATAATTTATTTAAATCTTCTGATATTTTTTCAAATATTGGTTTGAATTTTTCTGCTTTTTTAGTTAGTAGGATATATGTAATCCTGCTGTCATCAGAGGATTTCTCTCTTTTTACAAATCCAAGCTTTTCCAATTTATCGACTAATACTGTTACAGTTGGTTTTGTACGATTAATTTTGTCCGCAATATCTTTCATTGTTGACTTATTATCTTTGTAAAGCACAGCCAAAATATCGCCGTGACTCGGAACAAGTCCTTCTATACCATTTTCCTTCAGTTGCTCAATAATAAAACGGTTACCTTTTTCTTTTATTTTTGATATTAGTGAAAGTGCTTTTTTCATAATAATATAATAGTTTTATATGTATATTATAGTTAGATATCTAATAAATGTCAAGCCTGTTAAATTCAGCCTATCTTCAATGATTTTTTGAGTTTATTTAATTTTGGTATAAATTGTTTGTCAAAATTGTTATCCCACTCTAGTAATTTTTTATTTTCCGGAGTTAAATTGTAATATAAATTTTCAATTTCTTCTGTTAAAGATATTTTATTAAATAGTGTTATGCCGTTATGATTGGTTTTAGTTTTTGAATTAAAAAAATAGTTTAATAGTAACGCATTATCTGTTTTATATGTTCCAAATTCACAGCCGATATAGACGTTGTCTTTCTGCATTGTTTTTATAAATGGAATAAATTTTTCTATAAATTTTTGTTTGTTATCTTTCCATAATAATAAAGCTTTTTTAATTACATCTTCGGGAGCTTCTGCTCCAATCCCGAATATATTTTGATAAATCGAATTTTCATTTTCAATAATATTTTTTTTTGATTTAAATGCATCATTGTCCCAAATATTGCTGTCAACTTTGTATTCTAAATATTCTATATCATTTTTTCTACATGCTTCTTTTAGTGAATCGTAACCGACGAGATCTACAATTCTTTTTATATTATTCCTTTTTAGAGCAGGCAGTATATTCAGATTGTCGATAATACTGCTTCCACGATATGAATTTGTTCCTTCAATATGTTTTATATTATGCATTGGTAAATCAAATATTGACATATAACTTGAAGCGTTAGAGTCGGAATTTGTTGCCTGATGTATAGTTTTCCGTCCGATTAGATTTTCTATAAGATTTTTTAATTTATATTTTTCAAGCCGTCCATTAGCTTCGTAAATTTCGTAGTTTGGCATTAAATATTGATTATAATGCTCTCTGATAAAATTTCTGCGTGATTTGGAGATTTCATCATCAAAACCGAATACATGTGTATCTTCATCCATATTTGATTTAAATGGTATACTGTGCTTTATATTTATAATCGGCTGTATTTTCATATTTAATATGTTATAACAAAAACAAATTATTTAAATTAATAAGTTATTCTATACCTTTAATATCGACTTTTATTTGGTCGGTATTTAAATTTCCTTGAATATTAACTTTAAAGTATTTTTCATATTCTTTTTTACTGTTATCTATTGAAGGAATTTTATTAATTTTTTCCTGATATGCACTTTTCATTTCGTTATTACGGAATAGGAAATTTAATATCCAATTTAGCGGGATAGAAACAATTTTTACTCCTTTAGAGGCCTCTTTGTCATATTTTCCGTATAAATTCAAATCTGCGTATTGTTCTTTTATATCATAGTCTCCTTCAACCAAAAAAGAAAACGCCTTTTGCTGTGAGGTTATTCCTACATCTTCAAGTTTATAATTATTGAATTTAAAAGAACCTTTTAGATCGGAATTTAATGCTTCCGAGCGAGTTAAATCAACGTTAGTTAAATTTGCAATACGGACTTTTTTGTTCATATTAAATTTAGTTATTATAAATTCCGTACTCCCTAATTTGGGCAGAAATCCGTCTTGAATTTCAAAATTCCCGTTTGCTTTTATACTCTGCAAGTTGTTGTATGTATTTGCATGTAGTGTTGCATTCGCAATACCTTGAATTTGATTTTTAAGATTAAATAATAAGTCTGCAACGATGTTTGAGTCAATATTTCTTGCGGAGAAATCTATTGATGATGAATTATTATTGAAGTTGTAACTCCCTTTACCAGATAAAAGTCCGTTTGCAAATGCAAGTTCAGGCATTGCAAATTGGAATATGGAGTCTTTTAGATTTCCAAGAAGCTCTATATCTTTTAAAACAATTCTGTCCATTGTCAATGTATTTACTTTGATATCCCAATTTTCAATTGTCATATCAATATCTCTTACTTTAGATGAAATTTCATCAATATTTTTTAAATGATGTTTAGTTTTTCCTTTGTGTCTTGCATGTTTTATAATATTAAATTTATCTAAAAATAAATTCATACTGTAAACTGTTATTTTATCTGTAAAATCATTTTTGGCTTTTAAATCACAGGAAAATTTTTGCTTTAAATATTTCCCGTTTGCAGTAATGATAACAGAATCTTCATTTGCAATTACCTTTGCAGATTTTACATAAAAGTTATTAAAAATTGTTTTTACAACTTCAAAATTTCCAGTAATAATTCTTTTAGTAAAATCGTATTTCAATTTTCCGTTAAAAGCTCCTCCGAGAACGTACCTGCTAAATGACCCTGTGACCGAAACCGGTGCATATCCGTTTGTAAGGCATGTAATCCATTGCGGTGTAAGATGTCCATTTTTATTTACAAATAAACCTTCACCAAAAATTATATTTTTTATTTGTCCGTTTTCTATTGTTGAATAATTATATGCTTTCAGGTGCAAATTATTGCAGTCTTTATATGTCTCAGCGAAAAATCTCCGTTCTTTATTTCTTAAACCAAGATATGCGTTTTTATAAAATAAATCTGAGCCTGGTGGTAAATTCAGAAAATATTTAACATCAATCTTTTTATTCTTTATGTTATAAATAACTTTAGCTTTTGCTGATTGTTTTATATCGATTTCTTCTGGTAAATATTTTGTGACAAGTCTTTTTGTCAGAGTCGAATATACTGTTCCTGTCACCTCTCTGGACTGTGAAGTGAGATTTGTAATTTTGAGGGTATGAACTACTTCTTCTGTTCCTAAGGTTCCATGAGCAATAGAGGTTAGTTCGTTATCGGAGAGTGTAAATAGGGCTTTCTTAAAAAATATAGGAACAGTGAAGAGAACACTTTCAGCTCCTAAATTGTTTGCTTCAATATATCCGGTAATATCTTTTTTTACCTTAATTGCAAGCTTGATGGTCCCTCTGTAGTTTGAAAAATTCTCAAGAAATTTTTTTTTCGGATCTTGTAATTTTTGATAGTACAATAAAGTCTTTAGAAGATCGCTAACAGGGATATTTCCCCCTTTAACTGTGAAATCTGGATCGGAATTTTTATCATATATTTTTCCGTCAATGTTTATTTGTCCGCTTTTGAATGTGATAGAAAAGTCTTTGGCTGAAATAGTATTGTTATGAATAATGAAATTTCCTTGTTGCCCAATTATTACGGGAGCGTTTAATTCCGGACTGGTTAGTTCCCCGTTAAAACTAAGCTGTTTTTCGCAATTGAAATCTCTTAATTTTGCATCTGTTATATTAATATTTAATTTTGCATTATCAGACATTGCTGTTATTTTATTTATATTAATCCGTGGCAATTTTGATAAGTTTATGGAAGATTTTCCCATTTGTTTTTTTCTAGGGAAAGCCTTTTTTAAATTTTCAATATTTATGAATAAAGTTTCAGCATTAATCGTATTTAGGGAAACTGATTTTAGGTCTGCGTCTATAAATACTTTATTTCCTGTTGCAATGTTGTTTTTATTCTTATCAATAAGAATAGAATCGATATATATAACAGCATTTAATTTTGGAGATAATTTAAAATTAAAATTTTCGGTTGTAATTTTAATTTGAGTTTTTTTGAAAATATAACTTTCTGCTTTTTTAATAAATTGTTTGGAGTTTAATAATTCAGGCAGACCAAATAAAAGCAGAAAGTAAATACTAGTTAATAAGAGCAGAAGCCCCAAGAAAGAATATATGCAGATTTTGTTTATAAATTTTAAAGGCAAGACTTCTATCCTTAATTTTTTATTTTAATCTTTTTTTATTAGTGTACTCCCAAATTTATAGGCTTCAAATGTTTTTGAAAAATAATCTTCTCTTAATCCAGCTTTAACTTTTAAAGAATTAAGGAAAGCTTTTTTGTCAGGTAATTGTTCCCAGACCGTCGGGAGATATACGGCTTGATAATTCCCGTCTTTTATTATTATACCGTCTTTAAAAGGCGTAATTTTGTCTAACAAGTCATCTTCGTTTGTAAATTTAATTTGTTTTGGAGCTGATAGCAATGAAACATCAATATCGAGCTGTTCCAGTTCATCTTTTTGAACTGGATTAAAGCGTGGATCATTGAATGCTGCATTTTGGGCATTTATTGCAATATCTTCTATTAAAGTTCTATGGGCAATGATGGAGCCTATACAGCCTCTAAGTCTGTTATTTTTTTCAAGTGTAACAAAGCTTGCACCGCTTTCATTAAAAACCTGTGGGAATTTTAACTCAATTTCTCCTTCTTCAAACCTTGATTTTATACTTAGTCTGCAGACTTTTAGAATAAAATCGGAGTAATATTTTTTCAAGAATTCATTTTTACTGTTTTCGTATAAAAACCAGCAACCATAACCGACAACACTTGAGTTATCCCCTGTGGCTTTTGAGGAATTTGTCATATCTATTCTGATTAGTGAAAATTTATTATTATTTGCAAAATTTATAAGTCCTAAAATCCCTGTAGCTCCGCAAGCTTGATGATGACTAAATTTGTCGGTAATGCCATTTTCAATCATTTGAGCGGTTATATTATCAATCTGAACGGCTTCTGAATTTGGATGAAAATGGCTTAAGTCTGATGAAATAATGAAGCCGTTTGTTTCATCAACATAGTATTCAGAGATAATTTGTTCAATAATTTCAGGTGATTCCTGTCCTATTAAAATAGGGACTATTTTTATATTATTAAATATTGATTGAATCAGTGGGACTTGGATTTCTAGGGCATGTTCAGGTTGAATTGCATTATCATTGAAGTTTGCGTTAAATTTAGAAATTAATTCCTGATTTATGTTTTGATTAATTTCAATTTCTCCGAGAGGAGTTTTCCATAAATCGTAACTTGATAAGCCCAGACCTTCAAAACCAATTCTGTGAGCAGGTGCAAAGATAAATAAATTTTTTATATTTTTATCAAGCTGGCTTATTCCTTCATAAGCAAGCTGACCGGAGTAAATAAGACCGGCATGCGGGACAATGACAGCACGTGTTGATGCTTCATAAGGATTTTTACTATTAGAAGCAAAGTTTTCAATCTGTTTTTTTAAGTCTGCCTGGTTATTTGTATAGAAGGTGCCTGCAACAGACGGCTGTTTAATTTTTTTCATAAAAGTATTATAATACAACTTATGAAATACCAAAACACTCTAAAGGATGATAAAGTTCAGTGTGTTATTTGTCCGAGGAATTGTATTTTAAAAGACGGGCAAGAGGGGTTTTGCCATGTTCGCAAAAACATTGACGGAGAAATTGTTTTAACAGCATACGGTTATAATACAGGTCTTGCAATTGATCCTGTGGAGAAAAAGCCGTTATATCAATTTTATCCTCAAAGTTCCGTATTATCTTTTGGAACTCTTGGATGCAATATGGGGTGTCAGTTTTGCCAGAATTGGTATACTACAAAAAGCAGAGATGATAGCAGATTATTGAAAAAAACTTCTCCAGAAGAGATTGTGAAAATTGCAAAAAATTATAATTGTGCAAGTGTCGCCTTTACTTATAATGATCCTGTAATCTTTTTTGAATATGCGATTGATACTGCAAAATTATGTCGGGATTATGGAATTAAAACAATTGCAGTGACTTCAGGGTATATTAATCCGGAACCTTCACGGAATTTTTTTAAATATATGGATGGGGCAAATATTGATTTAAAGGGCTTTAGTGAGAAATTTTATAAAAAAAACTGTCTTGCACATCTTAAACCTGTACTTGAAACGATTAAATATGCAGTTAATGAAACTAACTGCTGGGTTGAATTAACTACAATGCTGATTGATGGCGAAAATGATACGGAAGATGTCATAAAAAGAGAGTGCGAATGGATATTAAAAAACCTTGGAGATTATGTCCCGCTTCATTTTAGTGCTTTTTTCCCCAGATATAACTTTTCGGATAGAGAGGCAACCAAATTTTCAACACTTCTAAATGCATATAGAATTGCTAAGAATTGTGGACTAAAATATGTATATACAGGTAATTTGACAAATATTGAAACTTCAACTACATATTGTAAAAACTGCGGACGACCTGTTATTTTAAGAAATGGTTATGAACTTCTCCAATATAATCTTAACAACGGCAGGTGTATATATTGTAATACTATATGTGACGGATGGTTTACTTGACAATGTTTGTAACAAGGCTTATACTTCTATAAAGACTATGTTTTAAGGATATTAAATTATGAAATCAGTTAAAGAAGTTTCTATTGAGACAAAAATTTTAAACAGACTAAAAAATTTTCCCAATTGCTTAAAATTGGTGGAATATTTATTTGCAGATGAAGAATTGCAGGAAATGCAAGATTATGCAAACAATGTTTCTATAAAAAGACTTGGTTTTAATGATCACGGTCCTGTGCATATGCGTCAAGTGGCTGGTAATGCTATAAAAATGCTTAATATTCTAAGAGATTCAGGAATAAAAACATCTCTTGAGGAAGAAGAAATTGGAACATTTGAAGACAGTATGTGCGCAGTTATTCTTGCCGGATTAATGCACGATTTGGGGATGTCAATCGGGCGTCAGGGACATGAAGATATGTCTGCAATTTTGGCTCAGCCCATAATTGATAGAGCTTTAATGCATGTTTTCCCTGATAATCTGCATAAACGTGTTGTTATAAAATCTTTAACAACAGAAGCAATTATCGGGCATATGTCATCTAAAAAAATTCATTCTGTTGAGGCAGGTATAATTTTAATTGCGGATGGCTGCGATATGACTAAAGGAAGGGCACGTATTCCTCTTTCTATTCATACAACTCCAAGAGTCGGCGATATTCATAAATATTCTGCTAATGCCATAAATCGTATAGGAATTCACCATGGAGAACGAAAACCTATAAGGATTGATATTGAAATGTCTGGTGATGTTGGCTTTTTCCAGATAGAAGAGGTTCTCCTCACAAAAATAGACTCAAGCCCCGCAAAGCAATATGTTGAATTATACGCCGGAGTAGCAGGGCAAGAGCGGAAGTGTTACTTATAAGAGAAAGTATTTACTTCATATAGTCTTATTAATGGAATTAGTTTGTTTATCAGTCTTCTTTTCTATTCCCAATCCTCTCATTATAGGGTGTAAAATTAAGTTGCTTATTTCTGATGCAATGAATGCAAGACCTATAACAGTACCTGCAAGATAACTCATTTCTACCGCACCTTTCCCTTCTATATATTCAGGAGGTTTTTCCTGTTTTAGAAGAGTTTCTTTTAAGGTATAAGGTGCATCAGGAGTCTCTTTCAGGGTATCTGATATTTTTGAGAGAAGTTTATGCCCTTGTCTTTTGTCTTTTGGCATACGTGCAAGTTTTAAATAATTAAGATATTCATCTGCATCTTTAAATGGCGGGAGACATTTTTCTCCTTTAAGAATTTTTTGAGAAATTTTAAATCCATATTTTTTGAATATAGTAGGAACCATTGTCAGATAGATTCCAAGACATAATAACTGGTATAATCCCTCTTTTGTTGCAGCATATTTTCTTGTATCTTTATTAACGCTTGTGTCCATCATGATAAATGCAGGACGGCCTGTTGCTTTAAATAGAGATTCAACGGTTGTTGTTGCTTTAGTATTTTGCGCAAAATTTACAAATGCAGGATTTGTAAGAATAGCAGTAACTTTATCTATCATATCCCTATCCTCATACCGTAATTTGTAAATATATTTTTATGGTAAAGAAAATTATTTTTATATAATTGTCTGTTTCCCTCAAAATTGGGTTGTCCATTTTTCTTTAATGGTTCGTGTTTATGCGGTGAAATTAGTTTTTGCATTGGTGTTGTAATAGCATTGGTTATTCCTGGTATAATAAACAATGCTGTAAGTGAAATAGTTATTAGTGACATCGTAGCTTTGATTTCTTCTGATTTATTAAATACGTTGCCTTTTTTGCATATGTATTTTACTAATTTTTCAACACCTTTATGTGTGCTAAGATATGCTCCAAGTGCAATTGCTCCTGTTATACCTTCTCTGAATGCCGTATATTTTCTTGATTCTTTGTCCTGCTTTTTGTCTAGCATTGTAAATGTTGGTCTTAGAATTCCTTTAGAAACAGCAATCGTTACAGCACCATATATTGCATCATTGCGTTCACCAAGCTTTTTGCAGGCTTTTCTATATAATTGGGGTAATGTATTTTTCATAAGTCTAAAAAGTGTAATTTATACATTTAATTTATACTTTAATTATAAAACGAACTTGCGGGATGTAAAATACATATAATCTATAATTGTTATAAGTATTATCTTATAACAAACTTGATTTATGATAAGATATTTTATATAATTATTATATGAATACAACCCAACTTAAGTATATTGTAAAAGTTGCGGAGGAAATGAGTTTTTCTAAAGCTGCCCAGAAACTATATATCTCACAGCCATCTTTAAGTCAGAGTATTCAGTTGCTGGAAAAAGAATACGGTGCAAAATTTTTTACTAGAAAGCCTTTAAAACTTACCTATGCTGGAGAAATTTTTATTGACTGGGCAAGGCAGGTTTTATCTTCAGGTGCGCAAGTACATCAAAAGATTTCGGATATTATAAGCCAAAAAAGTAGTAAGCTTGTTATTGGAATATCAACATATCGTTCTACATATATCCTTCCAGCAGTTATTGCGAAGTTTAAAAAAGAACTCCCTAACTGTAAAATAATTATTGAAGAACATCCTTCAAATATTTTGCAGCAATATATGGATAACGGGAGAATTGATTTATTAATTGATATTCCGAGTGAAGATAAATACTCTTATACAAGTATAAGTTTGGCAAATGAAAAATTATTAGTTGCTGTTCCATCTAACTGGGATGTTGAATTTGAACAGACGCATGGATATCCGCAAATAGATCTGTATACTTTACGGGATAAACAATTTATTCTATTGTCGGAGTATCAACGTGTCGGTAAAATTGCAAGAAAATTATGCGCAAATTGTCAATTTGCGCCTGAAATATCTCTGGAATGTCATAACATAGAAACTGCTTGTGCAATGGTTGCGGAGGGGCTTGGTGTATCATTTATTCCAGAACTTTTTGTAAAAAATTATACACATAATTCTAATGTAAAATTTTATGCAATAAAGAAATTTTTACCGGAGCGTGAAATTGCAGCTGTGTATAATAAAAATAGATATTTAACTTTTGCAGCAAAAAGGTTTATAGAATTACTGAAAGATTCTGTTCAAAATGATTGATATATAGCTGAATGGTTATATATGTTAAAAAAATAATACATTTATATTATTAAATCATAAGTAAAAGAATATATAATATTTGCATGAGTGTGCAAATTTTGGCTGAATATATTGAATATTTGGAAGTTGAAAAAGGACTTTCAATAAATACAGTTGATGCTTATAGGAGGGATTTAAGCGATTTTTGGGACTTTTGCGCTTCAAAAGGGGTTTCGGAGCTTGAAAATGTTTCAAGAAATAATATTAGTACTTATATTTTAAAGCTTCATGAAGAGCATTATTCTTCAACAAGTATCATGCGTAAACTTGCTTCTCTCAGGGGATTTTTTAAATGGTTATGCGCAAATGAAAAGTGCTTTGTTGACCCGACATTAACTATTGAACAGCCTAAATTACCCAAAAGACTTCCTAAAGTTATTTCTTTAAAAGAAATAGAAGAAATTTTAAATCAGAATTTATCAGTTACACAAAAAGTAATAATTGAGCTTTTATATGGTTGTGGGCTGAGGGTTTCTGAACTTGCAGAACTTAAACTGTCTGATATTAATATAAAGGCTAAATATCTTCAATGTTTGGGTAAAGGTTCAAAAGAAAGAGTTGTTCCACTTGGTAGTAAGGCTATTATTGCTTTAAAAAAATATCTGCCTCAAAGAGAATTTATTATAAAAAAATTTAATTTAAAAGAAAATCATTTGCTTGTGACAGAAGATGGGCGGGAAATTAACCGTCAGGATATTTATAACTTTGTGCATGAGCAAGGGAAAAAAATTCACAAAACTATCTCTCCGCACACTTTAAGGCATAGTTTTGCGACACATCTGCTTGAAAACGGTGCAGATCTTCGTGTTGTTCAGGAACTTCTTGGGCATAGCGATGTTTCAACGACTCAATTATATACTCATATCAGCAAAAAGCGACTTAAGGATGTCTATTTTGCGATAAATAATGGATAAATTTAATGTTAGAAGTCTTTATAACAGGAATAAAACCCGATTCAGGGGTAACATTTATAACTGGCGGACTTGCTGCAACAATGCAAAGTCTGGGATATTCTACTGCTGTTTATCTTCCTGCACAAACAGGTGCACAATTAAAAGATGGTTATATACAGGCTCCTGATTTATTGTTTGCTAAGTTTATGGATAAAAATATAATGACTTTTTGTTCTTATCTTTATAAAAATGAAAGACTCAGCTTAAAAGTTTTTGAAGAAGAAAAGTTGTTTATGGATAGAAATATAATTTTTCAGGATTATATGAGTGTTGCTCAAAAGTACGAATGTTTACTTGTAAACGGGCATTCTAATATGGAAACCCCTATAGAGAAAAATTTTAATGAAGAAGAACTGATTTATGCAATGAATATTCCGCTTATTCTTGTTGCCTCTCTTGCTAATACAACGCTTGAGGAAATTCTTGATTATTTAAATGTCATCCAATCACGGGCTCTTCAGCTTAGAGGCATAATTATAAATGAATGCCCTTTCAGAAGTTTGGATTATGATGTAAGAGAAATTCAAAAAATTATTGAGAAGAGAACCGGAGTATCCGTTCTTGGCATTATTCCAAAACTTTCAAGTTTACATGGAATGAAACCTGAAGACTGGATTGAATATATTTTAGGCTGTACAGACATTGAAGCTATTTTCAATATCAAGATAGCAAAATTAAGTTCTTAGATGATAGTTTTTCCAAGCTTTGTTACTGTTTTGTAGTCTTCTTGAGGTTGTTTTCCTATAGTTGTCAGATAATTCCCTATAAGGATCCCTTCAACGCAGGTTTTTAATGCTAATTCCTGATTTTCTTCCGATAACCTCATTCTGCCCCCACAAAAACGTAAAATCGATTTTGGATTTGCTATTTTAAAAACAGCAAGAGTTCTCAATATATTTTCTTCATCAATTTTATCAATATATGTCTCAAAAGGTGTTTTGGGAATTGGCATTAATATGTTTATCGGAATACTGTCAGGCTCTATTTCCCTTAACTCCAAGGCCATTTCAATCCTTTGTTCAATACTCTCGCCCATTCCGAGAATGACACCGCAACATAATTCCATTTCATATTTTTTTACGAGTTTACATGTTTGAATTCTTTCATCCCAACTATGCGTTGTGCATACCTGTGGATAATAAGAACGAGAAGTATTTATATTATGATGAAATCTTTTCAGCCCCCCTTCACTAAGACGTTTTGCCTGTTCTTCATTCAGGATTCCTATAGATGCACAGCTGTTTATTCCATCAATCTTATTAATTTCGTTTATCATCTCAAGCATCTTATCAAAATCACTCTCATCAGGCGTTTTTCCAGATGTAACAATTGCAAATTTCCTCGCGTGATTAGATTTTGCATCTAATGCAGCTTTTTTAACTTCCTCAACCTCAATAAGAGGATAACTCTCTATTTGAGTTGGATAATAAGAACTCTGTGCACAATATCTGCAATTCTGAGAACATTTGCCATTTCTGGCATTCACGAGAGAACAGAAACTTATTTTATCAGTCATATATTTTGAAGATGTTTCTAAAAGTTTTTCTAAATCACTGTTATATAATTTAACTAAGTCTTCTTTTGTCGGGGTAATCATAATACGGATATCCTTTTATAGTTTAATGCTGTTCATTGTAAGAAATGACTGTAAGCTATTTTTTGATTTTTCAATTTCGACATGAATCTGGTTATTTCTAGTTTGACGAACCAAATTTGATGCAAGCTCATACATTTTTTGAGCCCCTTCAAGGTAATCTTTTTGTTCTTCAGACTGCACAAGACCTATCTCTTGGAAATATTTCCCGTACAAAAGGTAAATGCGTGTTAATAAATCATTCATGTTATATTTTTTTGCAATTTCAAGTGCGGTTTCAATATGTATTTTGGCTGAGTCATAGTCAGAAATTGTCATGCAGGCTTTTGCCATTATAATCTTCAGCAGGATTGCAAAGAAGTAGTTATCAATTTTAGGATTTTTAGCAACTTCATAAGCTTGTGACGCTATTTCTAATGCTTCATAAGGGCCTTCTGTTACCATAGTTGTTTCAGCAATCAGATACCAGGTTAATAATGCTCCAAGAGCCATCTTTTCTTTTGAAAAATAAGTAATCTGATCCTGATATATATTCATAGCTTCTGCGGTTTTACCTTTGTCATTGAAAATTTTTCCCAGCAAAGTTTTCATTATATTCTTGGTGAAATTATCTCCACAGTTATTAGCAGTTGTTACTATATAGAATAGATCTTCCTGAAGATCTGTATATTTTTTACGCATAAAGTTATTTAAAATATTTATAAAATTCCATTTAATAACAGCTTCATCGTCAAGATTTTCGTCTTCATATTGTTTCATGATATCTGCAAGAAGTTTTTCGGATGTCGTGAAATCTCCTTTCATTGTATTTGCTTGAGCAAGAATTAGTTTACACTCACAAATAAATGACGGATCTTGAATATTATTTCTCTCAAGAATTTCGAATAATATAGTCAACACTTCAAATGCTCTGTCATCACCTTGCATTACAAGTGCTTCAGCGAGTATAAGGTATGTTTTTAACCAACTTTCAAGAACCAATTGAGCTGGAATATCCGCTCTTGTGTATTCCGTTTTAAGTGTTTCGTCAAAAATAGGCATAATTTCATTATCAATCATATTGACAATTTGCCCGCAATTACCTATTGCAAGTAATGCTTTTAGCTTAGTACATTTTACAAGTGCGGTTTCAAGCTTTTTATCCTCATTGATTTTTCCTAAAACGGTATCTACACATTCGACATTTCCTAAATAATTTCCTGTTTTCTGGCAGCAGTTTGTCATATACCCGAGTAACTCAATTTCTTTAGCACTATTATTTAAAGTTTCAGCATTTGCAATTGCATCAGGCAGGTAGTCCATCGCCTCTTTCGGATTGTAATCCGTCAAAAGTTCTCCTAGACGTTCTGATATGTTATATCGAATTTTAAGTGTTGTTGTTTCATCCATTTCATTTAGTAATGCAAGACACTGTTTTTGTGAAATTGCATATAAACTCATATCCCCTATATACGCTGCAAGTCTTGTGTTGCGTGTCCATATGTCAAGTGCAAGTTTCGGATTTTTAATATTTTGTGCAATTATTCCGAATATTGCATTAGAATTAGGCGTAAAGTTTACAAGTGCATTACATACTTTTGTGTTCAGCTGAATGTATTTTTCGTCAGTTTTTGCAACATTTAATATGGTTTCCCATAAAAGAAGATCCTTGAATTGGTAGAAAATATCATTTAGCGGGATTATAAAATTCATTTTTTTCAGATAGATAATGATATCCATAAATGACGTTTCATCATACTGAAAAATTTGTTGCACAAGGTTAAGATTAATTTTGTCTCCCAATATGGCAGAACCCATTAAGAGATTATAAGCTTCAGGATTAATTGTGCTTAAAATACATATTCTTTTTGCAACCAAATCCTCATATTTTTCAGGTAACTCAAAAGAATTGTCCGCAACTTGACAATCAAGTCTAAGTCCCAAGGCCTGCTCAATATATGCGGCAACTCCTTTACTTTGTGCCATGATAAGTGTTTTTTCTGCATCATTTACCTCAGGAAAATCACAGAATCTTTCTTCCTTTTTGTCGACAAATTCAAGCATTTCGTTTGTATCAAACGGTGCAAGTGTTAAATCAAAATATATATCTTCAGCATCAGGTTTTGTAAGATTAAAATATCCCTTACATGGTTTTGGTTCTGAGTATATTAACAATAGTTTCAAACTTTTGTATACAGTCTCTTTTTTTATGTAATTGTGTATAAATTCATATGAAAATCCGTCTATAGACTCAAAGTTATCGATGACAATAATAAATTTTGAGTATTGTATAATTTTATCGAATACTTTATTTAAAAGTTCAAATGTTTTGCTTTTATTTTTATGTAAATCTTCAAAATTCCCGAATTCAGCAGGATAGAGAAAATTCAAAAAATCTGAAATTTCTGTATTACTTAAATATGGAAATTTATTCTGAAATAATTTTGTTGCATCTTTTTTAAATTTTAGGCTATTTATACAGAAATTCGGCAGATTAAAGAGATTAAATAAAACGTCCTGCAAAAAGCCTCCAGGAGTTAATTGGGTTATTGGTGAGCATTTCCCATAAAACCATACAAATTGTTCCTCCTTTAAACTTTGTATGACCTGTGCAAGAACATGGCTTTTTCCTATGCCTCTTGAGCCGCTTAATGAAAAGATTTTTTTATCCTTAGATAAGATAACTTTTTCCAAAAGATTTTTGGCAATATGCTGATTTACAATACGTTTATTATATTCAGGAATATTGTCGGTTTCAATTTTTGGGGTAATTCTGTGGATTTTAGAATCCTCAAACTTATATCCGCATTTACGGCATGCATTAGCGTTCGGAAAATTTACACAATTACATTCGGGGCAAAGTTTTAGAATTTCTTCCCCGCATTTTCTGCAAATTATATCTGAAATAGAATTTACCGTATGACAATTTTTACAAATTAAACCGGTTCGAGTTTTGCAGTAAGGACATTTCAGCGAATCGTCCGGAATTGTTTTTTTGCAGGTTGGACATTTCATAATTACAATCTCGATTAATTAGAAATTTTTTTTGATTTTTTGCATTAACTTAAATAATCGCTTTGAAATTTCAGACTGTGATAAATTTAATTCTTCAGCAATTTCACTTTGAGTCATGCCTTCCTGATATCTAAGTTTATAAATATCGAGGTATTGTTTTTCAGGTTCTTCGTTATTAATCTGGTGTATAGAGTCTATAACCATTTGTAGAACCTCGTTTTTGATGGCAATATCTTCAGGGCCGTTATCAAAATCTATAGGTTCATATTCAATTTTTATATTAGCATATACATTTGAATATGAATTCGTAGTAATATTGGTTTTGGTATCATCCAGTGATACTTCTCCGGTTGGAACATAACTCTCTTTTGTTCTCCTTAACCTTCCTGAATCCTTTAATACATTCAGAATGCTGGATGTTGCTACCTTTTTTAAATACACTTCTAAAGTCGAATCGGAAGAAATGGTACTTATAATAGGCAAAGAGCGCTTACAAGTTTCATTAAAGAAGTCATCATATAAATCTTCATTATTTAGAAATTTTTTATTACTTCTGATTACTTTTTCTATCAGATTTATTTTATCCTGTGCTAGTTCCACTTAAATTCCCCTACTTTATAATATTATAACACAATTAAAAATAAATGATAAGAGTCAAATTGTAATTAGGCGTTGGAACCTCTCCCCTGTTTGGTTTTACCACTTTTAGTGTATCTTTAACAGTTTGTAACACAATTTTATCTACTTGTTCAGAACCGCTTGATTTTGTTATCTGCGCATTCTGGATATCACCGTTTTTAGAGAGTTTTAGCCCAACTTTAACTTGATTTGAATAGATGTATTCGTTCGTCAACAAAAGATCACTGGAAAGTGTTAATCTTATACTTTTCCCTGCTGTTTGTAAATATTTCTTAATATTTTCACTATAGGATAGGTAATCCGGGACTTCCCAAGAAAGTTTTTTGAGTGTGATTGTTTTGCTCCCGTTTATAGGTTTCGGTGTTACCGGAGGTTTAATTACTGGTTTTGTACTTTTGGCTACTGGTGGAGTTGCTGGTGCTGAAGGCGAAATATCTTCTGCATCTTTTGGAATATTTTGAGTAGATGAATCAGTGTTTGCAAGAATATCAGAGTTATTTGCCTCTGGTGTAGCCAGGGTTTCATTTTCTGGAGTTGTCTGTATAAGGGTTTCTGCATCTATGCTATTTTTACTTTTCATTAAGAAACCTACTACGGACCCTGCAATTATGATAGCTGCAAGGATTGCAAATACAGGTATTAATTTGGTTATTTTACGTTCTTGAGGTCTGAAATCAAAATTCTCTTCCTCTTGAGGCTCGATTTCTGATGTATCTAATTCTGGAACTTTTGAACCATCATATAGCACCTGTATTTTTTCTGACTCATCAGGTTTTATTGCATCTACTTCTTCTGTAATCTCAGGTTCTATATCTGAAGTTGAACTAGTTGCAATATTGTTATTCTCCTCACTATGTGGTGGCTCAATCTCTCCTAACCCTATGGAGTCAAGTTGATCAAGTTGATCTAATATGGATAAATCATCGATTATTTGTTGTGAATCATCAATGGATGGATCTTTTTTGAGTGCAATATTATTCGCGGTATTTCTATCTTCTGGCATGTCCTCAACAAAATCATCGGATGTGAGCTCGTTGTTTTCCATAGCAGTAGATAGATCCTTCATTTCTTCTGGCATGTCCTCAACAAAATCATCGGATGTGAGCTCGTTGTTTTCCATAGCAGTAGATAGATCCTTCATTTCTTCTGGCATGTCTTCAACAAAATCATCAGATGTAAGTTCGTTGTTTTCCATAGCAGTAGATAGATCTTTCATTTCTTCCGG
>CALVHA010000022.1 GCA_944327255.1 Candidatus Gastranaerophilales bacterium | reverse complement strand
TTTGGTGCAAACGTGATAAAATTCTCTACAAATTGTATCAAATAAATTCTCTTAAATCCGCGAAAGCCTGTACAGTGTGGCAAATTTGGTATTAAAAAAGAGGCTATCGTAAGCCTCTGAATTTTAATGGTGGAGGTTAGGAGATTCGAACTCCTGACCCCCTGCGTGCAAAGCAGGTGCTCTACCAGCTGAGCTAAACCCCCACACGGGTTTTATTTATTGGTCACAATATTTATTATACACGCTGATTTTTTTTTGTAAAGTACTTTTTTTTAAATTAATTTAAGTACTTCGAATTTTCTTATATAAGACTTTATTGTATGAGTACTAACATATAGTTTACTTGCTATCTCTTTCGGCGGACATTTTTCTTCTAATAATTTTAATATCATTTTCTCTCGTTCTGTTAATTTGTAATCATCACTTAACATGTCATACCTCCTGCAAATATGTTCTATTATAGTATAAACATGTGATTGAATATATTAGCCAAATGGCTATTTTTTTAACCAAGAGTTCGTTGATTTTTATCTATTTATTTGATAAATTCTATAGGTATGAAGAAGTTTTTTATTGAGAACAAAAACCTTGTAATTTTATGGGTTTTGTGCGGGATTGCGCTTTTTATATTTTGTGGGCATTATAGCAATATTTTACTTGATATAGGAAGGGAAATTTATTATCCTGAAAGAATTTTAGATGGAAAAGTTTTGTATAAAGACTTATTTAATATTTATGGGCCTTTTTCTTATCTTTTCAATGCACTTTTATATAAAATATTTTCTCCTAACTTAGGGACTTTATATTTTTCAGGCATATTATGTTCTCTTGGAATTATAAGTGCTATATATCTAATTGCAAAAAACTTTTTATCAGATTGCTTAAGTCTCGCCATCTGCATTTTTACAATAATTACAGGAGTTTGCGCTGTTCATTTATTTAACTTTACACTACCTTATAGCTGGGCAATGTTATATGGTACAGTAAGCTTTTTATATTCTGTTTTGGCACTTATTAAGTTTAAACAAGAAAATAAAACTCAATATTTATACTTATCTTCATTACTCGCAGGGTTATGCGTTTGCAATAAATATGACTTTTTTATTTATGCTATTTTTTTATTCCTTGTTGCAGGAATAACTAAAAACAAAAAAATTATTCTTAATTTTATAACCTGTTTTGCTATATTCCCTTTAATCTGCGCTGGAACTTTATTCTTACAGGGGGTAAATTTAGAGGACTTAATTTCTTCAGCAAACATTGTTAAAGACATGATTTCAACAAAAAGTCTACAAGATTTTTATACAGTTCAAGGAATATATTTTCATCCTAAAATTATTTCATTATGGATCATTAACTTTATAAAAACAGGTTTTGGGTTTGCAGGTTTATTTGGCGGATATAAACTTATTGAAAAAAATAAATGGGCTGGCTATGCAATCTGTGCAATATTTACCACAATAATTGCTGTTTTTACAACACCGGTTGTGTTTATGTTTCTGGTTCCTTTGTTGATACTAACTACAATTATCGGTTGTCAAAAAATTAAAAATAATACACCTTTAATAATACTTTGTCTATGCGTAATTTCTGTCAGCGCAAAATGCTTCTGGGCACTCCACCCTCTAAATTATGGAAATTACTTTATAGCAATTATTATAACAGCTTTTTGTGCGGTATTATTCTCTCTTATAGATAAGAAATATGAAAAAATTATGGCAATAGGCTTACTGGCAGTCGGGCTGAATTTTCTGTGGCATGCTGGAGAAAGCAGATATTACCTGAATACTAAAATCTCTACAAATAAAGGCAGTATTTATACATACGAAAAAAATGCCCAGACAACAAATGAAGTAATTAAAACCTTAAAGGAAAATAATGCTCAAAGTGCATTAGTATTTCCTGAAGGGTTAATTATTAATTTTCTGGCTGATATTAAGGCTGATGATTTTTATAATTCATTCCTTCCGCTTTATGCACAAACTTTTGGAGAAGAAGCTTTTATTAAAAACTTTAAGAAAACCAGACCGGAATATTTTGTTATGAATAGCTTAAGTATGCATGAATATGGTTCCGGACATATCTGTGATGATTATGCTGATACGTTCTGCAGATATATGATAGTTAATTATTCCCAATATAAAGATATTAACGACGGCTTCAGATATATTATTTTTAAAAAACGTGAATTATAAAATATAGACTTTTATAAAAAAATACATTAATATAAATTCGTGGATAATTTTAATCTTACAAATTTTATAACAAAATTCGGGTACAAAAAGGTTCAGGTAAACAATATACAAAACACCTCAACTTCTTCATCAGTAAACGAATCTTTTTCAACGCCCCAATCTTCAACGCCTACATCAAATGCTTCATCCTCGTCAGCACAAAGTTCCTCTGCTAATCAGATGACATCACTTGCTAATAATGAAACAGCTGTATATATTAAAGATTTAATGAAAATGCCCAAAAATCTTAATGAATTTATTTATATGATTCAAAACGGAGTTACGCAAATCCAGTTAAGCAGGCTATTATCGCAACAGCACTTAATACAGAAAAATCTTATATCACCGACTCAAGCACAAATTTTGGCCCAGCTTCAAGGCTTATCAACATCAGAACTGCAAGCAACATTAAAAAGTCAAATAAATACAGATTTATTAAGTACCATTAAAAACTTACAAATATCGTCAACTAATATGATAAATCTGGCGCAACTTACTGAATTTATACAATCAAACGGTAAAGAAGCTATTACAAAACTAATTATAAGTATGGCAAATGCCTCAAAACAAGGTATAACAGATTTAACACAATTAAAAGATACTGCAAAATTAATTAACGCAAGTATTGCGCTTGCCTCACAGGATAATGCGACTCAAACATTAAAAACATTATTACTACTTTATCTTCCATGGCTACCGCTACAAGAAGGTGTTGATTTTGAACTCGAAATTAAACCAAATCCGGATAATGAAGAAAATGACAGTATTTTAGTTATTACAATAAGTACTGTTAACTTCGGCAAAGTCATTGCTACATTAATTCTTGAGACATCAAATTCAGTGCATGTTAACATAGAATGCTCGGATAAGTTTCCAAAAGAAGAACTTCAATTGAGAATTGAAAAAGAAGAACAACACTATTCAATGCAATCAGTTGTCTCTTTTGAAGCAATAAAAACTCAACCTGACGAAACAACTAACACAAAAGCAACAGTTTCAATGTCTGCCATGTCGGAAATAAATCCATTTATGTTATTAATGGCGCATTCTATTATTCGTAATACAATAATGATAGATAATGAAGCCACAAACGGTATAGTTACACACACAGATTAAATAAGGAGAAAAATATGAAATTTTTACATTCAATGATACGTGTTAAGGATATTGATGCTTCCTTAAAATTTTATACAGAAGTATTAAATATGAAATTGGAAAAGAAAAAAAGATTGGATGATTGTGAACTTTATTTTCTTGATGATGAGGAAGGCTCCTGCCAAATAGAATTAACATATAATGATGAAACTCCTAAAGAAGGTTACAATAATGGCAATGCATTCGGACACTTTGCTTTTTCAGTTAAATCTCTTGATGAATTTACCGAAAAAATTAATAAATTAGGTTATAAATATCTTTACGAACCGTTTGATCTTAACGGTAAAGGTACTAAAATAGCCTTCATAAAAGACCCTGACGGAAATGAAATAGAATTAATTGAAAAAGTTGTCTGGTAAGAAAAGGAGAAGAGTTATATGGAAAATGTTATATTTACAAGACGTTCTATAAGAAGATTTTTGGAGAAACCAGTCGAGCAGGAAAAACTGGAAAGAATTTTAAAAGCAGGAATGCAAGCTCCTTCTGCTCATAATAATCAACGCTGGGAATTTCTTGTATTAACAGAGCAAGATAAGAAGGACACTGTATCACAAATGAGCCCATGGGCAGGAATGGTCGCCAAAGCCCCTGTCGCAATTATTGTAATGGGAGATACTTCAAACAAAGAATTAAAAAATTGGTTTCAACAAGATTTGAGTGCCTGTACGGAAAATATTCTTCTTCAAATTGCACAGGAAGGTCTTGGCGGCTGCTGGATGGGTTTTTACCCTAATATGGAAAGAGTTAAAATGATACAGGATTATTTCAAATTACCTGAAAAAATTGTTCCATTTTCAGTCATTGCGCTTGGTTATTCAGAAGATGAAAACCGTTTTATTGACAGAAGCGATATGAGTAAAATACATTATAATAAATATTAGGGAAGCGGGTTTGAAACCCGCTTTTTTATGGTAGAATTAGAGTATGAATACTTTAGCACAATTTGTTCAAAAAAAACGAGATAATCTCGGGCTATCTCCAAAAGGGCTCGCAATGAAATGTAATCTTGATCAAGCTTTAATAGAAGAAATTGAAGCAGGAAAAGAACTGTTTTTATCAGTGACAGTAAGACAAAATTTAGCCAAAGGATTGAAATGTAGCCCTGAAGAAATAAAAAAATTAGAAATTGATTTTGACAATACTTTTGTATCAGAACAAATTATTGAAAGTTTAAAAGAGTTGATATTAAAAGGTGCAGGAGGTTTGAAATGCCCTAAATGCGGAGCTCCTCTTGTTACAAGAATCGCCAAAATGTATGATTTGGAAGACAATTTAATGCTTCATCCAAAAGCACATTGTACAAAATGCGTATTCCAAATACATTAAAAAACCGCTTCTAATTTTCAGAAGCGGTTTTTATCACTATTCTATTTAAAATTATTCCAATATCTTTGCTTGTCGACATCAGGGCTTTGATCAAGAATTGCATATCCCGTACACCCGAGACCTCTTGATTCTTCTCCTTCGACAGGTGACCCTGTTTTTGTACAATTGGCATTCATTTCAGGACTAATAGCCTCTTTAGGAGTAATATCAAATGTAAATACATCAACTCCCAATTTATTTGGTCGTTTAACACCATTAATATCAACAAAATATCTCTGAGGATTGTTTATATCACCGAGCCAAATATACATCCCATCGGACGTTTTTAAAGCAGAATTTTCAAATTCAGCAGCCTCAATCTTTGCAGCACTTCCATTCAGGTTTGTATAATGTACAGGCTCTGTTTCACTATAGCAAGTATCATAACCTTTACAATATTGAGCCCCATTCAAAAGACTTTTCAACACCTGTAACTGGTACTTTTTAACTTTAATAAATTCATCCCCAGTTTCATCTTCTGTTCCAGTTCCGGAGACATCAGCAAGCATTGGCATATAAAAATATTTTAAATTCGCATAACCAATTTTAAATTTAGATTTGCCACTTTGTGATTGTTCAAAATAATCTTCCAAAAATTCTTTAAGATTAAATAAACCATACATATCTTTAAGCTCGTTAAAGTTATTTACTACAGTATCCCAATCCCCTTTAAAAACAGCCTCAATCAACCCATCAACAAGTTCTTTAGTTCTCTTATCGTTCATATCAGGCGTTGAAGGCTCTGTAGGTTCTTCTGTTTCATCAGGTGGCTGTGGCTTATCCGGATTTTCAGGTTCCGTTGGGACATCTGGCTGCTCGGAACCACCAGAATTATCAGGGTTAGAAGGATCTTCCCCATCCTGTTCTAAATCTTTAAAAGGTTTTACAAATTCTTCATACGGCAAAATATCATGAACAAGCATCATTTGATGTGACTGAGCTAACACTGTATATGCTTTCTTTAACTGTGTTTCTCTAATTCGTTCCTCATTTTTGCTCAAAAGAGTAGGAATTGTCAAAGCTGCAACAATTCCAATTACAGCTAGTGTAATTAGTACTTCCGCAAGAGTAAACCCCATGCAGGCAGAAATTTTTTCACAATTTTTCCTCAACATCAGCAGTACTCCAATTTTCACGTTTGTAATGGCTTCCATGTTTCATTATAACAAACTATTCTAAAAATTTCAATATTTATAAAAAAAATCTTAATAAATACTTGAAACTAACCTTTGAATATATTGTCGCACCGCTGATGTAATTATTAAGTCAGGTTCTTTTGCAACAAATTCATCAAGTGTAGTAATTGCTTCTGTTATGTCACCTTTTTGTTCCAATAAAAGACCACGTAGTATCATTCCAAGAGGATTTGAATCTTCATAAGATTTTTTGATTTGCTCATCTGCGTATCCAAGTAAATAATAACATTCAGCTAAATTTTTATAATACTTAAAATTCAAACTGAACTGTCTTAAAGCCCTCTCAAAACAATCCTGAGCCAATGATGGTTGACCGAGCTTCATATAACATTCCCCAAGATTATTATAAAAAACGGCACTTGCCTGCACATCAGGTGCAAGACTTATTGCAATTTTAAATTCCTGAATAGCAGGATAATACGCTCTTTCCTCAATGTACATAAGTCCCATATTATTGTGTAAATATGCATTTTGCTCTGATTCTATTACATATTCTTCAGGATGCTTGTAACCCGAAAATAGAAAGGAAGTTAAAAATAAAGATATTATCAGATATTTTTTCATACAAACCTGCATACTTTTTTATATAATTATAAAAGATTAATTTCCAATCCTTCATATGCAAAAATAGCATTTTTATCAACATTTTTATAATTTTCTTTAATTTGATTAAGCTTTTCATCATCGTAAGAAGGATCATAATGATAAAACACTAATTGCTTAGCATCTGCTTGTTTTTTACTTTCAAGAGCCATATCAAATGTTGAATGCCCGTAACCCTGTTTTGGAGAGAATGAATCCAGATAATCCTCTGTAGTATATTGGGCGTCATGAATAATCACATCACAATCATGTGCGAAATTTACCAATTTTTTATCTCCGCCAGGATAACCTTCCTTATCCGTTGCATAAACTAAAGATTTACCTTTATATGTAATTTTATATATAATTACTCCCTCTTGCGGGTGAGCATATGAGCGGTAACAAGTTATTAAAACATCATCATTCCCGACTTCCAAATCATCATTTGTTTCAATTCTTTTTACAATTGGAGTTTCACAATTTTTCTTCAAAATAATTGCATCCGTTTCGTTCAAGTCATGGATATTTAAGTTCCCTGCAATATTCCCCAAATCAAGAGGGAAAGATTTGCCAAATAATAACGAAGCCAGTTCATCAGCAAGAGACTCATTATAATTTACATTACCATATACATTTAATTCAGTAGAGCGAATATGAAGAGGTCTAAAAAATGTAAAACCCTGAATGTGATCCTGATGAATATGAGAAAGCAAAACCGTTGCCTTTATCGGAGTTCTTTCAGATGGATTAACTGAAGAAGTTATATAATTTTCGATTAATTCATCTCCGGCATTAATTAATCCGGTTCCAGCATCAAGTAGAATCAAATGCCCCCCGACATTAACTTCAACACATGAGGTATTACCGCCATATTCCAAAAACTCCTTTTTAGCAATAGGATAACTTCCTCTTACACCTCTAAATGTTATTTTAAATTCGCTCATAATTTTTTCCTCATTTTTTTATTTCAAAAACTCCATTCTGATCCTTTTCTTCTCCAGCATAAAGATTTGAAGAAAATACCATCATTTTTGCAAGGTTTCTAATATTAGTTTCTCTTGTATCCTTTTGCTGTATATCAAATATAACTCTTTTTCTTTCATTTTTTACAGTAACTATACGAAAAGCATTCGGATAAGAAACAAGAGCAGGAGTATTTACATACAGCACATTATTTCTTTGCGTAATTTTTGCAGCATGATAGTGTCCCTGAAAAACACCTATAGGATTTTTATATTTTTCTATTGTAGCCTGAACTTCCCCAGCATTCAATAATCTATGTCCTTCACTTGGGAAAGGTTCTATTATCGGTACATGCATAAAAATTAATACTACATCTTTTTTAGACTTATCAAGCTCATTATCCAACCATTTAAGCTGTTCATCATCAATTTGTCCGTTAGAGGTTATTCTTGTATCGATAATTGTATCCAAAACTATTACCTTATACCCCTTTTGAGGAACAAATGAGTAATAAGGTTTTTTAAATTTAAAATTATCATTATGTTTACTTATAATATCCAAATATAAAGCCTTTGTTAAATACCCGCCGACACAGGTATCATGGTTCCCAAAAGCCATATACCAAGGATATTTTAACTTTTCAACATGCGGTAAAAACGCGCTTAATTCTTTTTCAAACGGCTTATCTATCAAATCTCCAGAAAACATAACAAAATTTACATCAGGAGTTTCATTTATTTGAGCAATAACATCGTCAAGAATTTTTGGAGACTCTGCTGTCAATTTGAAAGATGTATTTACATTTCTTGTAGAAAAATGAGCATCAGAAACCTGTGCAAATTTCAAATCATTTGCACTGTAGCATTGCAAACCGTAAACCATTATACCGGTAAGAATTATGGTAAACATACCACTTATTACTCTTGATAACATTGATTCACGTTTCTGTTTTTGCTTATGTATCTGTTTCTTTTTCACTCTTTTGCTCATAAATATTCTTTACTTCCGGTCTTTCTTCTGTTTCCAATTTTTGTGCATTTATACTTCTGACAAGTTCTTTTGCTTCATTATACTTTGTTTTCAGCTCCGAATCATCATCAGATAAAATGACAGCTTTGTCAAGATTTAACAAGGCATTGTTATAATCTTTTAGTCCAAGATAAGAGTATCCTAAATATTTATATACATCAGATGTTTGAACTTCCTTCACAACTTCATTTAAAATATTTATTGCTTTTGGATAATTTCCCTTCTTGGCAAGAATTATTCCATGTAAAAGTTTATATTCAACATCGTCATTTAAAGCAAGTGCAGTAACAATTTCAGTCTCTGCATCAACTAACTGCCCCATCATCATATACGCCTTTGCTCGAATAGCATAAGCAACATCTGACTGCTGGTTATAATATAAAAATCTCTTTATAGGCTCATTCACCATTTCGTATTGTCCGGATTCATAATAGCAAATAGCTATTCCCAATAAAGCCTGCGTAAATGAAGGTTGCAATTCATAAGCTTTAAAATATGCATCTATTGCCTGCTGATATTTCTTACTCTCTCTAAAATAGTCGCCTAAATAACTGTATGCCCAGAAATGCCCCTTCACAGTTGCTTCTTTAAGGGCATTTTCCTCAGCGATTCTGTCTCCGGCTAATTTTGCAGAAAATGCCTTGTCTAATTCATGGTTATAACCTGCCAGAAAAGATTTCTGATTTGTTGTGCCAAGCTGATATAACAAATCTTTTAATTTTTTAAACTCATCATTATTTGAAGTCATCTGAATAATCTTATCTAAATATTTTACTGCATCGGCATAATCACCTAATACACAGTTATTTGATACAATATCCATATAATCTTCAATAATCTCATTGGCTCCTGCCGGTAATATCATTGCAGAAACAATTAACGAATATATAAGCAACCTCTTCATAATCTAATTATATCATAAAAAACCGCTGATTTAAATATTCAAAAAAAAATGGCCCCTAAAGGCCACAACATCACTATCTTTTTCATATCCTAATCAAACAGCTAAAATCTATTTTTCAATAGCTTTTTCTGTTTCTTCAATTCTTTCTATCAAAACAGTTAACTGTTTTTGTAAATGCTTTAGAATTAATCCTATTGCATCATTAAAATTATATGTGCCTGTCCATACCACGTATTGATACATTTTACTCTCCTTAAAATATCTAACCTTACAACCCCATAAACGACAACAAACCTCATAAACTTTAAAAATTTACGAGGTTTGTTAACTTTTATTACAAACAAAAATATTATCTTATTTGAACAGGCATAATCAGACAAACAAAGTCTTCTTCACAATTCGGTCTGAATACTGTTGCAGAAAGACTTGTATTTAACCCGATATTAACTTCATCACATTCCATATTTTTTAAAGCTTCAAGAACATATTTGTAATTAAATGCAATAACAAGTTCTTCCCCTGAATAATTAATTGTCAATTGTTCTTCAGACTTACCAGAATCAGGAGTATCAGCCATTAATTTTAAATTATTCTCTGAAAATTCCATTTTAACAATGCTGGTCTTATCATTAACCATAATTGAAACACGTTCCAGTGCAGAAATCATATCAGAAACATTAACAGTTGCAACTTTAGGACTTTCAGCAGGTATTAACTGATTATATTTAGGGAACTGTCCCTCCAGTAACCTTGAAATTGTTACTGTTTTTTCTGATTTTATAACCATTTTGGTCTTTTCTGTATAAATTTTCACGCTATCTTCTTCAATAAAAGCGCTCATCTTAATAAATTCATTTAAAGTTCTGGACGGAATAATCAATTGACGAGCTTTGTTATCCTGATTTTTAATTTTTTCTCTTACACGGGCAAGTCTATTTCCATCTGTTGAAGCAATTTCAAGAATCTCTCCTGAGATATCACATACAATACCTGATAAAAGATTGCTTGTTTCATAGCTTGCAGCCGCAAAGCCTGCCTGCCTAACAGCTTTTGTTAAAGGTTTTACTTCAATTTCAAAACTTTCCTCTTCATTCATTTCTACATTATAAACTTCAGGTGGAAATTCATTTGCAGAAATTCCTATTATATCAAATTTTGAATTTTGGCAGGTTATATTTACAATTGTAGAATCTGCAGCTTTTTCAAAAGTGATAAGCTTATTTCCGAGTTTAGATACAATTTCGTTCAATGTTTTTGACGGAAGTGTTATTTTTCCTTCTTCTTCAACCTGAGCATCTACTTCAGCCATTACAGTTAAATCTAAATCAGTTGCAACTAATTTTATTTTATTTGTACCGATTGTTTCAATTAAAATATTGAGCAATACAGGCTGTAATGCACGAACACTTGTAGCTCTTTCTACAATTTTAATTCCGTTATATAAGTCCTCTTTCTTAATTACAAATTTCATACCTTATAATCCCCTTCTTTTTCTTTTTATTGTATTATAAATCTCCTTGAAAATAAAGAAATCTCAATTAATATTAAGAAAAATAAAAGACGACCTGTTAATAACAACAAATCGTCTTTTTTCTACTTTATTCTATCTATTTATCTATTCATCACAGTCAGGAGCATTACCCGTTTCAACATTTACGTTTGTATATCTCCAGTCAGTACCATAAGGATTTGTGACAAAAATAGACTTAGGGATATCGCCAGGTCTGAATGTTCCGGCATATTCTGTTGTTCCATCATCTTTTAAGGAATATCTGTCTACAACTTTTTCACCTGTTTTAATATCGTATATGGCACTATTCGAATACATCCAATCTCCACGATTTTCCGGTTTTTTATTTGGATTTCTAGGAACATAGCGCATCATAACCAAATTACCGTCACTTAATGAATAACGGATATTTTCGTAAGTGTCGCCTTTACCGATTACAAATGAGCCTGTTTCATCATCCCAAGGAGTATTTGTTATATCATAACTCAATTCATTATAACTTGAAGATCTTCCGTCAAATAATTGTTTCCTATAAGATGGAACATTTTGTTCATCAACCCAAGTAATACTTAAAGGAATTCTTTCATCTCCCAAATCAATATCATTTGCTTCAAAGAAATCTCTTATTACATCGATTACAGGGGAATCAAAGCACTTCTTAATATATACAGTATCAGTATTTTCAATAATTTGTGTGATTGTATCACGTATTATACTATCTTTTCCAGGTACATAAATTTTTATAGTATCTTTATCATGAATACAATGATGATCACAACTATCTTTAGCTTCAGCTTTTGCCCAAGCTTCTGCATAAGATTCTGTATCACAGCTTGTTACCAAAGGAGCACCAACAGGAACCATAAATAAACCTATAACAGCTGCTTTTGCAGCATTTCTCATTGCTTTATTTGAAACATTATTATTATATGGATTTCTTATGTCATCTCTTATTATTTTTGCGTCTTCAATATCTTTTTTGGTATTACGTTGGAATTTTCCTGTAAAACCTACATTACTCTGGATTGCATTTACTTGCATAAAGTATACCTCCTATTTATACATGATTTTATGGTTATATTAAAAATAAACATGTTTTTTGTTGCTAGTTTAATACAAAAAACATGTCTATAAATTTTTTATTTCGTACTATCAGGGCATTTCAGCCGATAAAAACATCTTTATATATCTTAATAATCTCAATTATTCGGCAAGTTTTTCTCTAACAAGAGCTTCAACTTCATTTAATATATCAGGGTTTTCTGTTAAGAAGTCTCTTGCCTTATCACGTCCCTGACCGAGTTTTTCATCCTTAAAACTAAACCAAGAACCCGCCTTATTAACAATTCCAAGATTTACGGCAACATCAAGGATATTACCTACCTTACAAATACCTTTCCCGAAAATAATATCAAATTCGGCAGTTCTAAACGGAGGAGCTACTTTATTTTTCAAAACCCTTACTCTAACATGGTTTCCAATATCTTCACCTTCTCCCTTAACACCGTCTGTGCGTTTAATTTCCAAGCGGACACTTGCATAATATTTCAAAGCATTACCACCTGTTGTAGTTTCAGGGTTACCATACATTACGCCTATTTTCATTCTTAACTGATTAATAAAAATAACTGTCGTATTTGTTTTACCAATAATACCTGTAAGTTTTCTCAATGCTTTACTCATCAAACGTGCTTGCAATCCCATTTGCTGATCTTCCATAGAACCTTCTATTTCAGCTTTCGGAACAAGAGCCGCAACAGAGTCTACTACTACAACATCAACAGCACCTGAACGAACAAGTTCTTCTGTAATATCAAGAGCCTGTTCTCCGGTATCAGGCTGGGAAATTAATAAATCATCAACCTGAACCCCCAAATTCCTAGCATATTCAGGATCCAATGCGTGTTCTGCATCAACAAATGCAGCAATACCGCCTCTTTTCTGACATTCCGCAACAATGTGCTGTGCAAGAGTTGTTTTTCCTGAACTTTCAGGCCCGTAAATTTCAATAATACGGCCACGAGGAACACCACCGATACCTAATGCAACATCCAATGCAAGAGCTCCTGTCGGGATAGCATCAACATTTACCGTTGCCTTATCACCGAGCTTCATTATAGCACCTTTACCAAAATCTTTTTCGATTTTCTCTATTGCTAATTTTAAAGCTTTACTTCTTTCATCAGCATTAGAAGTAACTTCAGTATCTTTTTCCTTTACAGCCATTACTTAATCCTTTATTATTCCCAAACGTGTTGTTCTTTTTTGACATACAAACCTAAACCAACCGATTTATAGCTGTTTAGCCTGTTCTTTAACTGGTAAACTTCTTTATTCAGATCAACTATTTTTTGTCTCAAAGTTTCATTATCAGTTTTACAACGAATCAACTCTACAACAACTTCATCCATTCCTTCCAATTTTTCGTCAATTACCTGAGCAATTCTATCACTCAAGGTATTTTCCATATTTTTTAATGAAGAAAGAATACTTTTCATTGCAGACATTTGAGTTGCAGATTCGCTGTTCTGAGCACCAACAGGATTTGTTACCTTATTTTTCATTGCCTGAACTTTTCTCAAATTCTTCACTTCTTCATAAGAAAAATAAGTCATACCACGGCTATTTTTTCTCGGAAGAATCGAAGCCTTTTTGCAAAGTTCAACAATTTCTTTGTTATCTGTGTTCAAAATAGCACGCACTTCCTGTGGTGTTAAAGTTCTCTCTTTAAGCGCTTCATTTGTCATAATTAATAATCCCTCAAAATTTCCCAATTACATTTTATTTTGTACAAGAAAAAAAGACAAACATTTTTTCAATCTTGTAACATCACTTAATATTTTTCACCTATGTTGCAGTCATAACAACCATTTCACAATTTTTACAATCAAATTTCAATTTATATTTTTTACCTTTTTCATCAATCAGGTAAAGGCTTTTAGGACTTTTACACATCCCAAAAGCATACTTAATACAATGTTTCGTCCTCATAAGTTCTTTTTGTGAAAATTTATTTTGAGCCTCTAAAGCCAGTTCAGACACAGTACACCCGCATTTTTCATAAAATTCTTTTGCCTGTATATTATAAACATTTCCCCTATAATCTAGGTCACTATTGACAAAAGGGGCAAATTTTAATGGTTTTTGAATTTCTTTCTTATAATTTTTTAGCCGTTCGTCTATTATTTTTTCTAAAAGATTTCGTCTTACTCTGTTAACTTCTGATACTGGCATAAATGGAATCTCTTCTTTTATTAAAATATCTTCAACGTAAAATTCGCTCTCACCTGTTTTTTGAAGCTGATTTATAAATGTTGTTTTCATTTTTTCAGGATTTTTAGGCTGATCAAAAAACTTAATATCGCAGGAAACTGTATTTTCATCCTCATCTATTGCCGTAAGTTTATGCCCTGAATAAATAATTTTTACACCAATTTTTCTTACTGTTTTTGAATTATTAAGTATACTGTCAAATTTTATATCAAAATTTCTATATATTAGAGAGCCGGAATTGATTAATATTTTTTTATTTAAGTAAATTCTTCCGCCGGAAATTTTATTTATAAGACACCCTTTCAACTCATTCTCATCAAAATAACATATTCCATCCTGAGCATTTAGTTTATCAGATTTATTATCAAGTTCGAACCATCCAGAACCTGATTTTTTTATTTTGCCGATTTTTTCTCCTCTCATTTTAGGGGATTTAAAATTAAAGCAATTTTCACGTTTTGCAAGAAAATAAGAAGTAAATCCTCTATTAAAACTTTTTGAAGTATCAGGTTCAAAGTCAAAGAATATTTTTCCTGAAGAAGTTTTTTCAGATATTTTATCCAGCTCTTGCCGATAATATGCCGTAACATTTCTTACATAATTACTGTCTTTTAAACGTCCTTCAATCTTAAAAGATTTGACTCCGCAATTTACAAGGTCAGACAAATATTTTGAAGCATTAAAATCTTTAAGAGATAAAAGATGCTGATCTTTAGCAATAATATTTCCCCTATCATCAACAAGGGAGTATTTTTTTCTGCAAGGTTGTGCACATTCTCCTCTGTTCGCAGAACGTCCTCCTATTGAACAACTCAAATAACACTGTCCACTGTAACTTACGCATAACGCACCGTGTATAAATGTTTCAATTTCAATATTTGTATTTTTACAAATTTCCCTAATCTGCTCAACTGATAATTCTCGAGCAAGAATAACTCTTGACACTCCAATATTTTCAAAAAATTTTACTTTATCTAAAGTTCTGTTATTACATTGAGTACTTGCATGTAAAACTATTGGAGGAAGTTTATTTTCAATAGCCAACTTTAAAATACCCATATCCTGTATAATAACAGCATCAACTCCTATCTCATAAAGCTTTTCTATTATTGTTTTTGCCTGCTCTAGTTCACAATCTTTTAAAATTGTATTAATGGTTACATAGACTTTTACATTAAATTTATGAGCATAAGCAACAAGTTCTTTTATATCCTCAAGAGAATTAGAAGCAGCCTGCCTGGCTCCGAAAGCTGGAGCTCCTATATAAACAGCATCTGCTCCGCTGTTTATGGCAATAATTGCAGTTTCTTTATCTTTTGCAGGTGCAAGAAGTTCTGTCCTTTTCATAATACACTCCATAAAAATATCTTATAACAGAAAAATTCATACAAATAAAGGATTAAAATTTAATCTTTATAAATTAAAATGATAGTGGGTTAGGTATAAGTTCTTAATGGGGGTAAAAGATATGGTCGATATTTCTGCACAAGCTAAAAACACCCGAAAGACAGAAGAACAGATAATCTCATCTTCAATAACTCAAAGCTGGACAGAACAAGCACTTGAGTGCTATTCAATAGGTTGCGATTGCAGTAAATGTTCATTAAGAAATGGTAGATACTCTTTCAAGTGCCAGATGCCAAAAGTTATTGATATTCTTATAAGTATTATTGGAAAACCCCGAATAAACTTGGCATAGAAAACTCCTTTTTTACTGTAGAAAACTTGTAGATGTTTTGTAGAAAACTCATGAGTTTTCTACAGGTTTATTTTATTAATTATTGGTGTTTATAAATTATGTAAATAAATAACAAAGTTTTCTACAAAAAGAATGAGAATAGAAATTCAATCGTAAGAAAGCTTTTCAGAGTTTTCTACAAATAATAACTCTTTATGATGATGATTAATTATATAAATATTATTATTAAAATAAAATAATAAATAATAAAATACATATAAAAAAATACCTGCTTTTAAAGCAGGCATCTTTTTTATGTTAAACCTAAAACTTTTTTATACCAAGTAAAAGTTTCTAATTCCAAGCCATTAAAAGTCGTTTTCATGCATTGTTTTTTTAAGTATTTTTCAAACTCATCATTGAATTTTGACTTTACTCTCTTCGGACTGATTGATTTGGTTAATGTTTTCATAGATACACCCCTTTTCTACCATTAGTTATAAGCACACCATTAGAATATTTTTTATATTATAACTTTTCTTCCGTATTTTTCCTATTACCAAAAAGAATTAATTTTTTTATAATACTTTTGTATTTATTAATTTGTGTTAGACTGTTGTTATGCAATTAATCGGTGAAAATATTCATATAATTTCTAATAATGTAAGAGAAGCTTTGATTAAAAGAGATGAAGATTTTATAAAAAATCTTATAGCCTTACAAAGTAATATGGATTTTATTGACTTAAATGTCGGACCTGCAAAGGGAAATTTAGAAGGTATTATTTCTTGGATTGTTAATATTATTCAGAATAATACAGACATCGGTATTTCTTTTGATACTACAAACTTTCGTGAAATGAAAGAGGGACTTGAGGTATACAATAATAGTTTTAATTCCTTTATAAATAGTACTTTTTGGAATAAAGATAAACTTGAAAATATGAGTACACTTGCTCTGGAGTATAATTGTAACTTAATTGCACTTACTATGAGCTCTGAAAACGGAATCCCTAAAGATGCTGACGGAAGATTGGAATTAGCTTTTAATATTTATGAATATCTAATTGAAAAAGGAGTAGAAAGCTCTAAGATATATTTTGATCCTCTGGTTCTTCCTGTTTGCGTAAATCAGGATCAAGCTTTAGAATCTTTAAATACTATTCGTATGTTAAAAGAAAGCTTTGAATCTCCTGTAAAAACTGTCATAGGTCTTTCAAATATTTCAAACGGGGTTCCGGCTGAGTATAGGTTTTTAATAAACAGAGTTTTTGGAGTTCTAGCTTATGGTGCTGGTCTTGATAGTGCAATTATTGACGCAAGGGATAATGAGCTTGTAAGAATTTTTAAAATGTTAGATACAAAAATTCCTGAAAATGAGTTAGACTGTTTGTATATAAATATTGCTAAGATGATGGAAGATTTTTCGGATATTAGCGATGTAGAATACAATAAAAATGATATTAATCAGGTTAATATTATCAAGGCAGCAGAGATATTATCAGGGAAACAGGTTTATACTCACAGCTTTACACAAATCTGATTTTTTGTTAATATATTGTTATAAAAAGAGGAGTTAAAAAAATTAATAAGTATATTTTGACAACGGCATTAATCTTATCTATGGTTACACAGATTCCTGCATATTCTGCAATGACTCAGGAAGCAAGTGCTTTATATCAGGAAGCTTGTACTCTTGAGTATCAACATGATTTTCAAAAAGCTGTTGATAAAGTTCTTGCGGCTATAAATCTTTCTCCTGATGATGCTATGCTTTATACTAAGTTGGCAGGCTTATATACTGAGATGGATAAATACGATAATGCAATTGAGGCTTATACAAAAGTAATAGAACTCCGTCCTAATGATGCCTTCGTATATATAAGTTTGGGAAGTATTTATGAGGCACAAAATAAATATAACGAGGCTCTTGGTGCTTATAATAATGCATTGAAGATATTTCCGGAGTATAAATATAATTATTTGAATATCGCAAATGTTCAATACCAGATGAAAAATTATAAGGAAGCAATTGAAAATTATAATATCTTTTTAAATACATATTCACAGCACTGGGAAGCAAGAAAAAGTCTTGCAAATTCATATATGGCTGATAACAATCCTGAAAAGGCTGTTACTGAGTTTGAAAATCTTTATGTCAATAATAATCAACACTTTGATGATTATGCAAATTATGGAATAGCATTATTTGAAACCCAGAATTATGAAAAAGCTATTGAATTTTTGGAAAAAGCAGTTGCAAAAGATGCTGATAATATGACAGCAAAAGTTTCATTGGCATTGTCATATCAGGCACTGGATAAAAATGAGCTTGCTCTTGCACAGTATAATGAAATATTTAAAAAAGATGCTAATCTTCATTCTTTAAGATTTGATTACGGGAACCTGCTTGCAGACATGTCTAAGGATTCTGAGGCTATTGCTGAATATAAAAAATATTCAGAATTTTATCCTAATGATTCACGAGTATTTAAAAATATGGGGATTGTCTATCAACGACAAAAGGATTATACTAACGCAATTGCAAGTTATGAAAAGGCATTGGCTTTAGATGCAAATGATGTTGATATGAAAAAGTCTCTGGCTGCTTGTTACCACTTCAAAAAGGATTATGCCAATTCAATAAAATACTATGATGAAATTCTTGTATCAAATCCTGATGATATTGAAGTAAAAACAAATAAGGCAATTGCATTACATGCAATGGAAAAATATGAAGATGCAATAGCTCTTTATAATGAAATTTTATCAGTTCAAAACAGTAGTGTAATTCAAAATAATTTGACAAATGCGCTTGTTTCTTTAGGTAATGTAGAATTGGAAAAACAAAATTATTCTCTGGCAACAGATACTTTTATAAAAGCTATATCTAGAGGTACAAAAGATAGTGCAGCGTATTTTGGACTTGCTAGAGCATACCGTGCTTGTAAAGTAAACGACAAGGCCGGAGAATATTACGAAAAGGCTATATCAATGAGTCCTGAAAAAACTCAGTATAGTAATGAATATGCTGAATTTATATCTGAAATTAATGCAGCTTCATCATCTGCAGATAAAACTACATCTTCCGTTTCAGAAATTCAAACTGTAACTATAACGGATGATAGTGACAAAGTAACTCCAGAGCCTGTTGTTAATACTGAAGAACAGGAAGCAAAAGTTCAAAAGAATAAAGAATTAATTGCTTTGGGGGATGAAAATTATAAAGCGAAAAAATACGATGATTCTTTGTCTAATTATAAAGAAGCCCTGGTTTTAAACCCTTCTGATGAAGTAACTTTATTAAAAATAGGAAATGTTTATAAACTGAAAAATGACGAAACTAATGCAATAGATTTTTATAAAAAGGCAATTTTTGTTAACCCTGAATATGCGGATGGATGGTTTAATTTAGGTTTGGTTTATGCCAATGAAAAAAATGTTGAAGAAAGTAAAAAATGTTTTGAAAAAGCGATAAGTATAAATAAAGAATATGCTTATGCGTATTATGCGCTTGCAGTTGCTTATGAAACAGAAAAAAATAATACTGAAGCCATAAAGAATTATGAATTATTTTTGCAATATAACAAAGATACAAATGCTGTAGAAGCTGTTCAAAATCGAATAAAGAGCTTAAAGAAATAATGAAAAGGACGATACTTTTTATATTATCAATTTGTTTTCTTATATGTTCTACAGCCTGTACTCCAAGAGCAAGTATTTTGTTTAATCAACGACCAATTACAAAAGAAAATGTAATGGATTATTCAAGTATTTTTCAAAGAGGAACGAGGGTATATTACCTTATAATAATGCCTGAAGTACAGCATTCAAGATATTTAAATATCCAAATTATCAAAAAAGATAATGATGTCGGTTATTTAGGGTACAAGTTATTTATGACAAATACAGTTCGTCTTAAGGATGAGGAAGAAAAATATTATACAGATTATTTTGTAATAAACGAAAAGGGTGCTTATATAATGAAAGTTTATTCAAAAGACAATCCACGTACACCTCTAACTCAGGCAGAATTTTTTATTCAATAATTTTTTTGGGGAGTGTAAAAATAAAACGGACTTTATTGTTTGCTGTAAGTTCTCCGTGAATGGTGCCGTTATGAGCTTCTATAATCCTTTTTGCTACATATAAGCCTAAGCCGAGATTTATACATTTGGACTGATTTGCTATAGATACAAATTTGTCAAATAAATCATCTATATTTTCGGGGAGAGGATTTTTTGAAATATTTTCAATTGAAACCGTCATATCATTCTTGTTTTCCGACAATTTAATAGTAATGTTAGATTTTTTAGGTGAATTATTTATTGCATTAGATAAAAGATTATGTATAACACGTTTTATTTCAATGTAATCTATTTGGATAACATTTTGCTTACTTGAATTTTTAAATATAATATTTTGTTCTCTGTCTTCCGCCAGATATTTTATTTCCGAAATACTGTCAGTAATAAGAATTTTTAAAGAACAGGAATTTTTATTTAAAGAAACATTATTTGTTTCAAATTTATATTTATGAAGTATATTATCAACGAGATTTTTCATATACTTCGCTGCCTGTAATAAATCATTAAGAATTTCGCTGTTACCTTTATCGTCAGTATTTATTTTTTCAAGCAGAAGTTCCAGTGCGGTAATTTCTGCATAAACAGGTGATTTAAGATCGTGAGCAACCATTGCAATAAAATTTTCTTTAGTCTGAATTATTGCTTCTTGTAATTTTTTTGATTTTAAAATATTGAAAACCTGAGAACGAAAAACATTTACATTAAAAGGTTTTTCAATATATGCGCATGAACCTAAATTATACCCTTCTATTTTGTTTTTGATGTCGGAGAGTGCTGTAATAAAAATAATAGGAGTATCTTTATTTAATTTTGACTTTTTTATCTTTTTAGCAAGTTCAAATCCTGAAATGTTAGGCATCATTATGTCTAACAGAAATAAATCAAATTTTTCTTTTTCCAGTGCATTCAAAGCATTTCTTTCGTCTATGAATGTTGAAATTTCAATTTCCGAAGAATAAATCGATTCCGCCAATAAATCTATATTCATAGGATTGTCATCAACAATCATTATTTTTAATCCTTTTAACCAGGAGGCATTTTCCGTTGTAAATTTATCATTATAGTATTGAGGATATTTCTTTTTAAGATAATCTCTTACTATTTTCATATCAAAAGGATACGGTAAAACATTTTTAACGCCGTAAGAATTTGCCTGTATTATATTTTGTCTGGAAATATCCTTTGATGTTAACCAAAATTCAGTATTTGGATATTTGTTTATATATTTTTTTAAAGGGCTTAAGTTTTTAAAATTCGTTTTAATGATGCAAAGCTTTTTTGATGCCAAATCCTCTATAGAATTTAAATGTTTAATATCTTCTATAAATGCTACTCTTTTATTATTGGCATTATTTAAAATATTTTGCATATAAAATATATTGTAGAGATAAAAATTTGACAGGCAATTACCCTAACAGGTATATTTTTTTATTTTGTTTCTTTTAACATGTTTATTATCTCTTCAACTTCTGCTTTTAAGAAATCTAATTGTTGATCAATATTATTTGAATTATAAATTGCCCCTGAACCGGAGTATGCAAGGTATGGTTTATATTTTTCTGCTTCTGTTCTGAGTTCTGAAACACTTTTTGCATGAGCGCTTAATTCAAGAATTTTTTCATAAGAGACGAAACTGCTTTCAGGTTTGTTTGCGTATTTATCTCTGAAGTATTCTGCATTTTTGTTTAAAAAGTATACTCTTGCAGCAAAACGCTGAACATTCTCCTGTGAGTCAATTGACTCGTAGATTTGTTCAAACATGTCTATAAATTCCTGTAAATCCGCAACATAAGGAGATACTTTATCCTGTTTAAGGATAATATTAACAAAGGCCGGATCATCTCTCGGTATAGGCTTAATTTCATTTGCAGAATTAAAATCTTTTGTTTTATCAAATATAGGCGGGGATACGGCGGATTCACTCGGGGTATTTTCTTTTGTAAGATCCGGCAATGTTCCGACATACCCTTTAGAAGTATCTATTTCATCAGTCTGTTTTTTGAAGAAGGCTCCATAACAGCTTGATGGGGCTAAAAATATAATTAACGCTATGATATACAACTTCTTCATACTTTGATTATAATGTTTAACCGGCAAAAATCATCATTTAAGTAAATTATTTTATTAAGAATTGTTAATAAATTTGATAAATATTGAATTTTACAAAAGTCATGGACGTTATTATATATAGTCAATAGAGGTCGTTTTATGAGTATAGTAATTGATGCAGATTTAACAACGTTAATGTATAAATTGAACATTTCTGCAAGCAAAATGCAGAATGAATATGCATTGATGACTATTGAACAGATTGTTGAGGCAGAAGCAGAAGCCGGCAATCAGGAAGCTGTTAAATACGCAGAGGAACTGTTTCAATCTCCTGATATGCTTGTAAAAATATTTAAACTTGCTGATCCTAATAATAAGCTTGAATTTTTAAATGAAATGACAGCAGATCAATTACGTGCATTTTTACCTCTTATGGAAGAGGAAGATATCAATGAAGGACTTAAATTTTTTACACAAAATAAATTGATGAAAATGCTGGAAGAAATTCCTCCTGAACAGCTTGTTAATACAGTATTTGAAATGTTTTCTCAGGAGGAGATAGTGAAATATCTTCCGGAAGATCAGCTGGATAAATTTTTAACAGATACTGATATTGAAAAGAATAAAGTTCTTAATAACTTACCTTCAATCCCTAAGGAATATCTTGCGCAAATGTATGAGAGCGTTAGCGGAGAAAATGCGGAGGAAATGAATTCTAATCAGATAATTGATAAAATATCAGACTTAAATCCTCTTCAATTTAAAGACGCAATGCTTTCAATGCAGCCGATTGCAAAACAACAGTTAACACTTGGTCTTGGTAAAGAACACAATGAACTTTACCAGAATATAGATGCTCATGCTTATACAAATATGATTAATACATATAAACAACAGCCGGAAGTAGTAAAGGCTATGGCTGTAATAGAGCCGGAAGAAAAAATAAAAATGCTCCAACAGCTTCCGAATGATTTGTTGTCAATCGTTATAACCCAGCTTGATGCAAGAGTTTTTGCGGATACTTTGATTAAGGAAAATCCTGAATTGATTGCTCAAATTATGTTGAAATAAGGTGTTTATTTTCAAGCTAAAGACATTAGACTTGTTTAAAAAGAATTTCTTTATAAGTAAATTCGATTGCTTCTTGTGTAAACAAGAATTTCATCATTTTTCTGGGAATAAATGGTGGCAGTTGAAATTTTTTTACGGTTACTTTATCTTTAAAGTATACCCCGATGTACATAAGCCCTATAGGTTTTTCTTTTGTACCGCCTGTCGGTCCTGCAATTCCTGTTGTACAAATGGCTAAATCACAGCCAGTACACATATGCAAGCCTTCTGCCATTGCGTAAGCACATTCTTCGCTTACTGCTCCAAAATTTTTCAGAATGTTTTCACTAACATTAAGATATTCGGCTTTTGCTTCATTTGCGTAAGTCACAAAATTAGCTTTAATAAACCCGGAGCTTCCGGAAATATCCGTAAATCT
>CALVHA010000021.1 GCA_944327255.1 Candidatus Gastranaerophilales bacterium | reverse complement strand
TTGAAATAAATTTCCACCTAAATTTAAAATTTTGAAAAATTTTTCAACACTGTCCTGTCCCAAAATTCCTGAACTGTGTCTAAATTCTCGCCATTTAAGGTTTTGAGACACTGTCTTGTTTTAGACATTGACGGACAGTAATCGGACTTTTTTGCCAGTTCAGGAATTTCATTTTTAGCGATTTCCGACTAAAAAAATCAAGATATATTTGAAACACACCCCTATTAGTTCAAAAAAATCAAATTCCTGCAATGTCTGTTCAATGATAAAAGGGTTAATGCTAAAAGCTAACCCCCTTTGTTTTAAATGGTTGCGGGAGCTGGATTTGAACCAACGACCTTCGGGTTATGAGCCCGACGAGCTACCAGACTGCTCCATCCCGCGTTATTTAATTTACAACTTATTATTAAACGCTAAAAAACAAAAATCAAGTACCTATATTTAAGTTTTTGTTTAGTTTAATATTAATATATGCTAAATAAAAAATTTGAAATCGGGTTTAAAAAAGTTGAAAATAAAACTAAATTCTTTATTAAAGTTTTTAATAAAGAGTTTAGATATAATTTAGGACAGCCAGTTATATTCAACTGGAAAGAAGATTTTTTTGAGTATTTTCAAAAGAATAATATGGAACTAAAAATATCAAATCTAAAAAATGGCTTAGATAATATTTCTTGTGAATACATAGATAAATTTATGGAATTGACCAATTATTGGGATAACACCCTAAAAAGGGAGATATGGACAAAATATGATTTACAACTATTAAGAGAGTTTTATACATTTGAGAAAGGATTTAATCAACCATTTGAGGATATAACTTATTTTAACCCTTTTTTCTTTTTTTATAAATATGGTCTGTCGGACTTATCACAAAACATATACAACACTATTAACGGAAAAATTATAATTGATATTGGAGGATATAATGGTGATACGGCATATATGTTCCATAAAAATTTTCCTGACTCACATATAAAAATTTATGAACCATTATCAAATAATATTAATACGATAAAACAAATTCTTAAAAAAGATTTTTGTAACGGGAAAATTACACCGATTCAAAAAGGAATTGGAGAAAGGTGTGAGATAACAGAAATTACCTTCAACGGACATGAAAAAGCTGAAATAACTACACTTGATAAAGAATTATGCACTATTGAATCACCGGTAGGATTGATAAAAATGGATGTTGAGGGTTATGAATCAATGGTTATTAACGGTGCAATAAATACAATACAAAGGCATAAGCCAATACTATTAATTGCTATTTATCACAAAGCTGAAGATTTTTTTGATATGAAATCAAAAATTGAAAGTTTAAATTTAGGTTATAAATTTATGATAAGACGCAGTGAAGCCGTCTTACCACAGGCCGATTTAGTTTTAATAGCATATTAAATTACTTTTTTATTGCGCCCCATGCTCTGATTGTACCTCGTTCATATTTTATAAGATAATAATCCCCCTTAGGATTATACTCAATAGAAGCTTCCATATGAACTTTTTCTTCATCAGGAGGCATACCGGCTTTAGTTCTAGCTGCATTAACTTTTTTACGCTCTTTAGCTTCTTTCTTTAATTGTTTTTTATATTTCTTATCATTTAAACGTTCTGGCTCTGTTGCATCCTCTTCCACCTTAAAAACAGGAATTATTGCCATAGCCTTTTTACTTTGAATTAGTATTAAAAAATCCCTCATATCAGACAACGCAAGTTCATAATATCCCGGAGGAATAACATTATTTGCATTATCATAAATCGCGTCAACTAAAATTAATGTAGGATAATCAGATTCTTTTAACGCATATCTGTATATTGCCTGAGATCCAAAATCAACTCCAGAGGTTTCTTGAGGCATAATAGGGTAAGCCCTGATATTTTCATGCATTAATACCCTGTCAACATAAACACCCTCAAGCATTAAATTTCTCCAAGTAACTTTCTTACAATAGACTTAACTTCAAGCATAGACTTACCAATAGCCTTTTCATGCCCTACAAATATTATAGACATATAATTTTGGGATTTCCCAACTATATTTTCTTTCAAAAGCAATCTGTAAGATTCACGCATCAAACGTTTTAAACGATTACGCTTAACAGCTCGTTTATGAGTTTTTTTACTTACGACAAATCCTACTCGGGTATCGGAGGATAGATCCTTTTTAGGGAGTCCGATAAATAAAGCAATTCCCCCGCAATAACGGGAATTTTTCACTCTATATATAGCATTAAAAGCATTTCTTTTAGTTAATCTTAAATTCTTTGGTAACATATAAACTTTACTCTACATAAGACAATAAACGGTCCCTCTATAAAGATGCACCGTTTACTGTTTAAATAAATACATTATAAATCTTACGCACGTTTTTTAGCAACGATGCCAAGAGTATGACGACCTTTAGCACGACGTCTATTGATAACTTCTCTGCCGCCAGGTGTAGACATTCTTGCTCTAAAACCGCTTACGTGCTGTCTTTTAATCTTTGTTCCTTCTAGTGTACGTCTCATTTTTCTAATTCCTTTTTGATTATATTTGTCGTATAATTTTAATGTTAAATAAAAAAAAATAATTAGTCAACATTAAACAAGGGAGAGGTTAAAATATATGAACAAAAAAATAGGATTTATAGGTTGTGGGAAAATGGCAAGTGCGATAATTAAAGGAATTTTAAACTCTTGCTGTAAACCAAACGTTGAAATCAAAGGTTCAGAGGTCAATTGTGAAATTGCAGAACTTGCACAAGAAAAACTAGGAATTACTGTATTATCAGATAACAGAGCTTTAGCAATTGATAGCGATGTAATATTTATAGCAACAAAACCAAACTACGTTCAAAACGTGTTAGAAGAGATAAAATCAGAATTAACAGATGAAAAACTTATTGTATCGATTGCGGCAGGTGTAAGTACTGAAAAAATTCAAAAAATAATCGGGTCTCACAGAATAGTAAGAATTATGCCAAACACTCCTGCTCTTGTAAAAGAAGGTATGAGTGGAGTATGTAAAGGAGAATTTGCAACTGATGAAGATATTGACTTTGTAACCAGTCTTTTATCTGGAATAGGGAAATGTATAGAAGTTAATGAGGATCAAATTGATATTGTAACTGCAATTTCAGGTTCAGGGCCTGCATTTTTCTACAAAGTAATAGAAGATATGGCGAGAGCTGGCGAAAAATTAGGGCTTGATTACGATAAATCACTTATGCTTGCAACTCAAACGGCTATAGGCTCCGCAAAAATGATAGAAAACAGAGGAGAGTTAAGTGTTGCAACATTAATTGATAATGTTGCAACAAAAGGAGGATGCACATTTGTCGGAATCAGCGTCATGAATGAAGAACACTCTGATAAATTATTTTATGATGTAATAGATAAAACTGCCCAGAAAGCAAACGAGCTCGGTAAATGAGCCCGCATAAACCAGAATATTTGTTAATATTTGTTAATATTTGTTATTGAAAATAGCAAATAAAATATATTATGACATTTATAACAAATGTCATAATATATTTTAAAGGAGGCATTATGATTATAAACTCATTGGGAAGTTTCAACTATATAAAGACCATCCAAAGTCACAAACTACCACAAAAAGCAAATTTTGAAATAGCAAATCAAAAAAAAGATCGATTTGAGAAACAAAATTCTAATGTAACACCATTTACTGGGGCTTTACCTAAAAACAAGATAAATAGAATTATGCGTAAAGAAACAGAAGATGCAATAAAAAAAATTACTGAGGGGATATAGAATATATCACAAGAAATTTTACGGGTTAAGGCTAAAAAGAACGATATTTATCCTACCGATTTTAAGAAGTTAAATGGCGTTCCATTATATTCGAATGGAGAACATATTAAAATTTATAAAAATGAAGGAAAGACTACATCATTTTATTCTAAAGATAATAAAACACTAAATAAAGTCACAGAGTATGATTCCAAATCAGAAATAAAAAAAGTAATGATCTACAATTCGGATGGAACAATTGATGTTAAATATTTTGATCCAAAAAGATTAGAACTGTTAGAAGAAACAAGATATAGCGGGGAAAAACCGATTGGATCACGATATTTTGCTCCTCACACTAAATATTGTGCGAAAATGACGTTATATGATGTAGCGCTGGGGCCTGAGAAAAAACATTTCTCATGGATTTATAATCCAAAAACAGGAAAATTTATAAAATATATGGAATACAACTCAAACGGCATTATAAAACAATTGTGTGAGTATACCAAAAACACAGAAAAACTAGTCAAAGAAACATTTTATGACGCGAATGGAAATATAAAAAACATAATAGAATACGATCCTAAAACAGGAGAGAAAATAAAAGATACTTTATTCAAAAAATATAATGAAGCTTAGGAATCGTAATATATTATAATATCAGCTTAAAGGATATTGTTATTAAGACAATATCCTTTTTTATGTAAATATTTTTTAACATTCTAGAGTTTTATTTAAAGTTTGAAATTATTTTGACCGATAAGTATCAAGTCAAAGGTTGGTTTGAAGAGAGAAAATGCAAAAAAAATATTTAATAAAAATAATAGTAATACTATTGTTACCAATATTTTTTTATATAGGAGTAAGATGTATTGTTGGCTTCAATCATCATAGCATCTGCCTTTTTAAACTTATTACTGGTCACGAATGTTGGGGATGTGGAATGACAAGAGCTTTTGATGCACTATTTCAGTTTCAATTTCAAAAGGCTTTTGAATTCAATCCGAGAATAATAATTGTTGCACCGTTATTGTTTTGGGTATGGCTGACAACTCTTAAGAATGCGCTATCTCAAAAGAATAATCAACATAAAATTAAAATTGAAGGTACAGAATTGTAAACAGAGAAAGAGGTTATTTATGGAACAAAGAAAAAACTATTTAGTAACACTATTATTATCATTTTTCCTTGGTGGGCTTGGTATTCACAGGTTTTATACCGGATATATAGGGTTAGGAATTCTTCAGCTTATAACAGGCGGAGGCTGTGGAATTTGGGCACTAATCGACTTTATAAGGATTTGTTTTAAGAATTTCAAAGATGCTCACGGTAACGAGCTTGAAAATTATAACAGAACCGTCGGATTAGTATTTTTCTTTATCTGGCTTGCCTGTTTCATAATTTCACTACTGAGTTACGGCAGTACACTTTTAATGATGTTAATACAATAACAAAATAACGAAAGGAGAAGTATTATGACAACAACAAACTGTCCTTACTGCGGGGCTGAAATAGACTCTGATGCACAGAGATGTTATGTTTGTAAAAAATGGCTTACAGATAAAACAAATGTATTAGAAGATAAACCGCAAGAATTTCTTCCAACGTTGCTTTTTTCTTATTTTCTCGGGGTATTCGGGGTACACAGATTTTTTACCGAAAGTATAGCTATCGGTGTGACACAACTTTTAACATTTGGCGGCTGTGGGATCTGGGCATACATCGACTTTATATTAATATGCTTCAACAAATATAGAGACGGACAAGGAAGACTTTTGAGCAATTATAATCCTAATATTGGAATTACAGTGTTTGTAATTAGTCTTATACCGCTTGTTCTTATCTTGTTTATGATTTTTATTATGACACTGGCGATACTTGCTGCAAGTACAAAATAGAAAGGATACATAATTATGAATGAAAAACAATGTCCATATTGTTACAATAAAATAACAACAGAAGAAAATATCTGTCCTACTTGCAAAAAGAAACTTAACATCCAATGTCCATATTGCAAACAGATGATTAAGGCTTATGATGAAGTTTGTCCTCATTGCACAACAAAACTAAAAAAAAGTTTTAATCCAAAATTCTTAATTATTTTAGGTGTTTCTTTATCAATTATATGGTTAATTTTACAGTTTACGATTATAACAGTATTAAACTACAATCCGCAGATACTATTAGAAAAAAATAAGCATGGAGAATTGCTATTTGCGCTACCGGATTATGTTAATTTAGTTATGCAAACAATGCTTATATCAATTATTCCGTATATTATTGCACTAGTAAAAAAATATAAGACACGAATATCTACAACTGGATTAATAATTAACATAGTCATTTCATTTTGTTTTATATCATATTTTATATATTTATATCAATCAGTTAAATAAAAAGCCCTTAGGGGCTTTTTATTAACAAAGAAAAATGTGACAATATTTATTTTTCATATAACCTTACAAAATATTAAGAATATAAAAATGGATTATTATATTTTTAAACAATAGCTCCATGGCTTGCATCTTGAACGTTAGATGCATATTTTGCAAGATATCCTGATTTAATTTTAGGAACAAACGTTGTAAGAGATGTTCTGCGGGTATTTAATTCTTCTTCACTTACCAGCAGACTAATTGTACGATTAGGAATATTAATATTAATTCTGTCGCCATCTTTAATTAACGCAATCACTCCCCCGTTTGCAGCCTCAGGACATATATGACCGACACAAATACCTCTTGTCGCACCTGAAAAACGACCATCCGTAATTAATGCACAGGATTTTCCCAATCCTTTTCCAACAAGCAGTGATGTAGGAGCAAGCATTTCTCTCATTCCCGGTCCGCCCTTAGGTCCCTCATATCGGATTACGATAACATCACCTGCTTTAATTTTATCACGTTCAAGGGCATCCATCGCATCCTCTTCACTGTCAAAAGTCTTTGCTATTCCTTCAAATTCATAACAATCCGCATCTACACCGGAAATTTTAATAACAGAACCATCTTTTGCAAGATTACCATATAAAACCCCAAGTCCTGCCTGTGTATAAGACGAATTATTATATGACGGAATAATTGTTTCATCCACATACGCTTCATCTGCAATTTTGCTTAAGGTTAAGCCAGAAACGGATTTTGCATCTGCCAGTAGAGATTTCATAGATTTCAAAACCGCAGGCACCCCTCCAGCATTATGAAAATCAGTCATTGTAAGAGTTGAAGAAGGATTAATTTTTACAATCTGATGAATTTCACGGCTAAGCCTGTCAAAATCGTCAATAGTAATATCAATACCACCTGCATTTGCAACCGCAAGTATATGCAGAAAAGTATTTGTAGATCCCCCAAGAGCCAAATCACATTTTATCATATTCAGCATACTGTCTTTTGTTATAATATCAGCAGGTTTAACATCTTTCTTGACAAGTTCTATAATCTGCATCCCACTCTCAAATGCAATTCTTTTTTTTAATGCAGAAACAGCAGAAGCAGAAGCGCAATAAGGCATACTCATACCTAGAACCTCCGTCAAACATGCCATTGTATTTGCAGTATACATCCCCTGACAGGCACCAGCAGAAGGACAGGAATTTTCTTCCAAAGCACAAAGTTTATCTTCCGAAATTTCACCTTTTCTAAACCTACCGACTGCCTCAAAAGAACCTGTAACCATTGTAAGTTTATTTTCTCCTTGACACATTCCGTCAAGCATAGGACCGGCAGTTACGATAATTGCAGGGATATTTAATCTTAATGCTCCTATTAACATTCCAGGGGTAATTTTGTCACAGTTTGAAAGTAATACTATCCCATCAAGCTGATGTGCAGCGGCAACACTTTCCACACAATCAGCAATTAAATCTCTCGACGGAAGAGAATATCTCATTCCGCTATGCCCCATGGCAATTCCATCGCAAATTGCAGGAACTCCGAATACAAAAGCTTGCCCGCCAGCAGAGTGTATTCCTTTTTCAATCTGACGCTCCAAATCTCGCATACCAATATGTCCTGGCACCAAATCGGAAAAAGACGAAGCAATTCCGATAAACGGCGAATTCATCATTTTTTTACTTACTCCGGTGGCCATCAATAAGCCTCTGTGCGGAGTTTTTGCCAAACCTTTTTTTATATTATCACTTTTCATAACTTAGCCCCTTCTGACTGTAATTATATAATAAAAAACTTCTTTCGTGCTATTATCTAATTATGAAAGAATTAAAAGACTATTCTAGCGAAATAAACAAATGCTCAAAATGTGGATTATGTCAGGCAGTATGCCCGATATATAAAGAAACTGGAAACGATTGCGCCGTTTCACGCGGGAAATTTGTAATGCTCGATGGAGTTCTAAAAGGAGATTTGAAGTTAAACAAAAATATTAACAAATATCTTGAAATGTGCCTAAAATGCGGAAAATGTTCAGATTTTTGTCCTAGTGGAATTGATGTATGCGAAATCTTTAGAATAGCAAAACACGAATATTTAAAAAATTCTTTTGAAGGCAAAGTTATAAGATTTTTTCAATCTAAAAATATCTTTAATAATATACTTAATGTATTTAACAGAAAATCAGCTTCAACAAATGGAAGTCTCTTGTACTTTGCAGGATGTGCAGAGAAAGTTTTTCCAAATAACACTTATGCTGTAAGAGACATTTTAAAAGCACTGAATATTGAAACGAGAGAACCTGACTTTGAATGCTGTGGAGTACCTTTTCTTGCAAGCGGAAACATTGAAAGATATGAAGAAGCAATGACACATAACATTGAAGTACTAAATTCTCAAAGCGGGGAATACATATTAACAGATTGCACAAGCTGTGAACACATTCTTAATGATTATCCAAATATTAACAAAAAAATCATAAACACAGGGGATTTTATTGCACAACAAAATATAAAATTTGAATTCAATAAAAAACAGATTATAACATTCCATAAACCTTGTCATTTAAAAGATGATACATTCTTAAAAAATATTTTTGAAAAATGTGAAAATATTGAATACAGAGAGATGGAAAATTATGATGATTGTTGTGGTTTTGCAGGACAATTTGCACTGACAAATAGGGAATTATCTTCTGAACTTACACGAAAAAAGGCTAAATTTGCAATAAACACCGGAGCAGATATAATTCTTACAACTTGCCCTGCCTGTATACTCGGAATAAAACAGGGGCTTCTTATAGAAAAAGGTTTATTCGAAAAGAAACCTAAAGTTATGTATTTGTCAGAATTCCTGAAAAATGCATCAGAAATTACAACGTAATATCTTGTATATTAAACTCGTTATCCCACTCTATTGAACCCTTAAGGTCAAGATTATGATAATTATAAGGATTTTCTATCCATTCATGGTTAAACAACCCGACAGAATGAAGTCGTTTTATTATATCTGGTAGCAAACTTGTACTACCGGCAATAGTCCCATCCTTAGAAGTTGCCTTAGCTCCATTATAATATACAAGCTCATCCGCAAAAATAAATTCTTTCAAACTGCTTTTTGTACATGGCAGACAATCACTCACAAGAATAACTTTATCTGTCGGTTTTGTCTTAAAAAATAACTTTAAAGCATCATCCGAAACATGTATACCGTCAGCTATAATTTCCGAATATAAGTTATCATTTATTAAAGCTGAAAGAGAGGTCGATTTCCCTCGATGAGAAATAGCACTCATTGCATTAAACGTATGAGTAGTTCCCGCACAAGCACTCAAATTTCCACCGACACAGTGACCGGCTTGGACTTTTATCCCCTTACCTGAAAGATATTCCATAAGTCCATCATCAAGCTCAGGCGCCAATGTAACTATTTTTATAAAATCATCTTCTATAAGTCTAAAATTATCAACAGTAGGAATAAGAAAATGCGCAGGATTATGAATACCTTTTTTTTCAGGATTAAGAAATATTCCCTCTAAATGAATTCCGGCAATTTTTGCCATATCATGTGTTTGTAATTTTGCAGCCTCTTTTATCGTCCATATTGCACGCCTTGTATTTTTCACTGTATCTGTAACTATTGTCGGGAAAATTGCACCTATACCATATTTTAAGATTTCTTTTGATAAAAACAGCACATCATCAATAGATGCCTTGTTAAAATCAATTCCAAAACATCCATGGAAATGCTGTTCTATCAAAAGGTTTGTTTTCATTTTTCACCACTCTCCGCAATTAACTTATATTACGCTGCCTTCAAATACTTTTCTTGCTTCTTCTCTGTCGTCAAAATGAATTGTTCTATCCTTGAGAATTTGATAATCCTCATGTCCCTTACCAGCAATAACAACAACATCGTTATTACCAGCAATATCTTTAAGAAGAGCTATAGCATGACCTCTATCAGGTTCAACAGTTACTTTATCAGGATTAACAGATTTTAACCCTGCAATTATATCTGTTATAATCTGCTGTGGATCTTCACTGCGAGGGTTATCGCTCGTAATAACTATTTTATCAGCAATTTTTTCGGCAATCGCACCCATTTTAGGACGTTTTGTAGCATCTCTATCACCGCCACAACCAAAAAGACAAATTAATTTTCCGTCTTTAGGTGTAATTTCTCTTGCAGAATTCAATACATTTTCCAATCCATCAGGAGTATGGGCATAGTCAACAATTACGAGAGGTTTTTTTGCGACTACCTCAAATCTTCCGGCAACACCTTTTACATTTTCTAAGGCTTTTAATGAAGTTTTAAGATCTATACCCATTGCAATTGCGCTTGTAATGGCAGCCAAAACATTATAAACACTAAACATACCATTCATATGCAGATTAACCGGATGCTCACCATCTTTAGTCACAAGCTTAAACTCTGCTCCGTTAAGAGAAAAATTAATATCAGAAGCCATTATATCTGCTGATTTTTTCACCCCATAGGTTAAAGTTTTAACACCTTCAGGAACAACCGAAATAAATCTTTCAGCATAATTGTCATCAGCGTTTATAACAGCAAAACAACCTTCTTCAAGTCCCTTAAATAAAAGAGCTTTCGCTTCAAAATAATTATCCATTGTAATATGATAGTCCAAATGATCCTGAGTAAGATTAGTTAAAACTGCTCCGTTAAAACAACATCCTCCGACACGATTTTGCTCAAGAGCGTGAGAACTCACTTCCATAACAACATTATCAATTTTTTCAACATCTTTAATCATTCTCAAAGTTGCTTGCAATTCCGGAGCCTGAGGGGTTGTATGTTTAGCATCTCTATATTCTCCGTTAGACGAGAGCTTGTAACCTAATGTTCCAATTAGAGCACATTTTTGTCCATTTTGTTCAAAAATCTTTTGAATTAAGTGTGTTACTGTAGTTTTTCCATTAGTGCCAGTTATACCGATAAGGTTAATACCTCTTGAAGGACTTGAATAGAATCTGTCTGCAATATCTGCGATTTTATGACGGGTAGAGGTGACAACAACCTGTGGGATTTTCTTGTCAACTTCGACTCTGTGTTCTACAAATAAAGCGGCAGCCCCATTTTCTATTGCATCTTTGGCATACTCATGCCCGTCAGTGTATTCGCCTGTCAAACATACAAAAATATCACCCTTTTTAGTTGTTTTCGAATTGTATGAAATTCCGGAAATTTCCACATTTTTAAAATTTATAAGATCTTTATAATCTAAATGTTCAATTAATTCATCAAGTTTCATTTTAGCTCCTTTATATTACATAATCGTTTTAATTAAAAATTTAATCAACCTGTTTAACAGTTACATTTTTATCAGGTTTAAGGTTCAGCATTCTTGCAATTTGTGTTGTAACTTCATGGAAAACCGGTCCTGCAACGGTATTTCCCCAAATTGCGCCTACTTTTGCACTGTCAATCATAACATATACTAATATTTGCGGATTAGAAGCAGGCAAATAACCTATAATGGACGTATAATTATAAGGTGTATATCCTACGCCATTTTCCTTAGGCTTTCTTGAAGTCCCGGATTTAGCCGCAACATTATATTTATCCATTTTAATAACAGAACGTCCATGATTAATACTTTGAGCAAGCAATCTTGTGATCGAATGTGCAGTCTCAGGTGAAATCACCTGAACTCTTTGTACTTTTAGAGACTCTTCTTCAGGTGAATATTTTATAACATGAGGTGTTACCTTTACCCCATCATTTGCTATCGCAGAAACTGCTGATATCATTTGCATTGCAGTAACCGAAGTTCCATATCCGTATGACATAGTTGCATGAATACCCTCATCCCAGTTACTCCAGTATGGAAGTAGCCCAGACGATTCTCCAGGTAAATCAATACCAGTTTTAGCTCCAAAACCAAATTTCTTCAACATTCCGTAAAATTCGCGTGGAGTCATTGTTTTTGCAACATTTATTGACCCGATATTACTTGAATGTTCAAACAAATATTCTAATGAAATATGTCCCGGATATGGATGAACATCATAGTCGTAATTTTTTATTTCCCAATTACCTATTTTGGTCTTTCCAGAATCAAGCACAGTAGAATTCTCATTGATTTTGCCAAGTTCCATTGCACTTGATACAGTAATAGTTTTAAATGTTGACCCAGGAGGGAAGACATCTGTTAGCGTCCAATTTTTAATCTGATCTGGAGTAGCGTTCCTATAATTATTTGGATCATAATCCGGATAAACAGCATAAGCTAAAATTTCGCCATTTCTCGGATTCATAACAATAACAGTTCCTCTTAATGCCTTTTTTTCTTCAATCATATTTGCCAGCTCTTTTTCACAAATATGTTGAATTGCAGCATCAATTGTTAAAGTCACATCCTGACCTTTTGGATTTTGGGCAGTCGCGACAGGGTCAGTTGAAAAATCATATATAATTTTCCCCTTTTGCGTTCTCTGATATTTTACGGTATTTTCAATATGTTCTAATTTATCCTTTGCTGCATATTCAACCCCGTTTGCAATATCTGCATCAAAGTTATAATATCCAAGAACATGAGCAGCGAGCGTGCCTTGAGGATAAACTCTTGTATTTTTTTTATCAAGACTTATCGCTCTAAGATGCAATTGAGCAACCTGTTTTGCAGTGTTTCTGTCAACATCTTTTTTTACTGCTATGATTTGATCCTGACTATTGAGCTTTTTTAACAATTCTTCTTTTGGAATTTTCAATATTGGTGCAAGTTTTTTTGCAATAATCTCAGGGGAAGATTCATCTTCATCATAATCTGCACGTCTTGCAAATATATTATAAAAAACATCATCGGTTGCAAGCTTTATACCGTTACGGTCATAAATATCACCTCTAACCGCAAAATTCTGACTCGCGCGTTGTTTTCTTGCTTTTACCTTATATTTTTTGATATCTATAACCTGTATAAAAAATAAGTGAATAATTAAAGCCACTGCAAACAGAATAAAAAGAAAATATAACCAGCTGACAACATTATCAAATCTTTTATTACTTTTACGCTCTGCTCTTGAGGAATTTCTTCTGCGTTCACTCACCTTAACTGTCTCCCCTTAATCCTTTTTAAATTTTATCATAAGGAAATAGCGAGAGTTTAAAATATTAACGAATGTTTACGATTTTTTTTTACACAAAACGTCTGTTATAATTTTTATTATGAAGAAACTTTTTTTAATATTAGTATTATTATTCATTGCCCAATCGGCGTTTGCACTAAACATCGTGTATCCAAAGAAAAATGAAGTAACTATTAACGCTCAATCCACATTTTTTATTGGATCCGCAGATAAAAAACATAAACTCACGATTAACGGACAAGCCGTAGAAGTTCACTCTTCAGGGGGCTTTGCTCAGACGGTACCACTTGCGATTGGAATAAATACATTCAAGATCAAATCAGGAAAAGATACACAAACATACACAATAACACGTCCGAAACCTTCTGTTACTCAAAGTTCCTCAGCTACACAATTAAAAGAGTATGATGATATGCTGTATGCAACAGTAGCAAACTCAAATTCTCCAATAAGGTCAACACCTGTTGATGGAGGAATAAACAGAATTGCACATTTACAAAAGGGCATACCACTCGTAATTGATGGAGAAAAGAATGGTTTCTACAGAGTAATACTAGGGGCAACAAAGGAAGGCTGGATTGCAAAATCAAACGTAAAAATTGAGGAGAGCGGAACATCTCTTGCAGAGCTTAATGGATATGATTATATAGATAGTGATGAATTTTTTATCTTTGTATTTCACCTGAATCGTTCAACACCATGGGAACTTGTAGAGGGAGAACCTTTTTTAATAAAATTATATAATGTTGCAGAACAACCTGACAACACTTATACAATGGAAATTCCTCTGCATAAATCATATAAAGGGAAAAAACTAGCAGGATATAGTGCAAATTTTTCTGGAACGGACTTTATTGTTAAAATTAGAAAACCGATACTGGCAGATGAGAAAAAGCCGTTAAACAACTTGAAAATAACAATAGATCCAGGCCATGGAGGGAATGAAGCTGGGGCTATAGGATGTCTTGGGGATTTAGAAAAGGATATTAATTTAGAATTCGCAAAATATCTGAAAGATGAATTGAAAGACAGAGGTGCAATCGTTTCAATGACAAGAAATGATGACTCAAGCATAGATTTAAATGAACGTGTTGAATTTTCCAACTCTGAAAACACTGAAATTTTTATAAGCCTTCATGGAAATGCTCTTCCGGATGGACAGGATCCAATAAAAAACTTCGGAACAGAAATTTACTACTACTATAATCAGGCAAAACCTCTGGCCGATTGGATTATGAATGCGATGGTTAATGAACTGGGAGTAAACAATCATGGAATAAAACAACAAAGCTTTGCTGTAATAAGAAACACAAATGCATTAAGTTTACTAATTGAAATAGGTTATCTTATAAACCCGTCAGATAACGCCAATATGATTAATAAAGACTTCCAGAAAAAAACAGCCAAAGCTATTGCGGACGGGATTGAAAACTATTTGATAAAATACTAATACTTAAAAATTTTGCAAATATTTCATGCCCGTATTGACTTAAAATCGCTTCAGGATGAAACTGTACTCCATATACAGGATAATTTTTATGTCGTATTCCCATAACAACGCCATCATCAGTATTTGCAGTAACAATTAATTCCCCACAGACACTTTCAGGAGCCACTGTTAACGAATGATATCTTGTTACTTCAAAACCCTGAGGGAGCCCGTTAAATAAGATACTGTCTTTATTATAAAAAACTCTGGAGACTTTTCCGTGAAACGGTTCTTTTGCCTTAACAACAGAAGCACCGAAAAACTGTGCTATACACTGATGCCCCAAACAGACTCCTAGAATCTTTTTTGTTTTATAAAATTCTTTTATAACATCAAGACAAATGCCAGCCGTATCAGGATTTCCAGCACCAGGCGAGAGAATAATGCTTTTAAAATTCTTAGTCTTTAATTCTTCAACAGAAATTTTGTCATTTTCATAAACATCAGGCTCAATCCCCAATTCTCTAAGGTATTGCACAATATTGTAAGTAAAAGAATCATAATTATCTATTAAAATCATCTAAATAAACCTTTTTTATACCTCTTACAGAATTTATACAATAAATTGCATCTGCGTTAATAATATCTTCTAAATACATCACTCTCTCAGAACAAACTCCTGCATCAAGAAGACTTTGCCGCAAAACGCCATTTAATAAACCGCATTTTAAAGGAGGTGTATAAAATTTTCCACCAGACTCCACCAGAATATTAGTTCTTGAACCTTCTGTCAGCTCTCCGCGTTCATTAAAAAATAATTCATCATACACTTCCCCCGCTACAATTTTTTTATAAGTATCTATATAAAAAGGACGATACGTAGTTTTATACTTGAGTAAATAATTTTTTGAACTTATTTTTACAGGAGAAATCCTAACATTATTAATATGAGTCCGCTCAAATTGTCTTAGTTCTGTCTGGAAGTCACCGTTTTTGTGGAGCAAAATCCTCAATATTCCGTCACGTTCAGGTCTAATATTTAAAATTTCTTCATTAAATTTAAACCCCAACTCTAATGCAGACTGTTTTAATCTTGTGAAATGCTCCTCTGCAAGGAAAATCTTTTTATTCGTAACTTTAACAGTCTCAACAAGCGAATAATCATCCTGCAAAAATTTTGTTTTAGTAATTGTCTCTTCCCATTCATCTTGAGCAGAAGAATCCCAGACAATAGCACCGCCTACTCTGTATTTAAAAGTAGTATCCCCGGTCTTACGCTGCAAAATTCTTATAGGGACGCTGCAGACAAGCTCGTCAGGTGACAAATAAGCAATAGCCCCACAATAAATATCCCTTGAACCATTTTCAACTTTATCAATAATATTCATTGTACTTATTTTTGGAGCACCGGTTATTGAACCACATGGGAAAATTGCCTTTATTACATCAGCCAGCGACACATCATCCTTCAAATCTGCCTCTACTTCCGATGTCATTTGATGAATGGTTTTATGGGTTTCTATTTCAAAAAGCTTCTCTGCCTTAACCGAACCTGTCCTTGCTATTCTCCCCAAATCATTACGAAGTAAATCAACAATCATGACATTTTCGGCACGATTTTTAATATGATTTTTCAAAAATTCAATATTAGTCTTATCCTCTATATAATCACGCCCTCTTGCAATTGTACCTTTCATAGGTTTTGTTAGAATATGCCTATCTTTTATTTCAAAAAACAATTCTGGAGAAAACGAAAGAACCGTATCATATTCATTTTTAAAAAAAGCATTGTAAGGAGTTTTCTGACGACTCAAAAGATAATCATATAACGAAAGTTCCTCATCTCGAAAATCTACTAACCAGTCATATGTATAATTAACTTCATAAGTATTCCCATTTAATATTTCATTTTTTACAGTATTTATGGCGTATTCATATTCTTCAAAAGAAATTGACGGAATTGGGTTAAGAGAATAACTCTGTTGATTTTTCGGAATATATTCCTCGTATTTATCAAACACTTCAAAATACAATAATGGAGAATCATTTGTATATGACTCATCAAAAAACAAATTTTTCGCCTCATAACGTATGTATCCAACAGCATAATAAGTTTTGCTTAAAGATTCGATTTCGTCCAGCATAGCGAAAAATTCAGAATGATTAAACGCTTTAAAGACCTTGACAGGATTTTGAAAAAGTTGACTTCTATAAATTATCATAAAAAAATTTTATCGCATTTATTCAAATTTGGCAAGAAAGTTAAAGTTGCAAGCCACAAAAATATATGATAAACTACAAATATGAATTTTTGGAATGAACAACGAATAAAAGAGGCATTACCAGATGCTCGAACATACAATTTCCCTCCAGATTGGTCATCACCAGGACTTATAATATGGCACGAAAATTTTATTAAGAATGCAACGGTTTTAATAAGAAGACAGGGAGAAGCAAGAGGGCTCTTACCTGAATCTATTCCAAAACTAATAAATGATATTTCTGCTTTAATGTGCACTGATTCTAAAGAATATTTTAAATATAACAAACCGGTAATAGAAATAAGAGGGAATTCAGGGTATGCACTGATTTCAATGGCAAGATATATTAGAAAAAATTTTAAAGGGAAAACCATTGCTGTTACAGGAAGTTCCGGAAAATCAACCACAACAAAAATCATTTTTGATATTTTATCAAAAAATTTTCCAGTAAGTTCTAATCAGAACAAAGCAAATACAACGTGGGGAATTTCATGGAATATGACCTGCTTTGATATAAATTCTGCCTATTGGGTTATTGAAACCTCACTAGGAGGTGGGATGAGTAAAAATACGGCTATTGTAAAACCTGATTATGCAATTATCACCAATATTGCTCCTGTTCACCTCACGAATACAATGAAATTAAAAGATATTGCAGAAGAAAAAAGCAGAATATTTAATTCAATGAAGGTAGGAGCTAGCACTATTCTATGGAAAGAAACAGAATATTTTGATTTATTAAAAGAAGCTGCAGAATACAAAGGCTTAAAAGTAATTACATATGGTGAAAGCGATGATGCTGACATCAAAGTTGTTTGCGGAAACGAATATAGTTTTACTATTGACGGAAAAACATACTATCTTGGAGAAGAACCCGTCGCAAAACATATTATGTTTGATATGGCAGCAGCTCTCGCAATCGTTAAAGAAGAAAATTTGGATATTAACGAAGCTTTAAATTACTTAAAAAACTTTAAGACTCTTGCTGGAAGAGGAGAAGTCTGTGAACTTGAGATAGATTATAACAAAAAAATTAAACTTATAGATGAGTCTTACAACGCAAATCCGTTATCTATGAAATTTGCTATATTAGGATTTAAAACCCTTTTCCCCGATGAAAATAAAGTCTTAATACTTGGAGATATGGCGGAGCTTGGACAAGACACCGAAAAATATCATATTGAACTTGCCGATACAATATATAAAATCAGGCCTAAAAACGTTTTATTATGCGGGCATAATATGAAAAATCTATATGAAACAATTAAAGGGAAATGTATCTGTAAATATTTTGACACCGTTGAAGAGTTAAATATGAATATAATAAATGAACTTGATGATAAAGATTGTGTTATGATTAAATCTTCACATTCCAGCAAATTATACACAACGGTCAAAGAATTAAAAAAGGCAGGTGTATAAGAGAGTTAGTCCTCCCAAAATATCATTGGCTTTTTACAGGTTTTTGCTCTTAATTCCAACCCCTTATCAACATCTTCAGGATTAACTTTTTCAACTAATTCTTTCGACCATTTATCTATAATACGAATATCGTAATTATTGCGATGTTGACGTAATGTATACCAAGTTTTATAATATTTTGTTCTCGGAAAATCTTGCATTGAGATATTAACACCCTCAACACCAACCATCGGAGCATTTTCTCTAACTGCCGGCGCAGCCCAGCCTCTGATGGCAGCACCTATTTTTTTATTAATAAAAATGAAATAATTGTGCCCACTTCTAGGTTGTTTATCCAAAAACAATGTTGTTTTTTCAGAAGTTTTTGCCATAAACAAATTCAACCTCTCCGTGATAACTTTTATTGCAGATTTTGCATAAGCTATCTCAGACTGCTCATACTCTGGATAATAATCAAGAGCTTCCTTCTCTATTGTACGTAGATATTTTGTAACAGATTTATCTATTTTACCTGTATAACTTAAATTTTTATTATTTATATAATTTGTATTTATCAACAAAATTAATACTCCATGGTTACAGCGTAAACTAGTAGATCCAGTATCAATAATCAACTATTAATTATATGTTTGTTCCAATTTTTTGAATTTATTTGCAACATCTCCGTATTGTGGACAATAGTTGTAATTATCCAGATTTTTCAAAAAGAATTCAATATTTTCTTTTACAGCTTTTGGATGAGTGCCTTTTTGCAAATCAATATATTTATCAGAAGCATCTACAGCATAATCAAGTAAAACGCAATTATCAATTTTTTGATAAACCCCTCTTGCATGTTTACGTTCTGTTAATAGAATTTTACAATGGTCATTTCGTTCATTAATAAATTTATTTCTTTTCTTAATATCTTTATTTTGATATTGCTGTTTAGCATAATCAACATCTTCACAAACATTTGCAAGACCTGTTGGGGACCAAGGACTTGCTACAAAAAAGTACAATAAACCTGACAAAACAGCCAGAATTGCTAACACCGTAACCCTAATATTCTTATTTTTATTTTGCATAATCTCTCCTATATTTCAACATCATTATAATATTGTTAAACATAAATTGTCAATATCAGCTATATCGTCCTCTAATAAGGATTTTTGAAATAATTCGCTTTCCTCTGCCATATCCAAAATTTCAGCATATTTAGGATTATGTAATACAACAGAGATATCAGAATTATCAACCAATTCAACCGTATAAACCTGTTCATTTTTATCAGAAATTTTGATAATCGAACATTCCTCAAGGAGGTCAAAAAAAGTTTTTATAAGCAGTATAGGCTTGCCTAAAAAGCTGGCACATCTTTTGAGTTCAACTCTCCCTCCGTTATTATTACATGCAAATTTTAACATCCCGCCAATTGTTTTTATAAACTCTTTATCGTCAAAATATTTAATACTATAATGCATAAAGTGCAAACTTTTTGGGGAAACATCTTTTAAAATCATTTCAAAAGTTTCTTTATCGGCCGGATAATCAAAAAACATAAGAGAATCACAAGTTTCAAGATTATCTCTTGTCATAATTGCTGAAGATAATGATTTATAATGCATAAGTTTGTCGCAAATTTGTTTATTTTCAGCAAAAATACGTATATTTAATTTTGAATTTTTAACATAATCGTCAACTTGCGGTAAAATATCAGTCTTTTTTCTGTGGTCATAAATTTTTAAATTCGAAGCAGGAACAACTTCTTCTTCCTTTAAATACTCAGAATGAATATCATCAACAATAAGCTGAATTCCTGTATTCCCCTGAAATTCGTTAATTTGCGGATGAAAAGCGATATCTAACGTATCTCCGTCTTTTAACGAAATATCACCAGCCTGCCAACGAATACATGTAAAACTCTTATTTCCCGCCTGAACAGTCAAACGCAAATGATTTTTATTATCACCCATAAGTTTTTTTTGAAGTAAAACACAATTATTCAATGCAAAAACAGGACTCGGATTTGAAGCTCCGTAAGGTTCAAGCAAAGAAAGCGCCTCAACCATATCAACACTTATATCATCTGGAGCCAATTCTAAATCAATATTTATAAAAGGTCGAAGAGTTTTTCCATTCGTCACTTCTTTTATTACACGATTTAATTGTTCTTTAACACTTTTAAAAGGAACTTTTTCAGGCGTAAAAGACAATCCTGCAGCAAGTGAATGACCACCGAAACCGTCAAGCATATCGCCAATAGAACTTATAACCTCATACAAATGAACTCCTTCAATACTGCGTGCGGAACATTTTATCTGTTTTGTTTCCTCTGAATATGTCATTAAAAAGGTCGGTTTATAATATTTTTCAACAAGCTTAGAGGCAACAATTCCGATAATTCCAACATGCCATTGAGAATTAAACAATATAATTGCAGGATTTTTATGCAAGTCCTTTTTAGCCATTTCATCAGCCTGAGCAAAGATTTCCTGACATAAGTTCTGACGAATTTTATTAAATTCATTAAGATTAGAAATCGCCATTTCAATCTCTTGCGGATTTTCAGATATCAAAAGCTTTAAAGCTTCTTCAACCGTATCAAGGCGACCTGAAGCATTGATTCTCGGAGCAACACCAAAAGCAATAGTTTCAGCGGTTAAGCCTTTTTCAATACTATAGCCTGCATGCTCGATAAGACGTTTTAATCCGTAATGTTTTCCTTGCGAAATCAGCTCTAATCCTTTTGCAACAAAATACCTGTTTTCACCTATCAACGGCACAACATCCGCAACCGTCCCAACCGCAACATAAGGAAGGATAAAAGGAATAAAATCCAACTTTGAATAAAATTCCAGTAAAGCCTGTGCAAGTTTGAAAGCAACACCGACACCGGCAAGAGATGCAAGTGAATTTATTTGTTTTGCAGAAAGATATTCATCCAACGCATCTGGAGCTTTTGGGTTAATAATCGCAAATGCATCAGGCAAAATTTCTGGAGCCTCATGATGGTCAGTTATAATAACATCAATTTTAAAACTTTTTATAAAATTAACAGGCTCAACATCACTTATTCCACAATCAACAGAAATAATTAATTTAGGCTTTAGAGCTGTCATCAATTTTACAAGTGCCTTTGTGTCAAAACCATGACCTTCTTTTTCTCTGTCAGGGATAAAATAACTTACATCCGCGCCCAAATGGTTTAACGTTTTATATAAAAGAGAGGTCGAAGTAACTCCGTCAGCATCAAAATCACCATAAATTACAATCTTTTCCTGTTTTTCAATCGCTTGTGCAATACGCTGAACGGACTTTTCCATATCATTAAAGACTTTAGGATGAGTTAATTTAACTTCAAGAGGATGAGTAAATTCATATATTTCTTCATCAGATTCTATACCTCGTGACTTTAAAAGTCTTTTTATCAAAGACTTTTCACTCCCGTTATTTTTTTTTAAAATCCATTCTTTAATTGCCATAATCTCTTCCCAATAATAAAATGGTATCACCAATATATTACAAAGGCAACTTGATACAAAATTCAGTTCTTACATTTTCCTCACTTGTAACTGTAATTTCTCCGCCATGAGAAGTTATTATCTGCTGAGAAAGGTATAGACCAAGCCCAGTTCCGATTTTACGAAATTTCTTAGAAGCGGAATAATATTTATTGAAAATAAGTTTTAATTCATTTTCAGGAATTCCCTGACCGTAATCAATAACAGAAATTGTAATAAAATTAGGAATTTCACCGATTTTAATATCAATGTCCTTTTTCGTGTTACTGTGATAAATTGCGTTATTTATAAGATTTTTTACTACACGCTCAAGCTGGAGAGGATCAGCTGTTACTTTGATATTTCTTCCGAGTTCAAAATTAACTCTTAATCCTGCATCAGATGCAATAGGTGCCATATCCTCAATAATTTGTGTTATAAATTCATTAAGTTTTATATTTTCCTTTGCAAGTTTAATTCCGCCGTCACGAATTTTATAAGTCTCAAGCACAATTTGAACAAGGTTAAGAAGCTCCTTATTTGAAGCCTTCATATTTGATAAAGCGACCTTTTGCTTATCATTAATATCTCCAAATTTCCCATTTATAAGAAAATCAATAATATTAGCCTCCGCAACAATTGGAACCTTCAAATCATGGGTTAAGGTTGCAACAAAATCCTCCTTCAAAGTTTCGATCTCCCTTTCGGTTGTGACATCTTTAATAATTAAAACATATCGTTTTTTATTATCTTCTGTTGACAGCCTGATCGAACTCAAAATAAAATTATTTGTCGGAGTATGTTTTATAAAAATATCTTTTGCATTAATTCTATCAAGATGAATTTCTCCTTCCTGAAACTGTATATAATCAGTAATAGGTTTGCCAATAATATTTGCCCCCTTAACACCAAACCAGCTTGTAATTTTTGGGGTAGCTCTTAGTATATGAAGCTGGTCATTTACTATTAAAATACCATCTGACAAAGAATTAATAACTGATTCCAGAAGCTTATTTTGTCTCATAAGCTCACCCTGATATTCAATAATCATCTTTTCTCTGTCATTCAATGTCTCAACCATACGGTTAATACTATCAGTTACATTTTGATATGTAGGATGCTCAAGTTTTTCAATTTTTGTGGATAAATCTCCATAGCGGATTGAATTTACTGTATTTGTAACAGTGCCCAGATAGTCATTTATTTTAGACCAACGTTTATTTGCCTGTCGTGTAATCAAAAATAACAAGATAAAAACAATAATTATTCCAAAATTAATAATATACCAGAGCATCTTTACGTTTGTTAACCTTAAATGTTAATTCAGTGATTTATGATATAATTATAACAGATAGCACCTTAGTTGTTAATACTTTAAAGGAAGTACTACACAAATGATTACATTACCAAAAACTATTAAATGGATAATTACCGATTTTGACGGTATTGTAACCGATAATTGTGTATATATTAATGATGATTACACAATGACAAGAAGATTAAACTACCAGGATATAATAGGTTTTAATAACTTACGAAAAAACGGCTATGAAATCGCTATTATATCTGGGGAAAAGAATCCCGCAATAGAACTTTTAAAGGAAAAATTTAATATTACAGAAGTTCATCAGAAAATCAAAAGCAAACTGGATGTATTAAAAGCTATAATAAAAAAATATAAGCTTACCGAAGAAGAATTTGTCTACTTGGGTGATGATATAAACGATTTGGAATGCCTTAATTTTGCAAAGTATAAAATTACAGTTCCGCACGCTGTAGAAAAAGTTAAAAGCACGAAAGGAATACAGATTACTCAAAAAGAGAGCGGTTGGGGAGCCTTTAGGGAGGTAGCGGATTGTTTGACGGAGTAAAAAAAATTATTGATAAAATTAAACACCTGAGTGACTCTCTGGATAAATACCAAAAAGATGCAATAATACAGGCAATGCCTTCGCTTGCACTTGTAAACAGAGCAAAAAAATGTATTGAAGAAAAAAAATTTGATGACGCAGAGAAAATACTAAACAAAGCAATCGGACTTCCGCAGGAAGACGCCCTTGTCTATAAATACCTCGGAATAGTTTATGAAAAAACAGGCAGACTTGATGAGGCCGTAAAGGTTTACAAAAAATCCGCAAACTTAAATGACAGCGATAAGGAAATATGGAGATTTTTAGGTTTTGCACTACTAAATTCCGGGAAACCCAAAGAGGCAGAAGAATCTTTTGAAAATGCCAATAAAATATCAGGAATGAATACTGATGTTTTTGCAGGCTGGGGAATGGCTTTAATGAAACAAAAAAGATACAAGGATGCCCATGAAAAATTTCTTGAATCTGTTAGAATTAACAAATACAATTTTATGGCACTACTTCTTGCAGCAATTATGGAAGTTCGAACCGGACAATACAATGATGCTGAAAATAAATTAAGTTTTCTTGCAAACGTCAGCCCCAACGAGACAAACAATTACGAATATGCAAACCTTAAATACATCAAAGGGGATTATGATAACGCAATACATTATGCAAAAAAAGCTCTGCAATATAATAAAAATATGCTACCTGCATACCTTTTGCTAGGGAAACTTTATGTTATCAAAAAACAAAAAGACGATAGCCTAAAAAGTTACGAAGAAGCATTTAATAGAGAACTATTAAGCCATAATTTATTTTTTGATTGGGCCGTTACATTGCAAATTTTTGGGTGCTACGGTGAAGCCCATGAAAAATTTCTAAAAGCTCAAGAGTTATTACCGGATGATAACGAAATAAAAGCAGGTCTCGCTCTTACATTTGCCGGATTAGATAATGTTGGAGAGGCTGAAGAATACATAAATAAAATTTATGGATTTGATAGCGAAAATTATATATATACGAAAGCCCGCGCTATGATATTGTATAAAAAAGGGAATTATACAGATGCAATAAAAGAATTTAAAGCAATTCAGAATAAAATTAATTTTGATTTATCAATTAATTATTATCTTGCTTGCTGCTATGAAAAACTTAACGACAAATTAAATGCAAAAGAATATTTTGAGAAATCGCTTCTTGAAAATCCTGCAGATATTTCTGTATTTATACGTTATGCAAGATTTTTAATTCACTATGGAGAATTTCAGGATGCACAGAGAAAACTTCGCAGGGCTCAAAAATTAGATGAAAAGAATTTAGAAATATTAAATCTTTTGTTTCATGTAAGTTATATACTTGTCAAAGAAAATAATTGCGACTATAATGTGAGAGAAACTTTATCAATTGCAGATAAAATAAAAGCTATTGACAAAGAAGCATTCGAATACCCTGAAGAGTGTGATGAATTAGAAAAAATAGAGAATAACAGGTAGAACAAATTGAGAAGAATTATTGTCCAAAAATTCGGCGGAACATCAGTTGCCGACACAGAAAAAATTAAAAATGTTGCAAAAACGGTAATTAAAGAAAAAAACAACGGCAATAATGTTGTAGTTGTAGTTTCAGCAATGGGGCATACAACTGATTACCTTGTTAAAATGGCCAGAGATTTGAGCAAATCGCCTTCAAGCAGAGAAATGGATATGCTTTTATCCACAGGGGAAGGAGTTTCTATTGCCCTTCTAGCAATGGCTATTCAGGCTCAAGGGTATGAAGCAGTAAGCTTTAATGCAATGCAGGTTGGAATTTTTACGGAAAATATCCATTCAAAAGCCCGCATTATAAAAATCCAAACAGAAAAACTTAAACAAAACCTTAATGAGGGAAAAATCGTAGTTGTTGCAGGTTTCCAAGGAGTCACCGAAGACGGAGAGATTACAACTCTTGGAAGAGGAGGATCTGACACATCAGCCGTAGCTTTGGCCGCGGCCTTAAATGCTGAACGCTGCGATATTTATACGGATGTAGAAGGTGTATACACAACTGACCCGAGAGTTGTACCTAAAGCTTCCAAGTTAAAAGAGATTTCTTATGAAGAAATGCTGGAACTGGCTCAAGCCGGTGCAGGAGTTCTTCATCCGAGAAGTGTTGAAATTGCGAAATTAAATCACGTACCGTTGCGTGTCAGAAGCAGTTTTAAGACTGATGATACGGGCACTTTAATATTAGGAGTAGAAAAAATGGAAATAGATAGACCTGTTACCGGCGTTGCGGCTGATTTGTCTCAGGCAAGAATAGTTGTCTGCGATGTACCGGATGTCCCAGGGCAAGCTGCAAAACTTTTTTCAAAACTTGCACAGGAAAATATTTCAGTTGATATGATTATTCAATCATATGCAAGGAAAGTTTCCAATACTAATGACATTGCTTTCACAATAGACAGTGCAGACTTGGAGAAAGCAAAAGAAACGCTTAACCAGCTGAAAGATAATATCCATTGCGGAGAAATCCAGATAAATTCTGATATTGCAAAAGTATCTATAGTTGGAGCAGGGATGATTGACAGACCAGGGATCGCATCAATGATGTTTGAAACCCTTGCAAACCTCGGGATAAACATTAAAATGATCTCAACAAGCGAAATTAAAATCAGCTGTCTTGTTGATAAATCTGATGCAGATAAAGCTGTAAAAGCTTTACACGAAGAATTTAAATTAGCAAGTGATATTATAGCTGATGTAAAAGGTGACTTACCAAACGTATAAGTAAATTACTACGCAACAATACTCTTGCGAAGTCTTGAAACTCTGTTTTCAGAGAGAATATTTTTAAGCTTCATAATTGCTTGAGCATGAAGCTGGCAAACTCTGGATTCTGACATATTTATTGTAGTACCGATTTCTTTTAATGTCATATTTTCCTGATAATAAAGAACCATAATTATTCGCTCACGCTCAGGAAGGCGTCTCAAAGCTCTTTCAAGCTCGTATTTAACATTCTTTTCTTCCATCTGCTCTTGAGGATTAAGATTACTATCCTGAATAGTGTCTATAATTTCAACACTATCATCAGTATTTCCTTTCTTATCGTAGATAGAAGTCATTGTCGCATCTTCTGAAAGGATTTGATTAACCTTTTCAGGCTCCATATTTAGAAATTCTGCAACTTCTGATGTTGTAGGAACTCTGCCTAAAGACTGTTTCAACTCTTCCTGAGCATTTTTAATATCTTTAATCTTTTTTCTCACACTTCGAGGAAGAAAATCTTCTTCTCTAATTTTATCAAGAATCGCACCACGAATTCTAATAAGCGCATAAGTTTCAAATCTGGTATTTTTTTGAGGAGAATATCTTTCGATAGCATTAATTAAACCTTCAACACCGTAACCTGCGACATCTTCAAGAGATATTGTCACCGGAAGTGTAACCTTAACTCTCCCAACAACATATCTAATAAGATAAATGTATTGAACAATTAAAGTATCACGAACCTGCTTATTAGATTTATCTTTAAGATATTCACGCCAAAGCTCAAACAACTCATCTTCCGAAAGTCGTTTTATATTATTATAAGATGTGAAATCAAAACTCTGACTCATTAATCCACCCAAGATTGTCTTTCCATATTTTATTCTATACTAATATGTTTTTGACACATCATTTAAAAAGAGGAAAAAAAACACAGCTCTAAGATAGAAGGATGAATAGAACTAAAAACCCCTCCGTAAAGGGGATTTTTATGTTTCAAATAATTTTAATTTTCGTCTGAATTATCTTCCGCCACTTTAACAGGCATTCTTATTATTTCTAATCTTGTAATTCGTGCCCCATCCACTTCCTTAACTATAAACGTTAAATCCTTGAACGAAACTTCATCATTCAATGCCGCAATACGACCTAAAAGCTTAACAACAAAACCTCCGATTGTATCAACGTCGTCATCTTCAAGATCATTTCTGTCAAGGTTAAAGAATTCAGAGACTTCATCCAAACGCATCATTGCATTGGCAATATAAGTATTTGGAGCAATTTCTTTAATATCAGATTCTTCTTCCTCGTCAAACTCGTCCTGAACATCTCCAAATATTTCTTCAAGAACATCTTCAAGAGTAATTAATCCTGAAGTTCCGCCAAATTCATCAACAACAATTGCCATCTGCCCTTTACGCTTTTTAAACTCAAGAACCAGATTATCCATAGTTATAGTTTCTGGAACAAGTAAAATTTCTCTTAAAATACTTTTGATAGGACAAACTTCATTCTTAAGTGATAAAGAATATAAATCTTTAACATGCACAAGCCCTATAATATGGTCAATATCTACATCATAAACTGGGTATCTTGTATACTGACTTTCAGCTGCAAGCTTATTCAATTCTTCAAAATCCATATCGATAGGAATACAAACCATATCCGTTCTTGGAATCATAACCTGTTTGGCAGTTAAATCCGAAAACTTAAATACATTATGAAGCATATCTTTTTCGGTTTCATTCAACACTCCTCCATCATAACTTGCATTAACAAGCATATCCAATTCTTCTGTTGAATGCACCAGAGAACCCTTATGGGAGTGAGGAATATGTAACAACTTTAATACAAAATTTCCAAAACCGTTCAAAGCCCATATAAATGGACCAAAAATAAAAGTAATACCTTGCATCGGTCTTGCAACCCATAAAGCTGTTTTTTCCGTATATTCTAAAGCTATAGATTTAGGTATCAATTCTCCAAGCACTACATGCAGGAAGGTAATAAGAGCAAAAGATAAAGTTGCCGAAACAGTATGAGTAGCAACTGTTGCACTTACACCTGGCAGAAAATGAAACAACGGTTCAATAATTTTAGCAAGAGTCCCTTCTCCAACCCAACCTAAGCCGATACTTGAAATTGTAACCCCCAACTGAACAGCCGCAATAAATTTATCTAAATCTTTTATCGCCTCAAGCGCTAATTTAGCGTTAAAATCCCCTTCCTTAACAAGTTGTTCTATTCTGGTTTTTCGAACCTTGACCATCGCAAACTCAGATGCTACAAAAAAGCCGTTTGAAAATAATAATAAAACAATGATCATTAAATTAAAAAATATACTGCTCGCCTCACTCATTAATTCTTTTAAATCCTTTATATCACTTTTATAACGATTATAATATTATACGACAAAAAAAGCAATAGTACTTAATCATCAACGACCACATTAACCTCCCTCAACTGGGTGTATATCATTGGAGAAAAACCTTTGGTCGTTACAATATCAATAATTTTATATGGATTGGCTGCACCAACCAACGAAGGAGAATTAATATGATAAATTCCGTTATGCATTTTTTCCTTATTCATATGATAATGTCCTGAAACAATAGCTATTACATTATCATGTTTTTCTAATACAGCAAAATAATCTTCCGGCTTATAAACCATATGAGACTTGTCAGGTTTCGGCGGTATAATCGGGAAGTGCTGTAAAATTATTACAGGACGTTCTTCATATTTAGTCAACTGTTTATCAAGCCATTCAAGTGTCGCCTGCTTATAATAACCTCCTGTTCCAGGAATTGTTTCTTTCGCGCCATCCAGGACAATAAAGACAAATTCCCCCTTTTTAAATACATAATTAGGTTTTGAAGGTCTATAGAACCAATTATGTGCTCTTATAATTTCTATATATCTCTTTTTAGACAAACCATTACTCTTAAAAACATCATGATTTCCAAATACCAGATAGTAAGGAACATCTAATTTATTAATAATTTTCATAAATTCATCAAGATTTTCAGGGCGTGAAGAGTCAATATTATCACCGGTAAAAGCGACAAATGAGATATTACTCAAAGAATTAATATCCTCAACTGCAGACTGCAGAACTCGTTTTGAGTAATCACTGTTAACCGAAAAGTGAGAATCTGTAACCTGCACAAATCGTATCTCCCCTGCAAAGGCTGAGCTATGAATTCCGAACAATAACAAAAACAATATTAAAATAAATCTTTTAATCATTAAAAACTCCAATCATTACATAGCTGATTATAACATGAATTTTATTCTTGTGATAAAATGTAAAGCAACACTAAGGAATAGATAAATTATGAGATTAGACAAATTTTTAAAAGTTTCACGTTTAATAAAGAGAAGAACAGTTGCAAATGAAGTTTCTGATATGGGGCGTGTTTTAGTAAACGGGATTCAGGCAAAAGCGGCAAAACAACTTAGAGAAGGGGATATTATAACAATAGAGTATGCAAATAGAAAAGTATGCGCAAAAGTTTTAAAAATCCCGCAAAACAACGTAAGTATCCAAGAAGCCCCAAGCCTTTACGAAGTATTGGATAAATAATATAACAGATTAATCATTATTAAATTATCTACCGATTTCAATCGCTTTTTGTGCCATTGCTTTTGTTATACTAACAAGGGCTAAGTTCGCTTCATATGCACGCTGAGCAAGAATTGCATCAGCCATTTCAACCATAGGATTTACGTTTGATGCACGAATATAGCCGTTTGCATCAGCATCAGGATGTCCGGGTTTATAAATCTTTTCTCCTAACGTCGGATCTTCAACACTTCCACTGAACGTTACTCCGCCAGTTAAGTATGGTAATGTTCCAACGCCAAATACATCTTCTTTCATTTCGTTCATCAAACCATGAAAAGATATATCATCTGTTGCATTTAAAACAGGTATTTTTCTTATATAATTCGGGGTATCTACATTTGCGATGTTTTTTGTATGAACATCCAGTCGATTTCCGTGTGCTCTTAAGGCCTTTCCGCCTATATTCATTGATTCAAGTATACCCATAACTATTACCTGCCTTACTTACCAACGTTTATTACTGTTTTCATTTCCGTAATAATATTTGACATTCTTCGTGTTGCCATCGAATACAAAATTGAGTTATTTTGAAGTTCCATCAGCTCTTTATCTGGACGGATTTCCTCCTGATAACGTTCTTCAATTATTGCAGAAGGTCCAAGTCTTTGTGACAATTTTGTTTCAAGAGGACTATTCATTGAACCAAGATATTCCTGAAAGTTAATATCCCGTCTTACATATCCCGGAGTGTGCATGTTAGCGAGATTTGAACCCAGTGCAACTTGCCTCTGGGACACAAGGTCTAACATTAATGAAACTTTACCCATACTGTCTAATGGTGTATACATATTTCTATCCTCTTACTTTACTATTCTCTGATATTAATTGATTTGTTATACATGTCATCAACAACTTTCATCATTCTTGTGCTGGCAAGCATTGAAGCGTTTAACCTCAGCATATCACTTACAGAATCCATAATTTTTACATTTGAATTTTCAAGATTGTTTTGCACTATACAAGTATGATCCTTAACTAAAACGGCTTCACCTGATTCTTCTGTAGGGCGCATTTTATTCATATCAGTCTGTTCCAAACCTTCAGGATTCGCAAACCTTACGAGAGGAATATTCCCAATTTTTTTCCCTTTAGCCTGGGCCTTTTCATAAGCATAAACATCACCGTTGCCTTCAATTGTAAACTTATAACAGTTTGAAGGAATTTTTATACCATTTCCAACAATCCAGTCATCAGATGTTACAAGATAACCGTCAACACCCTGTTTTAATGCTCCATCACGAGTATATGCGACTTCTCCGGTCTTTGAGAACACCGGGATATATCCCTGTCCGTTAATAGCTATATCAAACGGATTACTGGTAACTTGTATTGAACCCTGACTGTAATCCGTACGAATTGCTCCGGTAAGATATCCATCCTCCTTTAGCATCTGCTCAAATCGTACAGCTTTATAGCCTCTTGTATTGTAATTCGCAAGATTATTTGCCACAGAACCGAGTTTTTCCCATTGGTTAAGTACGTTATTTGTGCTTTTTCTGATAATTCCCTGTAAGTTATTCATAAGTCTAGCCCTTTAATTATGATGTTGAACCTAATTGATTTATTACCTTTTGCAAATTCTGGTTTTGAATTAGAAATACCTGCCTGTTAGCTTCGAAATTTCTAATAATAGGCATCATTTCAATAAACTCATTTTGTAAAGCAACGTTTGAATATTCGCTGTAACCCTGTTTTACCTTTGGTTCTGTAACAATTGATCCTCTAGCATCAACAACACCTATGGTTGCAACAGGTTCAAGTTTTCTTGTCGCCTCATTGAAAACACTCAAAAGCCCACTGTCTTCTATCTTAATTTTATTTAAATCATCAGGAACAATATGAAGCTTTATTGGAATACCTGCATTTGACAACACTTTACTGTCATCAAGAGTCAAAAGATTTCCATCCTTATCAAGTTTAAAACGCCCGTCCCTTGTAAGTTTTACACCATTATCATTTTCTATTTGAAAATATCCTTTTGTTGCAAGTGCCAGATCTAACGGGTTTTGCGTCATTCCAATACGACCGACTTTATCATCAGTAGATTTTGAAATTCCATTAACGCCAAGGAATTCGGTAAATGATGATACAACAGCCTCTTGACGCTGATAACCGATTTTATCAAAGCCGTTTATATTTTCGTTATGAATTCCCATTAACTCACTCTGAACCTGCATGGCCCTAAGTGGAACACGTATTCCATTTTGAAAATATTCAATTCCACCGTTTATCTTCATAAAAACTACCTCTACTTTACTCAATATATTTATCGGCTTACTTTCATGATGAATTAATTTTTCAAAATAAAATCATCCATTTATATGAGTTTCTTTAAAAGCTTTAATGATTTTTAATCAAAAGTCAATGAATATTACATTAGAACACTTGAAAATTCATATATAATAGGTTATAATAAGAATATATGCACAGACGAAAACCCCAAAATTCAGTTATAGCTGGAAATTCCTTGAGGGGGGGGGGGCTTAGCTAGCCGCCCTAACTGTATTTTACAGTTTTTTTGACTAATTTGATTATTCAGATCAGTCATTTTGTGCTACAAAATTTTAAAGAGACAGTAAGAATTAAAACGGAGGATAAAAGATGAAACGACAGAAAGGATTTACTTTAGCGGAAGTGTTAATCACTTTAGGAATTATCGGGGTAGTTGCAGCTATGACACTACCAACATTAATTTCAAATTACCAGAAAGTAGTTCTTAAAACACAATACAAAAAAGGAGTATCGATTTTAGCAAATGCAATACAGATGGAAATGGCTAAAAATGAAACAATCTATGCAGGAATATTATAATATGAGAATTGTATTAGGATTAGAAATTATTTAAATTCGTTGGGTTG
>CALVHA010000020.1 GCA_944327255.1 Candidatus Gastranaerophilales bacterium | reverse complement strand
TATAAATATTTTGGAATAGAAGTAGAAGAAGATAAAGACGGGTATTTAACTATTTCAAAATACGAACAACCGTCTGACGACTACACATTTCAAGATTTAGGGATAGATGAAAACAAACTGTTTAAAAAAGTTAAAAAAATCAAAGGTAATGCTGATTTTAAAAATTCACAGGGGACTAACTTAGAAAATCTTGAAGTTATTGGCGGAAATGCTGATTTCTGTCATTCCAAGATTACTGATTTAGGAAACCTCAAAAAGATTGGAGGAGATGCTGTTTTCAGGAGTTCACAGGTGACTGATTTAGCAAATCTTGAAATTATTGGCGGAAAAGCTGATTTCTATGCTTCTCAGGTTACTAATTTAGGAAATCTTCAAACTATTGGCGGAGATGCTGATTTCAGGGATTCACAGGTGACTGATTTAAGAAATCTTGAATCCATTGGCGGAGATGCTGATTTCAGCAATTCACAGGTGACTGATTTAAGAAATCTTGAATCTATTGGCGGGGATGCTTATTTTACTACTTATTCATATATTACTAATTTAGGAAAACTCAAATATATTGGTAAGGATGCTTGTTTCAGCCATTCACAGGTTACGGATTTAGGTAATCTGGAATATATTGACGGGGATGCTTATTTTGGTTATTCACAGGTAACGAGTTTAGGAAACCTCAAATCTGTCGGTGGAAATGTTTATCTAAAATGTTCTTTACTTAGACGAAAAGATTTTGAGAATATCAAAGTCTATGGACGAATAATAGACGATTTCAAAATATCAAACCTAATAAATTTAAAGTGGTGGAAAGAACAATTTAATAAACGCTAACTTTTATCCCATGGGTTCGGTTATAACCTGAAAAATTCTACTAAGTTTGGAAGTAGGGCTCTCTGCACAACAACTAATCTGGATAATATTTTATCTAATTATAAAAAATATTAAAAATTAGCAAAAAAATTTCTTCAGCAGTTTAAAAAAAATATGATTAACACATATTATAATTTCAATACACAGTCATTTACCGGTCATAAACGGATTTCAATATCCAAATTAGAAAATTATCTTAAAGAGGGGAAAACCGTCAAAGAAATTGCTGATTTGTTCGATGTAAGTTACGGAACTATTTATAATTTAATGAAAAATTTTAATATAAAAAGGGCACAGGTGAAAACTGTAGAAGAGATAGACAATATTATGAAAAACATTGCCAATCAAAATCTGACACTTACCAAAATGATTAGAATGACAGGATTAAGTAAATACATAATAGTAAAATGGTATAAAGAACAATTCGCAACAACTCCAAAAAAAATACAAAAACAAGAGTTGCTTAGTTTATTACAAAGTGAACTTACAAATAAAGAGATAGCCAAACAGTTAGATATTAGCATCAGTACAGTAAAGGCAAACCGACAAAAATACAAACTGAGTAACAAAAAACGTAAAAAAGAATCTTTAATGAGTAAAATACTAGAAAAATTACAGCAGGGTATGGACAGATTTCAGATTGCAGAAGAAGTTGGAGTTTCATATTCAACAGTAAACAGATACTTAAGAACGCAGAAATAAATAACATCTTGAACTTTTAATTTTAAAATGTCAGATATTCTTAATCCGCTATTAATTCCAATTAAGAATAATAGAAAATTTCGCATTCCTTTACCTTTTAAAATTCTTTTCACTGTTTCAATTTCTTCTCGATTTCTAATTGGTTCTACACATTCCATAAGTTTACTCCTTTATTATTTATTACCTTCTAATAATAAAGGACTTGAATAGCGAAGTGTTGTTTTGCATTTTTCTATCCTTTGACAGTAAATTTCGCCACTATAAAATGACAGTCGGTTTGAGTATTTTGAACAGAAAGTTTGACCATTTCCTGGCCTTCTTAGATAGAGAATGTTTGTTACATTTTATAACAATTAGACAATTTTTGACATAAAAAATACTTTATAAAAATACTAGGGGAATTTAAGGAAATTGTTAATGGGGATAGGAAAAATCGGAACAACTATAGGTAAAGAAATTGTTGCCTGGACAAAAACAGGCAAAAGTTTGCTTGCAACTAAGCCTGTAAAAGTGACTCTGTCGGATTTGAAATACACGTCCAAATTAAAAGCTGATACTTTTGTTAAAAAAGTAGAAACTTGGTTTGATCCCGTATGTCATGTTGCTCCTTATGCCAAAAGAGGTAGAACTGAAGTTGTAGGACATCATGATTTTAATGCTTCGAATTCAAATGAGACTATAGAAGAGTTGATGAGATTCTTTATGAAAAATCATCCTAATGCCAGTCAAGAACAGATACAAAAAGCTCTTATAAGGAAGCAAAAACGCATTGCATCCGATAATCTTGATAAAATTGATTATAATAGGAATTTTCTAAGTTTGGAACCACAACCATATAATAGTGTTGCTTTTAGAGGAAGACAACAAAGAATAGGACAGCAATTAGGTTCGGATTTCGATATAATAGAAAGAGCTCAAGTGGGAGATGAAATAGTCCCAAACAGCGGTTTTGCATATGCGGCACATCATAAGTTTGGTGCATACCAATATATGGGAACTCCATTTGATTGGAATGGAAATATAAAATTTGAACCTATGCTAATTGAATATAGAATACCTAAAGGCTCGCAAGTATCCTCAAACATGGAGCACGGGGGTGAAGTTGTATTTCCTGCATTATCAAAATACAAATTAGTATCAAAAGAGACAAGGTTAATAGAAAGATTAGATACTTGTGGAAATGCTGTAGGTTCATACCCATATAAACATGTAATTCTTGAATATATTCCAGAAATTCCTGTTTTTAGGAAAGACCTGACACATTATCCGGAATCTGTGGAAGATTTTTTATTGACCAAGGCGATGCAATGTAAAAATTTTGCAGAGTTTGCTGATTTGCCACAAAAACTTGGTTTATAAATTTAAATGATACATATGAATAGGGCTAAAAATTGAACAATTCATACCTGCCCAACTATAAATTTGGGCATTAATTGAGCTTTGGAATTCCCGCAATTTGAGTAAATTTCAGGCTTATTTAAAAATATTTTTTGTAATTTTATGTCCTAATAAAGTCCGTTTTAGTCCAGTTTGATTTTTTATAGTCAAGCAGCTCCTGATCTGTATAAATTGGCTCAATGTCGCACTATTATAAGATCCTGAAACAAGTTCAGGATGATATTTTGGAATTTTACTTCCAAGCAAATCAGACTAAAAAATACAGCCACATAAGTAATACAGCCAAAAGTCAAATAAAAAATTACAAAATAAGAGCTACTGTTATAAAACAGTAGCTCTTATTTACGCCCGGAGGGATTCGAACCCCCGACCTTTTGGTTCGTAGCCAAACGCTCTATCCAGCTGAGCTACGGGCGCCCATTTATATGACGATTAAGATCGTCAACAAATCAATAATATCAAGAACACATTTTATTTTCAAGCATTTTTTGTAAAAATTAAGTAACAAAAAAGCAAATTTTTAAAATTACAGTTTTTAAAACAAAAAATGAAAGGGGCATAATGAAGATTTACGGAATTAACTTTAAGATAACAAACAACAATGTTACATATAACAAATCACAAAAAACAGTTAAGAACAATCAAAATGTAGAACCTGAAATTATTTTAAACCATATGACACAAATGTCATATCCGATATTTACAGGCTCCGATTTTGATAAAACTGTTGATGCTAATTATTTCCAGCTTCCTAAAGGTGCAAAACCTGATGTATTTCAAACAGCAGCAGCCCAAAATATTTATCTGGATAATGATGTACTTGTTACGGCTCCGACAGGTACAGGGAAAACAGCTATTGCACATTATGCAATGACAAAAAATTTAAAAAACGGCGAAAAAACATTCTACACAACTCCCCTGAAAGCACTCAGCAATGAAAAATTTAGGGATTTTCAAAAAATTTACGGGAAAGAGAATGTAGGGATTTTAACAGGAGATACAAAGATTAATAAAGATGCACCAATACTAATTATGACGACAGAAGTTTACAGAAACATGGTTTTTGGAGAGACCTTCGGACGTCACAATGATCTTTTAGATGGATTAAAAACCGTAATATTTGACGAACTTCACTATCTCGGGGATGTTGACAGAGGCGGGATATGGGAACAGTCAATTTTTCTGTCTAAACCTGAAGTTCAATTACTCTCACTTTCAGCAACTATAGGGAATAACAAAGAAATCAGCGGATGGATGTCAAGAATAAGGAAACAAGGAGAAACTGAAATTGTTTCTGAAAAAAATAACGATTTAAAAAACTATAAGACGAATGATACTAAACCTATACATACCGTACTAATAGACGTGCCAACTGAAAACCGACATGTTCCTTTGAAATTTGAAAATATAAATATTCATGATCTCAATAAACCTGCAAAATCGAAAAAGAAATCAAAATTTAATGAACAAATTGACAAACTTGACAGATTAGCAGAGAAAAAAGGGATTATTCCTGCCTATGCCTATGGAAATGTTGTTCAAAAATTAAAAGACGAAGACAAATTACCTGCGATATTCTTTGTATTTGACAAACGCAACAGCAAAGATATTTTAGAATATTTAACGAAATACGGTCCTAAATTAACAAATGATGAAGAAAGGATCGAAATACAAAAGACAATAGAAGACTATGAATTAGCAGGAAAATATCTGGGAGAAACATTAAATAAAAAAGCATTGCTAAAGGGGTATGCCGTTCATAATGCAGGATTATTACCGACACAAAAAGAGCTTGTAGAAGAACTATTCCAAAGGAAACTTATAAAAGCAGTTATAGCTACAGAAACTTTATCCGCAGGCATAAATATGCCGACAAGAACAACCATAATAACAGCAACAAGAAAGCCTTCTTCTACACCTGACGGAGAAGACAACAAACGTTCTATTTCTCCCAATGAATTTCATCAAATGGCTGGTAGAGCTGGAAGACGAGGAATTGATAAAATAGGTTACTGCTATACTCTCAGCTTAAATGATGAACAAGCTTCAATTTTTGATAAACTTGTAAAATCAAAACCCAATAATATAAAAAGTGCATTTAAGCCTGATTACTCATTTATCACAAAATATTATGAAGAATGTAGAAATGATGAAATGCTAAATTTCATTTGTGAAAAATCGTTATTTACATATAACCAAAATGAACAAATTGCAAAAAGAAAGAGAGAAAATTTAAAAAATATTTTTTCTCAAAAAACAAAAATTCTAAAAGACTTTGGTTATCTGAATTCTCAAAACGAACTTTCAAATAAGGCTCAAATGCTCTCAAATTTGAACGGATACGAACAAATTCCAATTATGGAAATGGTAGATTCCAGAGCCTTTCAAGGGATGACACCAATTGAGCTTGCAGCTTCAGTCGGAGCGCTGGCAAATATTGATTTCAAAAAAGATATAAAATTTAAAACAGATCACGAAAGAGGTTTTAAAACATTCAATCATCCAAACGAAAGGCTTGAAAACTATATATCAAAATTAAACAGAACACTAGGAAAATATAATGATTTATCCAAAGAAACAGATAAGACATATAGACCTGTTGAACTTAATTACGAACTTACAAAGTATATCTACAGCTGGGCTTATGCTAATTCAACAAATGACGATTCTATTCTGAACTGGGGGAACATATACTATAATGCAGACAAACGTGATTACAAAGATGAAGGCTCATTGTTTAAAGGAATTATGATGACGATAGATCTTCTTAAACAATTAAAAACAGTTACACAGCATGGAGTGGAAATTTCAAGATCTCAGGAAGAATTTGAATATTATGCAGACCTAAACGAAAAGATTGATAAAGCAATCAACTTGATTAACAGAGAACCATCACAAATCTAAAAAAACTCCCTTTTAAAGGGAGTTTTTAATTTTTTTGCGTATATTTTTCAAGTACAAGAGTTTTAATATTTTCATCTTTGGTTTTAATTGCTCTGATAAGTGCATCATCATTTGGTATAGCACCGGCATTAACTATACTTTTAATAATACCTGAATCTTTTTTTCTTAGAGCATAGTTTAAAGGATAGACTCCGTTAGAAGCCCTGTTTACATCTGCACCGTATTTAATCAAAACATCAACAGTTGCGGAATCCAATCGATTAATAGCATATAAGAGAGGAGACTGACCTAAAAGTTCTTTATTTGGATCTACACCTGCCTTTAACAACAGTTCAACTATTTTTGCCTGTTTAGAACATATTGCTGTACAAATAGCAGGAACTTTCATATATGTAGTATTAGGATCCATACCTGCTTTTAAGAATAAATCAACATACTTGGCGTTACCGTTAGTAATTGCAATAAAAAATCCGGAAGGTGTAAATTTATAATCATTAGCAAGAATTTGTTTTATATAATTTTCTTTTTCACTAAGTTGAGTTTCATTTGTCTGAGCGATTCCTATTCCTTGAAAAAGAGAAAGGAAAAGTAATGTAACTAATATCTTTTTCATAGTATAACCTCACAAATCTAACCAGAAAAATTATAGCATATTTTTCTAATAAATCAATTAAAATCCAACTTAATAGCCCCCTGACGAAATATTTTAATTTCATCATCAAATACACCGGCAACAGTTGATTCCAGACCTTTTGCAAAATATCCGTAATCAGGGATTATCATATCAACAAGCCCTTTCATATTTTCTAAAGCTTGTTCATAACTTTTTGCAGAAGGTTGATGTGACAAATTTGCACTGGTTGTTGCAAGGACATGTCCAGTTATATTTTCGCAAATTTCTTTAAAAACCGTATTATCAGGAACTCTAATCCCGACAGTCTCCATATTTGATGTCATATAATAAGGTGTCTTCTCCGATTTTTCAAGAACAAGAGTCAATGCCCCAGGGAAATATTGCTTAATAAGCTTTGATGCAGTTTTACCCAGTGGTTGTTTAACATATTCCAATAAATGATATGCCTCTGAAGACATCAAGATTAAAGGTTTTTGTGCTTCTCTATGCTTAATCTCATATATTTTCTTGACGGCCTTTTCGGAAGAAGGTAAACATCCAAGCCCCCAAACAGTATCTGTAACATAAGCGATCACTCCATCATTATCCAGAACTTCTTTAATCTTTTCAATATTCTCAAGCATATTCTTATCTCCTTTTTAATAATAATAGCAAAAAAATTTTTTGATTTATAATAAAATATATAATGAAATCTTATGAATTACGATGTTATAACAAAAAGTACTAATGCTATGTGGCGCTACGCTACAAATAATGATAAGCGACTGGGTAAAGCAGTTGAAAAATACCTGAAAGAAGGGCTTGAGGCTCCAGGTATCGCTAAATATTTGGAAATAGAAAATATGGCTGACTATTTTGCTGACAGAGCAAAATATATGGATTCTGTTTCGTATCCAATGAGGATAAAAGACCATCTTATTGAACTAAAAAATGTACTCCTAGCTCCAATAAGAATTATGAAAACAATTGCAAGGGATAAGAATTTGAGGAAACTATATAGGGAATTTGAAAATAAATATAAGCTTTATTACCCGAATAGTGGGAATAAAAGAAGCATCATATTGTATAAAATAGTTCGGTTCAAGTCTAACTAAGCTTATTTTTTAGTCTTATAGCAAGCTCGCTAGCATAATCCATCTTCATTAGAAGATTCAATGGCACATATACAGCCATACAAACAATAAAAACAAATAAAATCTTTACAATTTCAAATATCAAACTTGGAAGATGAACTAATATATCATATTCATAAGCACAAGCCAAACATACTGCAAATGTAACAGCCCCGGCAATAAGCATTTTAAACAAATTTATAAATAAAGATTTATAATCCATACTCATTTTTTTATTCATAAGAATTCCAAGTACACAGGCATTGAAAAGAGTGACAAGTGATGTTGAAAGGGTAATCCCGCCAATTCCCATTTGTAATTTAGAAATAAATAAAACATTTAACAAAAACTTCAATACGATAGAAGAAAAAGCGACAGTAAAAGGAGTTGCACTGTCATTAAAGGAATAATAAACTCTTGTTATAGAATCTCTGAAAACATAAGGCAAAATAGAAACAGATAAAAACCATAAAGCCTCCGTTACCATAAATGTAGCCTCAGCATCAAATGCTCCGCGCTCAAAAACCAATCTCACGCTATCTAACCCAACAACAAGAATTCCTATAATAATAGGGATAGCCGCAAAAAATAGTACCCCGACACCTTTGTTAAAGTACTTACGGATACCATCATAATCCTTATCACCAACAAGTCTCGCAAAAATTGGAAACAATGGTACAAGGAAAGCAGTGACAAGAATCCCAACTGGGAATTGAAAAACTCTATTTGCATAACCGATTGCCGTCCAGGCTCCTTCGGATATAGAAGATGTAAAAAACATATCTACATAAATATGTATTTGTCCAACTGTGGAGCTCAATACAGCGGGGAAAAGAAGTTCACAAATTTCTTTAAAATGAGAATTGTTGGTAAATTCAAAATTAGGCTTAAGTTTAAAACCGAGTTTTCTAACATTAGGATATTGTATAATAAGCTGCAATATCGCGCCAACAGTAGTTGCCCAAGCAAGAGCATACCCTTTAGTATCATCAGGAACAGCCATTACCACAACTATAATTGCAATACTCATGATTATAGGAGATAAATTCGGAAGCATAAATTGTTTATAAATAATTAAAATTCCGTAATAAATTCCGACAATTCCACCTATAATCAATAAAGGAGTCATTATTTTTAAATGAGTAGCAGCAAGATTAATCATTTCAACAGAGCCACTCGAAATAATCAACCCCATTATCTGTCGCGGAAACATAAAAATTACAACAGATAAAAGCAAAAATAAAAGAATAGTAGCTGTCATAAAAGTTGAATATAATTTATTAACAACCTCATCCGGTTTATTTTTAAGTGAAGGAATAAGTTTTGAAAAAATCGCAACAGTCGCACTATGGAAAGGTCCTCCCACTCCACCAAGCAATATTAGAGAAAGCGACGGAATTTGATATGCATAATAATAAGCATCAGAAACAAGCGAAGCGCCATAGTAATTTGCAATAATAATATCTCTGACAAAACCTATTAATTTACTTACAATAGTAACAACTGCAATCAACCACGCAGCCTTTAAAACACTTGTCGTTTTACTGTCATCACCAGATATCGTTGTTGTCATCTTTTTCCACCAATTCCACAAATAATCTTAAAGCTTTTTTGTTTCCCTCTTCCATAGGATAACTATAAACAATTACGTTATGCCCCTGCTTAATATATTTTGAAATATTAATTCTTACACAGCGATTCCCGCCAAAGATACTTGTCGGAAGATCAAATGTATAATCCTTACCGTTTATATTTACATTTAACTTACTTACCTGAAATTTGTTGTCAACAACGATATTTGCAAACTTTCTATTAGCATAAAAACCTTGAGCAACAACCTGTTGAGAGATATCCGCAGAAACTATAACAGGTTTTGTTCCAAGAATAATACCCGAATAATAATGCTGCAAAATTTTATCAAACGGGATATGAAGCTCGCTAGCCATAAATCCTGCACCATACTGACTTAAACCGACACCATGACCGAATCCCCCGCCGTAAGCTTTTACTGAAATAAGATTCCCTTCATTATCCTGAGCATTTTCAAACACAACATTAGCACTCGGGAGTGCACTGCCATTTTTTGTTAATAACCGTCTTATAACCAATTCCTTAAATACTTTATAAGTCTGGGATTTAGTAACTATTTCCATTTCAATAATTTTTCCGGAATCTCCACGCCTTAAGACCTTTAATTCCATAATATCATCCAGTGTATCACCTTTATTAAATGCCGGGCGAACAAATCCGGTCGTCGATTGCTTAACAAGACTCTGTTCAAGCTCTTTTTTTAATTCATCCGCAGACCATTCTTTCGTCCAGCGAAAATATGGAGAACGAATATCATAAGCATCCGGGCTTGATTTGTAATATTCCATAGCGTCATTTTCCGATTTTAAAGAACCTTGTGAAAGAATATCAGGTTTAGCTCTCAAATAAGGCTTATCATCCGACGGGAATTCTTTTGTAGAAGGATCTGAAAAAGCATACGAGTAACTTTCGGTATAACCACCTGCGGTAGAAGAATAAAGTGCAAGTATCAAATCCCAATCATAAAGTGCTACAATTCCTTCTGTTTCTTGGACAGCCTGATTTCCAAGTTCCTTCTCGGAATTTGCACCAAAATATACCTGACTTGCAACAGAATCAACAACGTCATAATTTGGAGACGATTTTACCCTCGGAGAGAGAACATAATTTCTTGCGGCAACACTTTGCGCTTTTAATGCTTCTAACCCAAATCTTACAGGCATTTCATTCGGAACAACACCTTTTAAATATTCTTCAACCCCAAGTCTATTTACAAGATTAAATTGCACACCACCAGAAGCCTTTACAATATCAAAACTTCCTCTGTAAAGTGCTACACTACCAGCTCTCTTCAAGCCTTTTACCCCGAGAAGTCCATCAGGGCATTTAAACGTAACATTTCCAGCGACTTTGGCAATTTCAGTTCCATCATCTTCTTTTAAAGTATATGTATAATCAGGATTTATGCTAACATTAACGTTAGTATTAGCAGAAAATTTATCTATCAAAGTATTTCCAACATAAATTTCCAATTGAGATGTTCCATAAATCCCTATATTTTTATAAACATACGTACCAAAAGAAGGACTCCCTATTCCTACACGAATAAATTCAGATGCTGAAATATTTTTAGCTTCAGTTGCCTCTGCCGTTTTTGCTATCTGCAAAGTTGTAGAAGGGATTTGAGCATCAACAGGCACTGAAAATATCATTGTCAAGAAAATTATGCAGACTAATCCGCAAAAACACTTTACTTGGTCTCCCACGTTGTGCCCTCTTTCGAATCTTTCAATACAATATTAACTTCATCTAATGCCAATCTTATCTTATCAGCAATATCCCAATTTTTAGCATCTCTCGCTTGTTTTCTATAAGTAATAAGTTCATCCATATCGGCAAAATTTTCACCAAGCACCTCAGACACATGTTTTACAGCATTATTAAGTTCTTCTTCAGATAATGCAGGCTTTTCAAAATTAAATCCCAGTACACTAGCAAGCTTGTAAAGAATAGTAAAAGCATCTTTATCATCTTTATTAGCTTTGTTTGTTAATTCAAATAATACGGCAAGAGCCTTAGATGTATTTAAATCATCATCCATAGCATCGACAAATTGTTTATATTCATCTGTTTTCGTTATATCCAAATCTTCATTAAGCTTAGTTTGTTTCGCATTAAGAAGTCTTTTTACTCCTGCCTGAGCAGACGATAATGCCTCATCAGAAAATTCCACCGGCATTCTGTAATGATTAGTCAGGATAAAAAATCTTATGGTATTTGCATCATATTTTTTTAACAGTTCATCTATTGTCAAAAAATTACCTAACGATTTAGACATTTTTTCTTTATTTATGGTAACAAACCCATTATGAAGCCAATAATTAACAAACTTACATCCGTTTGCGCATTCGGATTGAGCAATTTCATTTTCGTGATGCGGGAAAATTAAATCCGCACCACCTGCGTGAATATCAATAGTCTTACCAAGATATTTTCTGCTCATAGCAGAACATTCAATGTGCCAGCCAGGACGACCAAGTCCCCATGGAGAATTATAGCCAAATTTTTCGTCCTTTTTCCACAGCGCAAAATCAAGAGGATCTTCTTTATGCTCCCCAACCTCAATCCTTGCACCACTCTCAAGTTGATCTATAGGTTGTTTTGACAGATATCCATATTGAGGGAATTTTTTTACTCTGAAATAAACATCTCCATCTGCCTCATAAGCATACCCCTTATTAATCAAATCCTTAACGATTGAAATCATCTCCCCAAGCGTTTTTGTTGCAAAAGGTTCAATATCAGGCTTAAGTGTATTTAACGATTTCATTGAATTTTCAAACTGTTTATACCAATACTGGGAAACCTGTTCCGGAATTTTTCCTTCATTTTCAGCTTTTTTAAGAATTTTATCATCAACATCAGTCACATTACGGCAATATGTAACATCATAGCCTTTAAATTTCAAATATCTGTATAAAATATCCCACGTAATATAGCATCTTGCATGCCCAAGATGTGCATAATCATAGACCGTTGGACCACAGACATACATTTTTACCTTATTTCCATCAATAGGAGTAAACTCTTCAACCCTATTAGTATAAGAATTATGTAACTTCATAAATAATATCCCTCTTTCAAATTAATTTTAGCACAAACATTCCAAAAATAAAGATTTGTTAAGTAAAAATTAAATTAAAGGCAATTATTTAAAATTTATATACTTTATATACATATAGTGAGGATGATATAATAAGGAGATGAATATGCCAGACAATGTAACAACAACAGTTCAAAGCGGAGAAACACTGGGGATGTATGCCAAAATATATGGATGCAGCACAGAAGAATTAGCAAAACTTAATCCTGGTAAAATCGGAAAAAATGGACACATTAAACAAGGCGACGTCCTAATTATTCCAATAGGTAAAAAGCCCGAAGCAACAAATAAAGAAGGTCGAACGACCCTACAAGAAAAGGCCAACTGGTTTAATGATAAACTTGAAGAAGCAAAAATGAGAATTTATGATCCTAAATTAACAGGAGAAGAACGAGAAAAATATGAACAAGAATATATAAATCTCTTAAATATGCAAAAAAAGAGAAATGAAGCTGCTGAGATTTCAATTAACGAAGATAACATGCACTTTGACTTAAAAATAAAAGAGGATATAACTCTTGCAGAATTCAGAGAATTATTTCCAGAAGTAGCAAAAAGTTTTAGCGATTATGCTGATGAGACAAAACAAACACGCTTTAAAAATGGAACAGGTTATGTAAGAGATCCTGAAAAAATCACACTGAAAAAAGGCGCAAACTTTAGCCTGAAAACGCAAGAATATGCTAATCAAGGCTTTTTTAGCGAATTATACACCTCAATACAAAAAACATTAGGAATGGGTGAATTCGATTAATACTATAAACTACAGACATAATCAAAAACATTAAATACTGGTTGGATTAAATCTTCAACCGGTATTTTTTCATCCAACTCTAACGTAATCACAGGAATATTCCTTTCAACTCCGCAATATGTACCGAAACTTCCAGGTGTAGGGTACCCAATACTTTCCTCCACTGGATATTTTATAATTTCAGAAATCTTTTCTGCAATTTTTCTTGCTGGCCCATCATAATTCACAACTTTATAAGGGGAATGAAGTGTTAAAATTAATTTCGGTTTATATTTGTTAATAACATTAATAACGAATTTCGTCTCTATTTCACTTGCAGGGACACTTCCTCCGTAATATGCAGTAGTATGATCATCACAAGTTGCATTAGCCCCCTCATTCTTTCCCCAATTTTCAGTGGGAAAATTTCGGTTTAAATCAACTCCATTTTTATTAACACGGGTATTTTGCGCCATCCCATCTGGATTTAAGCAAGGAATAAACAAACCAGTCCTACTGTTCATTTGCAGATATTTATCTATTAAAAACTTTCCTTGAGGTTCATCGCCATGAAAAACACCAATTACTAATATTTTTGAAATTTCACCATCTACCGAAATTAATTTAATCTCATTTCCAAGAATTGTTTTTACGGATTCTAAAACGGTTTGCATTTATCCCTCAAAAATAGCATTGATAAAATCTTCAGCGTTGAAAGACTTTAAGTCTTCCATTTTTTCTCCCACGCCTATAAGTTTCACCGGTAACTTCATTTCTTTTGCGACAGCAAGAGCAACTGCACCTTTAGCAGAACCATCAAGCTTTGTTAAAGCAACACACGTTATATTCACGGCTTCTAAAAAGACTTTTGCCTGTTGTAAACCATTTTGTCCGGTATTTGCATCAAGTACAAGAATGCTCTCCCTTAAACTGTCAGGAGAATTTTTGTCAATAACATTTTTAATTTTAGTAAGTTCTTCCATAAGGTTAAACTTATTTTGCAAACGTCCTGCGGTGTCGACCAGAACGACATCATAGTTTTCATTTTTAGCCTTTTGGAGTGCTTCGTATACAACAGAAGCCGCATCAGCTTTATCACGTCTTACAATGTCAGCACCAGCACGCTCAGACCATATATTCAACTGTTCTTCAGCGGCAGCACGAAACGTATCACCTGCTGCAATGAGAACCTTTTTGCCATCCTGCTTAAATTTATAAGCAAGTTTTGCAATTAAAGTAGTCTTACCAACTCCGTTTACACCTGTTATAAAATATACATTTAAATTACCGTCTTGAAAATTTAATTCAGTTGAACCAGCATTCTTAAGAACAGTTTCGAATTCTTCCTTTAAATAATTTTTTATATCAGACGGTTTAATTTTAGATTGATTGCGAAGTTTATCAACAATCTCAGAAGCATAGCCGACTCCAAGATCAGCACTGATAAGCAAATCTTCCATATCATCTAATACAAAATCAGAAAATTCCGTCTCACCTTCAACAGAACTTACAACATTTCCAACAAGTGATTGGGCTGTATTTGAAACAGCCTTCTTTAAATTATTAAAACTTTCTGAAAAGAATTTAAACATATTATGTTAAACCATATTCAACAATAACTTTTGCAAGAATACCATTTATAAACGAATAACTGTCATCAGTAGAATATTTTTTAGCAAGTTCAAGAGCTTCATCGACGACAACCTTCATAGGAGCATCTTTAATATAAAGAAGTTCAACAATAGCAATTCTCAAAATATCCTTATCCATTTTCACAAGTCGCTGGATATCCCAGTTTTTTGCATGTTTTTGAATAAGTTCATCAACTTCTTTGTGGTATTTCTGAAAATACTCTGCAATTTCAATTGCATAATCTTTAACATCATTTTGAGAATCTAAAGTTGTGAATTCGGCAATTTCTAAAGCCAAAAGAGCTTTTTCTGCAATATCAATCATTTCATTGATACGTCCTGTCATATCAGAAGTCATTGGAAGCGGGACAGGAATATTTGAAACATCTATCGGACGATTAAGATTAGTTTCGTGTTCAGCTTCATAATCAGAAATTTGATTTCTCATTTCAACAAGAGCACCAACCGTGACTTTCAATTCATCACTTGCATTACTTGTCAAAATTCTGACAGACTTCAAAATTATATCCTCTAGATCATCTTTTGAATATTTTGTAATTTTTTTATCAAACTGTGAAAATAAAATAAAAGCTAATTCTCTGGCTGCTCTGCGCGCTTGCATATAACATTTCCTCATTAATTACTACTTATACAAAAAAATATTATCACAAACAAAATTTTCAAACAAGAAAAAACTTCTCTACGTTAAGCCCCATTTTGCTTTTTTCTCTGCAAGTTTATCCCATTGAGCCTGAGATGCAATAGTACCGCCGGCTGGACGACGGGCTGACTGTCGCTGCACAGGATTAGTCTGATTCGAAGCCTGCGAAGTTCCGCCATTTCCTCTCAAGTTTTGAATACCGCTTATTACATCCTTACTAAGATTTCCGACCTCTTTAATAGTTTCTTCATTATTATTGTAAAACTCTTTTGCATTACCAATAAAACCTTTCAATCCGCCTTTTTTAGCAGAAGCTGCGGTATTTGCTGCGGCACCACCAATTCCTGCAGTCTGTCCTTGAAGTTCCGGATTCCCGCCAAGTGTACTAGTAACGATAGTACTATTTGCCTGAGCCTGAGAAATACCTTGAGACGCCCCTATACCGCCTGAGGCTGATGAACCTGCAGCGGATGTCGCGCCTGCTCTGACCTGTTCTATTTTTGATTTAGTTTCTGTTGCTGCCTGTTTGGTTTCTTCTGCAATTTTTACTCCATCCTGAACCTGTTTATCTATAGCCTTAAACTGATCACCCATAGACTTAACACCCTTTACAGCTGATGCAGCTGTTTGAATTGCAGAACCTGCAGTTGATAATGCTTTAGCTAAATTTCCTTCTGCAAGAGCAGTTGCGGTCATAGTTACCTGAGCGGCAGCAGAGCCAACTTTACCGACAGTTTCAGTTACAGTTCCAACTTTCTCTACAACCCCGCCGGCTTTAATAAGAGCTGCACCTGCAGCTGCAGTAAATGGACTAGATAACATTGCTGTACCTGTTGTAATCATAATTTGACCGGTTTTTTGAGTAACCTGACCGACATTTTGAACTGTTGTTGCAATATCATCAACCTTTTGAGCAAACTTTTCAATTTTTTGAGTTGTAGTTTCTTCTGTTTTTAGGTTATTTTGTATTTGCTGATATGTTTTTGCTTTTGTTGTAACAGTATGTTGCATTTTTGTCTGACTTGATTTCATTTTGCTTGATACTGTATTCATTCTTGAGGTATAAGATGTTTGCCTTGCACCTAATGCATCCATTTTTTGGTTAATTTCATCAAGTGCCTTATTATCATCCTCAGAAAGTGTATTGTTTTGATTTTGTGTATCACCTGCAAGATGAAGAGAATATGCACTATTTTGACCGGAACCGGTCTTATCAACAATTGCACTTGCTTCATTTTGTAATTTTAGCATTTCTTGCTGATTTGCTTCCATTTCTTTACCAAGTTCTGTAACTTCTTTTTGATTTTTGGTAAATTCTTTTGATGCAGTTTTATACTCTTTGTCAAACGATTTCAAATCTTTTATTAATGTTTTGTTTGTTTCTTTTGCCTCTTTTGCAATATTGTTAGCCTGCTGTCCCTGAACTTCAACTTCTTTTGTCTGCCCGGCAAGGGAATCTGCCTGTGCTTGTGCACTTTCGGCCTGAGCTTTGCCATTTTCCACAGAAACATCATCAGTATTTACTGCCAGACCAAAATTTGAATTAGCAGAATCAGTACCATTAGAATTTTCAACTCCATCAGCAGAAGTTGTAGCATTAAGAGCATCACTCTTCATCAAAAGATCCATCTTACAAGAAAGTAATTCGCTCTTTTGCGAAGCGCTTGTTGCACTTCGCAAGTCTTTCTCAAGATCAGCCATTGCTGAATTTACATCATCAGCCGTTTTTAATTTATCAAGGTTACCATAGGACTTTGAAGAAATATCTACGTCCTGTTCTGTATGTTTTATTTGTGTTTCGGCCTGTTTTTCACCCCAAATTGACGAATCCCCGTTAGCAGCAGGTGTTTTTGAAGCAGCATTCAAACCAGATGTACCTGTGGTTGAACCACTCCTAAGCTCATTAGTTTTGAGAGGCTCTTTAGCCATCTTCTTAAACAGATTTAAGTTTATATCACCAAGTCCGCCCATGCTGCTCTCTCTATTATACCTTATATATATAAAGTATATATGCAAGAAGAGTTTGCGACTGTTTTAAAATTTGTTACAATTGTTCACAATTGCTAAAAATTTATATTTTTGGTAATATAAATAAGTATTTTAGTAAACGAGGGAGATAGAATATGAAATTAATGGATGGTAAAAAGGGTATTATCTTTGGGGTTTCAAACACTCATGGTATAGCCTATGCTATTGCTAAACAATTATATGAAGCAGGGGCGGATATTGCTTTTACTTACGCAGGCGAAGCTATGGAAAAACGTGTAAGACCGCTTGCGGAAGAAATGGGAGCTAAATTAATTATGAGCTGCGATGTTACTAAAGAAGAAGAAGTCGCAGCTGTATTTAAAGAATGTGAAAGAATTTACGGGAAATTAGACTTCGTAGTTCATGCTGTTGCTTTTGCAAACAAAGAAGATTTAAGCGGAAGATTTATTGAAACATCCCATGACGGTTGGAATTTGGCAATGGGAGTAAGTGCGTATTCGTTAATTTCACTATGCAGACATGCAGAGCCAATTATGAATGAAGGCGGATCAATTTTTGCATTGACTTACTTAGGTTCTCAATATGTTGTAGCAAATTATAATATTATGGGAGTCGCAAAGGCTGCATTGGAAGCATCTATGAGATATCTTGCAGCAGACTTAGGTAAGAAAAATGTCAGAGTCAACTGTATTTCTGCAGGTGCTGTAAAAACTCTTGCTGCTAAAGGAATTTCTGGGTTTGATAAAATGCTTAAAGCTGCTATTGCAAAAGCACCACTTCAAAGAAATGTTTCTTTGGAAGATGTTGGGAAAGCAGGTTTGTATTTAGCATCAGATTTGTCAACAGGTACAACAGGACAAATTTTGTATGTTGATTGCGGATGTCACGCTGTTTATGCATCACTTGATGAAATGGAAATCATTTCTAATGCAATGACTGTTCAGCATAAATAAATCATCTTATAAAAAGTTAAAAGACCTCACCACCGAGCCGTGAGGTCTTTTTTATATATTAATATGCAGAAAATACTATCTTTTACTAATAAAGATACTCGGTACCATCTAAAATAATCTTTAATAATTTCGAAAAAAAATTTACAAAAATTTATACAAAATATTCAAATATATGCGCAAAAAAAATTTTGCCCGTGTTTTAAAATAACCATGATTTCAAAAATTAATTACACAATATTACCAAAGAGGACAGAGCCTATATCTAATTATGAGAGCATGCCTGTCAATAAAACATATGAAAATAAAAATAATTTTACTAATTATGATAAAGCATTAGCCAATATTAACAGAGCTAAGATTTCTTTTAAAGGTTACTATGGTGACCAACAACCAGTAAAGAAGCTTTTTTATATTGTAACAGGCAGAAATGATGTCTATGAAGATAACTGGACAAAAGATCATATTTATTCTGTAGGCTTCAAAAAATGGGTAAACGCACACCCAGCAGAACTTCTAAAAAGAACTCCGGAACAAGCAATACAGTCAATTTGTACAATAACAAAACCAGATAATCAATATCCTGGAATACCTCCATGTATCATGAGTCCAAATTACGGTGACAGATGGGGAAGACGTGCAAATTATATAGAAATAAATCCGAGACTTATTGCCAAATATGACGGCGACCGCATTTCGGAAGGTTTATTTGGAGTTATGAAACTGCTCCCGGCAATCCCACCGTCTTCAAATAAGGGAGCAACTTGCATAATCCTTTCTCAGTTATACCCAGATATGACAAATGACGGAAGCCTTTATGACGGTTCTTTATACTGTGCAAATCTGCATACAGGAATCAGCAAAAACCTCACATCGCCAGGGTTATACGGAAAAATGGGAGAAGACGAACAAGTAAAAGCTTTTAATGACCTCGCACATATGCTTGGATTAAAAACAGGAATCAGAATGCCACTATCTGCAGGACAAATGAGAGTTAAGGGGGGCGAATTCAACTGGTATACCCATGAAAAAGCATTTATAGATGCCTGTATCTGGGCTGTAGAACTTGGATTTGATGCAATCTTCTTTGACAGCGCGAAACACGTTCTTGATAAGGATGGTTATATAGGAGTTGGAGACCTTCCAAACGATAAACAACTGGCTTATATTCTATATAAAATCAGAGAACAATCCGGGAGAACGGATCTTGCATTTATCGGAGAAAAATGCAATGATGACTTTAGATTTAAAGAACTCGGATTCACTGCAGGTACGGACTGGGGAAAAGCTGATAATATTTTTAGTGTAAGACATGAAGCACAAAAACAGGCATTTAACAAACATTATGCAGCGGGACCAGAGGTTTCAAACGATAATGATGACGGGGGATTAAGATTTGAACACAGGCTAAACAGAATTACATCATGCCTGTGGGGGTATGATAATGTAGAAGATAAGCTCCCATCCTTTATGCAATTGCATGATATCCTTCCGCTTTCGCCTTATATAAACACACACGAAGCAATGATGTATCCTAAAAAAATGAGCGGTTCAGATGCTTGGACAGAATGTGAAAGACATTGGGACGGAGTATTCAATACATCAGGTGCTGCAAACGATTATAGAAACAACGTTTACCATATATTTGAAAATGCTATAAAATATTAATATAACACAACAATGAAGTACAATCTTTTGATTGTACTCCTTTGTTGTTTATTTAATGTGTGCCAATATTAACGCTGTCTATATACGTGTGTAGTATATTGTTCAATGTTTGGAGTATCTATCTCAAATATATGCACCCTTGATGCGCCTACATCAACTCTCAACTCGCCTGGAGCGGCCTGAAAAATACTTTCTTTCCCATATGATGGTAAAAGATTTTCGAGTTTTTGATCAGCCCTAAGACTTGGGATTTTTATCTTACAAGCAACAGGTCTGTTAACATTCTTATTAGCGATAGTAAGGATTGTCTTGCCCTGATAATGCCTTGCATAAGCGATAATCTGATCGTTTTTATCGCCTTCTTTTTCCAATTCAATAAATGTTCCCTTAGGTCCAAGAATATCGGAATATTTATCTCGCAATGCATGACAGTCACGAACAAATGTTTCTATTGATTTGTCTTCTCCGCCAGGTTTTCTTGAAAGATTAAACAAATCCAATTTACCATAGTGAACAGTCATTTCATGACTGTCGGTCATTGTAACTGGAGAATATGATTCAGCATATTTTCTTGTATAATAATCACCAGTCTGAAACCCGTCTACCTGATACATATTAGTCATAGGGATAGTTGCTTGTAATCCCATTATCATTTTACAAAAATCTGCCCCTCCATGAAACATAGGAGATAAATCATCATGTGAAGCGAATGATGCTATCAATGATTTTCCAGGTTCTAAGCTATATGTCATGTCAAGTTGCTCTTTTATATAATTAATAAATTCCGAAGCTGTCTTCCACTCGCTAAACAGGTGGTATTGCCCGTAATAAGAATCAAATCCAGATCTCAAAGCGTCATCCGGTCTATCCGCAGGCATATTAACCATAGGGGAAGCATCTTCATGAGTATATGTTTCCGCGAGCCATGCAAATTCAGGGTCTCTTTGTCTTGAATATCCAATTAAAATATCCCAGAATTCAACAGGTTTAGCCCTTGCAACGTCGGCTCTTATACCATCAACACCCAGATCTATACACATATCAATAAATTGTTTATGAAGTTCCAATAATTTAGGATTAAGAGTTCTTTTTCCCTCATCCTCCCAAGGCTGAAACATTCTGATATCATTCCATCCCTGAGGAGTTTTAGCCATACCGTCTTTTTCCATTGCCATCCATTCAGGATGCTGCTCAAACATCTCAGTTGAAGCACAGCTTGGAAGATCCAACATTACTTTTATATCACGCTTATGGCACTCGTTTATGAAATTTTTAAACTGTTCTTTTACACTTCTTGGATCATTTTTATCAGCCAACATAGGATCGATTTCAAGCATATCAAGAGGTGAATAAACAGATCCTGCAGTTCCCATTGCTTTCTTTGTTCCAGGCGGATGGATCGGTAATACATGAATTGTGTTAAAGCCGTCTTCTTTTAATTCATCCAATCGATCAATCGCATTTTTGAATGTGCCATGCTCTTCGTTACCGTCAATACACTCATTACCATTTTGGTCTTTTGCATTGAAAAGTCTTGGAATAATCGCAATAATTTTTGCATCACAATTCTGGAACAAAGTCCTTAAATCATTACTATAAAGCATTTTCTTTGCTGGCTGTTTATTTTCAACAGGCACAGCTTGCTCAGGTTTAGTAACGATTGGAGAATTTACAACAGCCTGATTATCCAAAAAACGTGTCAATAAATTTCCACCAGATACTGCCTGCTTCGGAGTACTTTGAACCTGGGCATCACTACTCATGAAAACAGGTTGCATTTTATTCAATTTTACAGATAATAAATTAGTTATATTTAACATATTTTATACCTTACTTGCTTTATTACTTGACCTGCCGGATCTTCCAAAGAAAAATTGTGATAATATTGTAAATCCTGCCAAACCGATAAAGAAACCTTTAAACATCTTTAACCATTTGCCCTTATTATAAAGTTGTTTAGTATGTGTGTGGATAAGTTCATCCAGAGGGGTTCCGACGCATAAACTTCTTTCATTTGGAGTTGCACTGGAAAAGATTTTTTCAGGAGTTTTATAGAAATCTGCAGGATTATGCGATTCTTTCGTAACAACCCCTTGTCCACGAACCATATAATATTCTCTATCACCCTGTTTCCATTTATCATGAACAACATGAGCAGGGACAAAGAAGTTCTCTAAATCTCCGACTTTTTCCATCATATTAGATCTATAATCCTTCAACATCTTTTCCACAGTAACAGCGTTACTTAGGAGATTACGTGTTTCAGGCAATAAATCTCCACCAAATAACAAGTTCATATAACGTTTAAAGAAATTAACATCACTCGGGATAAATACTCCATTCTTAGCCAGTTTTTTAGGATTATAATATTTATACTTAATAGAGCCATCCTCATTAAATTCTAAAGGACTAAAATCTTCCATATTCGGATGTAAATTTCTCAAAAATTCAAACTTAACGGAATAATCGGAAATTCGTCCACTCGTTGACAGATACTCTGCAAATGCAGTTATTTCCTCCTTAACTTCTCTTGGTATTTTATCACCATGAGTATAAATACAATTACCCTCTGTTGTAAATACCTTATTTAAAACACTCAAATTAGGATCTGTTTTGAGTGTTCTGTAGAAATTCAACGTATTGAAGAATCTGGAGAAAGTATTTTCAACATTTGCCAAGTTATCATTTACAAACATTTTTGATATACCAAGCAATGAACCAACTTCACTACCTTTTGAACCTGCAATTTTATTTGCAGTATTATTAAAACCAAGTCCTCTTAGAGTATCTGCAATAGAATTACAAGAATTTGTCAACTGCTCAATATATTTTCCTCTCATATTGTCAGGCTGGATACCTTTTTTAATTTTATCCAATTTTTCAGCAGCTGTTTTTATTACTCTACTATATGAATCACCATCAGATGCAACTTCCATCATTTTTTTCTTAAGCAGCTTAGCTACTAACGGTCTGTCATATCTGGTATTTTCAATTTCTTCAGGAGTAATATTCAAAACATCAACAAAGGTTCCGACAACATCATTCCAGAATTTTCCTTTTGTAGTATCAGGTGCTGATGCCAATTTTTTATATGCAAATACATTCAATGCATTATTTTCAGCGCAGAAAGATGATAGTTTTGAAGCAAAAGTTTTTAATGTTTTTTGAGCCTCATCGTCTAATATAAGAGCAGGTCGATTTGTCAATACCTTCATTAAAGGACCAGCCTTAAGTTCTTGCCCGTTTAAAGCCTTAATAATTCTTCGTACAGTATTTGCCGGAATCTTTTTCTCACTAGAAGTATTAAGACTATTAATATTACTTTCAACAACATCAATTATAGCATTCTTTATATCCTTCATTTCATTTAACGAATAATCCTTATCGCCAAATTTGGATTGGGCAAATAAAGTTGTTAACTGCCCAATAGAAGGAACTATATCTTTAACACAAGGTTTGAGTGCATCATTTGAAATTGCACCTAATACAGCCTTGTTAATTGACTCTGTCAATGGTTTAAACTGCAAAGCCGAAACTTTATATTGATCATTTACAAATAATTTTTGTAGATCAGCTTTTACACCATCTGCAACCATAGGATTAAGTTCACAGGTTAACGCCTCTGTTAAACGATCTATAATTTTTTCATCAAATGGTCTGCCCTTATATAAATCAATAACATGATCTAAAGATTTTTCAATATTATCGGTTTTATAATTCTTTTTAGCAGAAGAAAAGTCAAGCAGAATTTTATCCGCTTTCTTATTCATAAAATTATCATAAATATTAGCGATTCCAGGTTCAAAAAAGTTACATAACAAAGAACTCATTACCGGTGTCGCAAACCCAGCAGTTAACATCCACATTGTATTATTTTGCAATGCAATCTGACGCATTTTTTCCTGAACAGCCTCTCGTCTATTAGGCATATTCTTAGGGATACGCATCCAGTTGCCAATACGATTAATTTCTTTATCCGTAATTAAATCAAAAGGCAGATACTGGTTGTCTTGAAAGAAAGGTTTCTTTCTTCCCTGAGAATCCTCATATTGCATAAAAGGACTGAAGCCGTGAATTATACGAGCAGGAATATCAAGAAAAATTTTAGGCCAAAGAGACATTGAAGCAAGAAAAGAAGCCAATCCCACAAATTCCATTCCTTTAGCAACCGGAGCTTTTTTAATAGAATAAATGTATGTAGCAATACCTAAGCCTCCAAGCTTCAAGCCCAAATCATTCAATTTTCCCAGTTGATGATCATTTGCATTTCCCTTCCAAGCATCCTTCAATGCTTTAAAGTCATAAACCATGTCTTTTACAAAAATTGCAGGAGCAGACATTAAATTATTATGAACAAGATGTGCTTTGGGAGGAAGAGGTCTTATAAACGTTCTGTTTGACAATTCTCTATTGATGTCAAAATGAGGTTTCGCCTTTCTTATAGTAATAAGTTCTATTTCATCAGAAGCATTTTTAACCTTATTTTGAGAAATATTATTTTTATTTTGGATGTAGCTGTTAATTAAGTTTGTCTGCATATTAATTCACCACATACTTTCTGTTCTTTTCAATTATATCTGCCGAATCAAGTTTTGACGGCTTATTAGAACTTGTAAGGGCATTAACTATTCCAATCAAAGTAGAAGCAGCCGCTAAACCCAATAGCCCAACTCCTGAATATTTTGCCAATCCCTTCGCATTCTCAGGACCTTTTACAAAAGTATTAATACTATTTCCAAAACTTGTACATAAAGTATCCAATGATTTAAAAAACTGTTTTGGCTTCCAGAACTTCAAAGTTGCAACCTTAAAATAATCTTCCCAAGGCTTCTGAAGTGCAAAACCCACACCTACTGCTGCCCAGAGATAAGATGAGAAAGTTTTGGCAAGATTTGTTTTAACTGCAATTTCCTTAATTCTTGGTTTTGCTTCCTGATCGGAATCTCTTAAATGAGTACCTAGACCTAACTTTCTTGCAACTTTATCATAATAAGCATTGCGAACTTGCCCTTTCGACTCATGTCCGTAATTTAAATCCCAATAAGGGAACTCTAAACTTTCATATACTTTATGATATTCTAATGAAGGGATATCTGTATCATTTTTAGATTCCGGGAGTTTATAACAAAGTTTGGCATAAGGAGCTTCAGTATCTACTCCAGTAAACCATCTTACAGGTGCAGTAACAAAAGACTTAGAAAAAGTTTTAGCGAGTCCGTAAAAAAGAACACCCAGAGCCATTTTATTCCCTAACTTAGAAGCATTAAGTTTATCCCTATGTTCAAAAAATTTATTTGCAGAATTAAACACTGACATAAGCATAACACTACCAGTTAAATATGGAACCATCCCCATGGTTAAAAATTCATAAAAATTAGAATTTTTACTTCCCTTAAGCCCTCTTGCCGGATACATTGTTATCGCATTAGTAAATTTATCCCACCAGATAGCCATACGATTTCTAGCAGTATTATCAACAAGTATTGCCTGCTTTTTCTTTAATTCTTCCTTGCTAATACGCTTCCCATGAGATGTTGTAAAAATATATAAATCTTCCTCTGGAATAGAGTCAGGATTTTGCTTTGTCATGTCGCTTCGCTTTGCAGCAAACGATAAATTATTATTACTATAATTTCTAACAGGTAAAATCATCTTTACTCCACACACATATATGTCTAAACATATAAGACCTCTGAATATTTTTTTTTGCTAGCAGTAATTAGTTTGTTACATTTTTTTACATATTAATTAATATAAAAGAAAACAGCAGTAAAAATACCCGCTACCAGACAATAGTAACCAAATATTCCCAGTGAAAATTTTGAAATAAACTTCATAAAATATTTGATACATAAATAGCCTGACAAGGCAGAAACAATCGTTCCTGCAATTATAGCATGCCAGTTATAAGTTAATGCCTCATGAATATCTATTTTTACAAGCGGATAAACCATAGAAGCTCCAAGAATAATAGGAATACTTAAAAGGAAAGAATATCTTGCCGCAGCAGTGCGATCCAAACCATTAAACAAACCAGTAGCAATAGTCCAGCCCGAACGTGAAAAACCAGGAAGGGCTGCAAGGCCCTGAGCTAAACCGATTAGGATTGATGTCTTTATATCAACCTCATCCCTTTTAGCAGGAATATGTTTGGAAAAATATTCACTTGCCAACAGCACAATCCCCGTAATGAATAGCAATATCCCGACAACTTCAGGACGAAAAACAAGTGCTTCTGCAATTTCATTAATAGGAAGAGCAAGAGCAACCGTTATTATAGTACCCAAAATGATATATAATCCCAATTTAGCTTCTTTGTCAGACCAGTCCTTATTTTTTAAAGCATTCCACATAGCAGAGCATATTTTCATAATATCTTTTCTGAAAAATATTAACACAGCCACAAGTGTTCCCAAATGCACCATAATATCAAAGAATACTTCTTCATTTGACTGTTGAACTATTTCTATTCCTTTAAAAACCTTATAAAAATTTGAAGTAAATACCAAATGAGCAGAACTTGAAATCGGTAAAAATTCACTCAACCCTTGAACTAAGCCCATTAAAATTGCCTGTATAAAATTCATTCTAAAAATTCCTCATCGACTAGATTTCTTCTTCATAATAACTTGCACAGGAAGTTTGTGTCTCCCAAACAGAAACTTTGCTCAGCAGAACAATTTTCTCTTTTAATTTTGAGTATATAAATGCTGCAATCATTTCGCTGCTCGGACTTTCCCCATGAAATTCCGAAATTTCATTTATATCTTTATGATCCAGCAAATCAAGCACCGCATTCAACTCTTTTTTCAAAACTTTATAATCAATCAAAATATTACTCTTATCTAAAGTTTCTCCTTTTACATAAGCTTCGACCATCCAATTATGCCCGTGCTGGTTTTCACACTCACCGTCATAATTTAAAAGATGATGCGCGGCCGAAAAAAATGCCTGTGTTTTTATCTCATACATCGTTATATCTCCTTACTTAAAATATAATCACAAAATTCTCTAACGGCCCCACGTCCACCATTTTTAGATGAAACCCAGTTAGCTATAGACTTAACCTCATCAACCGCATCAGCTGGACACCCTGCAAGCTTAACCTTCTCAAGAATACATATATCAGGCAAATCATCTCCAATATATGCAACCTCATCAAAAGAAAAATTATATTTTTCTAATATTTCTTCCAACTTAGCAATTTTATTTTTCTGTCCCTGGTGAAGCTCTGCAATATTTAAATTTTTAGCCCTCTGAGAAACAGTACCGTTATTTCTCGCCGTAATTATCGCAGTAATAATTCCAGCTTCATTCAATTTCACAATACCCTGACCGTCTTTTGCATTAAAGGTTTTATATTCAACACCATTCTCATCATATGTAATGCTGCCGTCTGTCAAAACTCCATCCACATCAAATGCTACAAGTTTTATCATATAATTCTACCTCGTTTCATTATTATACTATAAACTCATTCAAAAGAACGAATTTGTAGCAAAACTTTAAATTTAAGATAAAAATAACCGATATAAAATATATGAAATCATTAAGCTTAAAAAATAAATATCTATCATTTGATTTCAGCAATTCGCAAAAAATCATAGCGGATGTTAAGGATTATATAAGGAAATATGAGTGCCCGCTGCTTACTATAGAGTTAAAAAATTTAAATGCTATTGATGCAGCAAAAATAATAGTTATGACATCTACATTTCATAACAGAAAGTACCCCGAAGGCAAACTCATATGCAAAACACAGTCTGCAATTATTAAAAATTTATTATCACAAACTTCGACAAGAAATCTTGAATTTGTTATATAATTTTCTTAAAAGGAGATTAAATATGACAAATCATGCGGATAAAGCCGTTCAATTATTTAAACAAGGTTACAATTGTTCTCAGGCAGTAATAGGTGCATTTTGTGAAGAATTAGGCCTGGATTTTGAAACAGCCACAAAGATTGCATCTTCTTTTGGCGGTGGTATGGGCAGAATGAGAGAAGTCTGCGGAACAGTGAGCGGAATGTTTATGGCAATCGGACTTGAATATGGAGAAAACACACATAAAAGTAATGAAGAAAAAGCTAAACTTTATGCCAGAATTCAGGAACTAGCAAAAAGGTTTAAAGAAAAACATGGAACAATAATTTGTCGTGACATTCTAAAGGGAATTGAAAATTCCACATCACCTATACCGTCAGAAAGAACTGATGAGTATTATAAAAAAAGACCTTGTGCACATATAGTTGCTGATGCAGCGGAAATTTTAGAAGAATACTTAAAAGAAAACAATAAAATAAAAATTTAATGTTCGAAATAATTAGCAAAAAAAATCTTGTTGGATTTTTACAATAATAGTATGAGAATATCATTTAACAATATTAAAACAAATTTAGGTACGATAACAACAGCAGGCGTTATTTTATTAACTCCATTGAGTGTAAAATCTCAAACGCCAAAAACGGATTTACCGGAAGACACTTTTACCAAAACAATGGAAGTCCCACCTTCTGGAACTTCTGAAAGAACCGTTCTTCTTGGTGCACCGAGTCCTGAAATATACATTGAAGGAGAAAAGAAAACAGCTACTATTGTTGTCGATTTATCAAAAAATATTTTATACAAATACAATGAAGATGGGGATGCAGAATATGCCTATCTTGTTGCTAGCGGGAAAAAGACTGCACCAACAGATTCTGGTGTCAGAATCGTTACACACATTGAAACCTATCCATATAAATCTGCTCCGCTAAGTACTAAACGTCGAAAGAATCCCGGAGATTACGGCCCGAAAATAATTTGCCTGGAAACTTTAGACCCTGAAACAGGGAGAAGAGGTAAAACAGGAGAATTTATTCATGGGAATAAAAATCCGAATAGCTTAGGTAAATATGCATCTCTCGGCTGCATAAGAATGGACAATGATGTTATCAGACAACTTTCCAGAGAAGTTAAGCGTGGAGATATCGTAATTATTAGAAAAGATTAACGTTTATATGCGATATAAGCAAAACTTAAGCATAAAAGTCCAAATAATATACCAAAGCCCATTGTTATTCTATAAGCATCAAGAAATGCATTTTCATAAATTAATCCGGCTTCAATAAAGTAAGATTTAAACGTTTGGAATAATGTAATTGTAACGGCGACTCCTAAAATATTACCCATATTTCTTGATAACGCCAAAATTCCGGATGCAATTCCAATTTCATCTTTTCTTACACTTGTCATAATTTCATTATTTGACGGGGATTGAAACAAACCGTTTCCGATTCCAAGAATTCCGGATGCAAGGACTATCTGCCACATCTGAACATTCTTGCTATACAGCGTAAATAATGTAAGAGCAATTATATAAACCAATGGTCCGGCAAGTGTTAGATATCTTCCACCATATCTTCCGGACAATCTTCCACTTATAGGAGCAATAAATGAGAGTGTTAATGAATAAGGCAAAATCAAAAAACCTGTAACCAGCGGGTTGAGTTTAAGAATTTCCTGCAAAAAAAACGGCAAAAGAATACTATTTGTAAACATTGCCATATAAGACATCATAACGGCAAGGTTTCCAAATGTAAACGGTCTTATTGAAAAAATTGAAAAATCTATAAGCGGATAACTGATTCTATGGTCTCTTATATAAAATAGAGCACCAAAAATTAAAGTAATAACACCTAAAGTTATAATTTTTAGAGAATTCCATCCCCAACTGTACCCCTCAGAAATTGCAAGTAATAATGCGAACAAACTTATAGTAAAATAAACAAAACCTCTATAATCAAATTTAAAATTAGTTTTATCGGTTTTAATCATATGCGGGAGCATTCTCCACGAATAATATGCGCCGGCAAGAGCAATCGGAATACAAGGGACAAAAACAGAATGCCACCCAAAATAATTTATCAATATCCCGCCCAGAGCCGGCCCGCTCATACCGCCGATTGCAACAATACAACCATTTAAACCAAGAGCCTTGCCTCTGCGCTCATGTTTAAAAATACTCACAATAATTGCCTGAGCATTTGACAACATTATTGATGCCCCTAACGCTTCCAAACATCTGTATGCAATAAGCAATAAAAAACTATCCGCTGTAGTGTTTAAAAAAGCCCCAAGAGCAAAAATTAAAAAACCAGAAGCATAAAGTTTATTTTTAGGAAAAATATCCCCAAGCTTTCCAAAAAATGGTAAAAAGACTGTCAAAACAAGCATATATGCTACAATAACCCACTGAATTTGTCCCATTGTAACGTTTAAGTCAATTGACATCGGATATAATGCAAGGTTAACTGATGTAGAATCCAGCATTGCAATAAAATTACCTATTGCAGTAACAACAAACATCAGCCATTTAATATCTTTTGTACTCATATCTATAATCCTAGCATAAAAATATCTGTCTAATGTTGTTCAATATATTTATCAACCTTTTCTGCTATATATGTTGAAAATATCGGTAAAATACCATAATAAATTCCGGCAAAAATCAGGGCAGGTCTTACAATATTAATTCCTTCTATATATTTATGAAGCTTAGGGTCAGACGCATTGATTTTGGAAAATTTATCAATAAATTTTCCGGTTTTGCTTTTTATTGCATTATCCACAAAATAACCGCCTGCCAAAGTAATTACAGTTGATATAATATTATTGTATACTAAGGCTTTTTTTCTGTTTTCTTTTATATTTTTACTTTTACTCGTCTGAACGGCAAATGTAGAGGTTAAAAGAATATCAGTTGCCGCGGTCATATGTTTTGCAATATTTTTATCATTAAGTTCATGTTTTTTTACAAAATTTTGAAAATGTTGGTTATTAAGGACTTTTGAAAGTTGGCTCGAAATTCGAGAGGTCATATCTCCTTCAAATGAAATCTTTTTATTTTTATTCTCATTGATTTTTTTATAGTTATCGGATTTTTTAAAAATATTATCCATTATTATCGGAATAAAAGCGATTGTTAAAATTGATTTAGGTATAGCTGTCAGAAATCCGGTGCCAAGTTTTAATATTTGTGTTGCAAGCCTATAAGCTCTTGACTCAATTAATTTTGACGACTTACCTTGTAAATTCTTTATAGCTTCAGGTTTTAAATATTTTTCCGAGTGCTCATCGATATTTTTAACTGCTTTCTCTACAGGAAGCGCAACAGCTTCAACCAATCCAAATTTCACGATTCCGGAACAAATAGAATTCGCAGCTGCATATTGCTTATTCTCTTTTTCAACATCAGGAGTAGAAAAAATAGCCAGAGGTCGTGCAGTAAGAGACATAACAAGTGACGTTCCTGCCGCAAAGGAGGTGCCATGATCTGATACCTTCTCAAGACTTTTCAGCAGATACTTATTATTTAAAAAACCTGCAAAATTTGTTTTATCCCGACTAATATTATTTATACGCATTGTTCTACCGATATATTTATCTTATAATAAATATAATGAATGTAAAAGAATTTATAAAAGCAGAACTTTCCGGCTGGGGGAAATATGAACAAATAATATTCCCATTGGAAATTTTGTTGATTATAATAATATCACTTTATATTGGGGATAATAAAGTAGCACTTGTCTCGGCTATTTGTGGGATAAGTTATACAATACTTGCAGGCAAAGGAAAAATTTCCTGTTATATATTTGGACTTACCGGAACACTATGTTATGCATATTTATCTTATAAAAACAATCTGTATGGGAATTTACTGCTGTATATATGTTATTACCTGCCGATGCAGATTGTCGGAATATTTAAGTGGCAACAGCACCTAAAAAAAGAAAGCTTAGAAATTATAAAAACAAAGTTAGACTCTAAAGAAAAAATTATATATATTCTATTTGCAATAATTTTTTGTATAGTATTTTCAATAATCCTAAAGAACTTGTCTGACGCAAATCCTTATATAGATGCAACAACTACAATCCTATCTATAATCGGGCTTTTTCTGACAATAAAACGCTGTATAGAACAATGGTACATTTGGACAATTGTAAACGGATTATCGGTTATTATGTGGGTAGAAGCATATATAAACGGTTCAAATTGCCTTGCAACCATTTTAATGTGGGGGACCTATTTTATACTTGGAATATATTTTCTTTATAACTGGCATAAAGACTTAAATAATGATAAAGTTACTAATCTCAAAATTAAAGATAAAACTGTTTGAAATAAAAGCACGTCTGTAGTTCATTTTTTAATTTTATAACAAATATTTTGGTTGGGTTAGATTAGACAGCCTAAAGAATGGTCTCGCTTACAAAGGCTTGGAGATTCTGTTTGGAATATCATTGATGGATACAAGCCTGTTGCAGTCAAAGGTATAGATAAAGCAACAGGAAAGAGAATTGCATTAAAAGATGATAAAGGTAGAAAACTAATTAACTGGGTAAGAAACATCAAGAAAGATAATTTTATAGTAACTGATACTCTTAATTTCAACGGAACAAAAATTGTAACAGCAAAAGATACTAATAGTGGACAAGTTATAAAAAAAGAGGTTGCTAAAAGTGCCTATCAAGGTTCAGACTTCTTTAAATCAAGTTTTGAAAATGGGAAAGTGAAAGCCGTTAGACAATTCATTGATAAGATTAATAATGGAGAACTAGAATCTATATCCGAAATATTCTGGTTTGGAAGAAATAGTGAAGGTAAATTAAATAAAAAAGTCTTTGAAGATGTTACAGATTATCCTGTTCAACAAGAAGTTAAGAATTGTAAAAATTTTTAATAAAAATAGCAAAAAAAATATTCAGGAATTTTGTAGTAAAAAAGTAGTATTATATAATCAAAAAAATTATAGGAGGTAAAATGATTTCTAAAGTACAAGCATATAATACAAATCAACCTAATTTTACATCAAGAGTTCGAGTTTCTGATAAGCTTGTTAATTCATTAAGCGAAAACGGTCAAAATGTATTAAAAAGACAAATCAAAATCCTTGAAAAGAATGGAAATGATGACCTAGTAGTGTTAAATAAAGGCGATCATTTAGAGAAAGACAATATAAAACTGACTGTATATAAAAAAGTTAAAAACAAAATAATGGAAAATATAGCTCATGGTTATACTCCATATACATTGGAAAACAAAAATGGATATAAGCTTGTTGACTTGTATAATGAAGCTACAGATGAAGTAGCCCGTTTTTGGGAAGCTAAAGTATCTAAAGTATTATTCGAATAACTATAGTCCGTAGGATGTGGTAAATCTGTGATTACCGCATCCTACTTGCTTTTATTAATTTTCATATATTTATATTTCCGAGTAGATTGAAATAAATTTCCACCTAAATTTAAAATTTTGAAAAATTTTTCAACTGTAAATTAACACAAGGTTTGAGAAAAATTAACAGTGACTTTGAGAAATATAATATGAACTTTTGTAAAAAAAAAGACAATTCTTAAAAAGTTTTTGTCTTAATATACATGTGTAGTTATGTAAGAAACTTTAATATGAAAAT
>CALVHA010000019.1 GCA_944327255.1 Candidatus Gastranaerophilales bacterium | reverse complement strand
AGCTTGTCTTTTTTAGAATCATTTTCTTCTAGAATTAACAAGTTATTTTTCGTCTTCAGCTATTCTGTTTTCAATGTGCTATTTATATAGCTCAACCAACTTAGATATCTCTTTGCTCGATGATTTTCATCGCCACTATGACTTTTCTATCACTTATGGGGTTTAGCTTTTTAGTTCTTTTGCGAACTTTTTCATCATACTACTTCAATTTATTTTGTCAAGTATTTTTTTATTATGATTTATTAATTTATCTATTGCTATTTAAATTTCAAAAAGTTCACTGTGTTTTACGCACATTTTTTATTCTAAGCAAAAAAAAATTTAAAATCAATAGTCATGTTAATTTCTATTTTACAAAACTTAACAGTGCTTAAAATCCCTCTTATTTATATGGACGTGTTGCTGTTAATTTAGTTCCTTGTATTGTTAAAATGAAAATTCAAAAAGCTCTTTGACTTCAATATCGAGTGCATCTGCAAGGATTTTTATTGTTTTGATTGTAACGTTCGCTTCTCCACGTTCAATTTGACCTATATAATTAAAGTTCATGTTCACAATTTCTGCAAGTTTAATTTGTGAAAGTTTTTTTGACTTTCTTACATATGCCAGTTTGGTTCCAAATCTTTTTTCCAACGAGTTATTTTTGCTCATACCTAACAGTATAATTTTATTGTTGATATATTTCTAACTGTTATTAATTATTAAATACTAGTTATTAACTATTAATTTTTGTAAAAATTTAATTGAATTGACTAAAGAATTATTAATTTTTGTTCGATTATTATAGAGAGGGAATTAGAAGAAAAAATGAGCAAGGAAAAACAAATTATTAAAAAAGAAAGAAAAGATATAATAAAAAGAGCTTGCAAGATTGGAGAGCTTATATCTTTTTATAATGCAAGTGATCAGCTTGTTAAAGAGGAATATTATTTTATTGAAAGTATAATTGAGTATGGGAAATCAGGGAAAAAGGAAATACAGGTTGCATATGATAGGAAGGGAAATATTACGCATATTATTAAATATGCGCCTGACGGAAGTGTATATAATGTTATAAACTTATCTAAGTAATATAAGGGGAATTCGTTAAAACTTTGACAACTGTTTAGATATAATATAAATCTAAACAGTTTTTGTTGTTATTTACATTGATTCCTTTTTGTTATAATATTTATTCATAATAGTAGAATATAAGAGGGAAGTATAAATGCAAGTATCAGTAAATTGGTTAAATGAATTCGTAGATTTATCAAATGTAGAAGATTCTCAACTGGCTCATGAGCTTACGATGAGCGGGTTAGAAGTTGAAGGAATGGAAGAGGTTAAACCAAAATTTACAAATATCATTACTGTCAAAATTGAAAAAATTGACAATCATCCAAATTCTGATCATTTGCATCTTGTTACTGTAAATACAGGTTCCGGTTTAAAAACTGTCGTTTGCGGGGCTCAAAATATTAAAGAAGGTCAAATTGTCCCATATGCCTCTGTCGGCAGTAAGGTGCTTGACAGAAAAACAGGCGATATGTTTACATTGACTCCTGCTGTTATAAGAGGGGTTGAATCACAGGGAATGCTTTGTTCAGCAGATGAGCTTGGTGTTTCTGAAAGAAATTATCAGGAAGAAGATGGGATACTTATATTAAACAGATTTTTACCTGATGTTAAAATAGGTCAAAATCTTGTTGATGTTTTGGGGTTTGAAAAAGATACAATTCTTGATGTCGCTCCAACCACCAATAGGGGGGATCAAATGTCTGTCATTGGTGTTGCAAGAGAATTGAGTTCGTTATTTAATACTGCTTTGAAATTTTCTCCTCTGGAGCCTACAAGAGATTTGTCTACTGATAAATTTAAGGTCGAAATTCTTGATAAAGATGTTTGTAAATATTATTCTCTCGGTGTTTTAAAAAATATAAAAATAAAACCATCTCCTGATTGGATGCAAAAAAGATTAATATCTTCGGGAATTCGTGCAATTAATAATGTAGTTGATATTACAAATTATGTTTTGCTTGAATATGGTATTCCGTTACATGCTTTTGATTTAAATAAATTAGACGGATATCTTTGTGTTAGACGTGCTAAGGATGGAGAAACTCTTATTACCTTGGATGAAGTTGAACGTAAATTGACGACAGATAGTGTTGTTATTGCGACAAAAGACGAACCTGTTTGTCTTGCAGGTGTGTTTGGAGGATTAAATTCTGAAATTGATGACAGTACTACGGCTATTGCTTTAGAAGCTGCATATTTTACACCTGCATATAACAGAAAAAGTTCAAGGAGTGTAGGTTATAGAAGTGAAGCTTGCGCCAGATTTGAACGCGGAGTTGATATTGAGGCGGTTAAACCTGCTCTTATGCGTGCAATGCAATTGCTTGTAGAACTTGCAGATGCCGAAATTGAAGGGGTTGTTGAAGACGGGGAAAATAAACTTGAACCTATTGAAATCACATTGAGATATGCTCAAATTAAACGTATGCTAGGAACAGAAATTGCACCTGAAAGATGTGATTCAATTTTGATTAATCTTGGATTCAAAAAATTAGGCGGAAATGTTGCTGCTGCAAAATTTTTAGTTCCGTCTTTCAGAGCTTATGACGTTACACGCGAAATTGATTTAATTGAAGAAATTGCACGTATTAACGGTTATGATAAAATTTCAAATACACTTCCTCAAAAGATGCAAACTCCTGTAATTTCATTAGAGGAAAGGGTTATTAAAAAAGTCCATAACTTGATGCTTTCTGCCGGATTAAATGAAATTGTGACTACTTCGCTTATAGGAAAGCCACTTTTGGATAAGTATATGATTCCTTATGATGATGAAAAAGCTGTTAAAGTTTGTAATCCTGTGAGTGAAGAGAGTACAATGTTGCGTCAAACACTTGCTGTCAGCGTGTTGAATTGTTTAAAATATAATTACGATAATGGACAAAAGACTTTCTGGGGATATGAAATCGGAAAGACCTATTATAAAACAGCTACTGCTGATGAAAAGCACTCAGGCGTAAAAGAAACTCAGGTTCTTGAGGGGATTGTATCAGGAGAAGTTGAAAATTCTAAATGGCAGGTTAAAAATCAATCTGATTTTTATACTGTAAAAGGCATGCTTGAAAATCTGTTTGAGGAGTTAGGTATTGAAAAACGTATTAAATATGTTTCTCTTGATAAATCTGATTTGGCGAAATCTCATCAAATTCTTCATCCATATAGGAGTGCTGCAATTTGTTTATTAGGGAAAAATTTAACAACTATAGGATATTTCGGACAAATTCATCCTATATTAAAAGATAAAATGAAATTAAATCAGGATGCATTTATATTCAAAGTTGATTTGGATGCTGTTATTTCTATTATCAAAGAAAGTGTTCCAAGATTTAAGCATTTAGCACAGTTCCCTGAAGTTAGACGCGATTTGGCATTTGTTATTAATGAAGATGTTACTTTTGATGAAATTCAGCGTGTTATAAAAAGTGGGGTTCAACAAAATATATTTCAAGGTTGCGAAGTATTTGATGTTTATCAGGGCGATAATATAGAAAAAGGATACAAGAGTTTGGCATTTAGAATTAAAATGCTGGACGAAAATGCAACTTTAACCGATGATATTATTGAAAGGAATATGCTTTCAGTCAGGGAAAAACTTCAAAAAGCTTTTGCAGATATTTCTTTCAGGGAGTAAGCTATGAAAAAAATATTTTTAACCTTGTTGTTATTGTCCTCGATTGGATTATCAGTGTTTGCCGCGGATGTTGTTCCGAATGCAATCAGTCTGAATTATACGAATACGTTTGGAGTTTATCAAGTTGGGCACGCTATTGTAATTTATTCGGAACCAAATGAAAAGTCTGCTATAAAAGAAAAAATAGTTTGGGATGATGAAAATGTTTTGCCAAAAGATTTAAGATTAACTGATTTATTTGTTGTTTATATTGGGAATAAGGATCTTGCTCTAATGGCTGTGACGGATGAAACGGATGATTGGGTTGAGGTTATTTATAACAACACTACTGGAGAAAAGGGCTGGATAAAAAAAGATGATCCTTTTAAGTTCAATACCTGGGTAAATTTTTATAGCATGTATGGTCGTAAGTATGGTTTAATAATATTGAAGGGTGCTCCTGAAACCGTAAACAGTATGTATGGCTCTACTGATGATGATGCGAAAGTTATATCTACAATAAATAAACCTGAATTGATTAATCTTAATGTAATAAGAGGAAATTGGATGCTTGTAACAGTTGTTGATGCTGATAATGTTCCAAAGACTGGGTATATTCGATGGAGAAGTGATGATGGTGTTAAGTATCTTTTCCCAAATTTAAAGTAAACTTTAAATTTGGCAGAATCTAATTTTGTATTATTATAACAGTATCTGAGTTCCGATTAAGAATCTGTGGCTGTCCTCTGCGTGTTCATTCTGACAAAAAATATAATTTAGAATTAACCGTAGAGCCTGACCTTTTATAAACCAATTTATTCCTGCTGTATATTCTCTGCGAATATCTCCGGCTACATCTCTATTCGGGTCAAATTGGTCAAATCTTCCGATAATCTGTAATCTCGGATGAATTTTATAGCCGACAGTTCCATAGAAACCTGTTGCTTTGTTATCTACAACGTGTGTGCCATTGTATCCGTCAGCAATTGCATATTCAAAACTTGTCCATAATTTTTTGTATTTGTATCCGAGATATAAACTTCCTACCGTATAATCTGTATGATTATGTCCTGCGTTTAAGCCTCCGCCGACGACTAATTTACCAAACCTTCCGTCTGTTTTCCCAAAAGGCTTCACGTCGACCCAGCCCGTAAATTCCGGTCCTGCAAACCATTCTCTGAAAAATCTGTCGGAACTGTTAAATGCGAAGTTATAGTCAATTAAGTCATAATTCCCGATAAGTCTAACCCCAAGTGCTCTTGTTGAACCAAAATTTCTTGAAATTTGTGAACGCATTACGAAAGGTAATATATAAGAGCTTGATCCCCCTTCTTTCCCTATTTGATTTCTGGAATATCCAACAACTATTTTGTGGTGAGGAATTGAGCTGTTAATTAAATATGCATCTGCAAAAAAGTTTTGCATATAATTTCTTTCACTTGATGGACGAGGATTTACGGTAATCTTAAAATCGGTTTTGGTCCCTCTTATTTTCCCGATTGCTCCAAATTGTAAAAATCCAAAATCATATGAGGTGTCATAATCTCCGCTATCCCAAAATGATGATACATACCCATTATAGGCACCTATAAACTGAACTTTGCTTACTGGGCCTTTAGGATGAAATGTCAATTCAGGAGATAGCAGATATGACGGGACATCTGTTCTTATTATATCTCGTGTAATTAGTTTACCGATAAGTGTATCTTCATCAATTTTATTATCATCATTTTTGTCTAAATCAAAATTATCAAAAAATGAAAATTCATTTTCTATATTACTTTCTACGTCCTTAATTCTTTTAGGTTGAGGTATATATGATTGAATTTCGTTATTATTTTCAGGTAATTCATCATCTATTGCTTCTAAATCAACATCTTCATCTAATTGTCTTCGTTTTTTTATCCGTTTTTTTTCTACGGTTGCGTTCTGAGCTTCTGTTTTATCAGGGATTAAGAGCTGTTTTTCAGGAACTTCAAGAATAATTTCTTCCATAACAGGATCTTTCTCTACCTTGTTTTTTGCTAAAACACAGGTTTGAGAAGCGTTTAAGACTAATGTAAATAATATAATTCCAATAATACGGTTCACAAATATTAATTATATCATAAAAGACTTGATTTTCATGATTTTTTTATAGTATATTTTAATTATGACAAATGTAACAAAAAATAGCAGATTTGTTAAAACAAAAGCCCCAATTGTAGAAGCCCTAAAAGAAGCGTATGAAAACCCTACATATCAGTTTCATATTCCGGGTCATACCAAGGGTAATGGTTCTTTGCCTGAATTTAAGAAATTAATAGGTGCAAGGGCATTATCTATTGATACGACAGATGAGTTTGATAATTTGGGAACATTGCATCCAGCAACAGGTCCTATTAAAGAGGCTCAAGAGCTTGCTGCAAGCGCTTTTGGGGCTAAGAAAACTTTCTTCCTGCTAAACGGTTCTACAGCTGGCAACCTTGCCCTTGCAATGGGTTTAACTAAAAAAGGACAGAGAATTTTAACCAATAGAAATTGCCACCGTTCTGTTTTAACAGGTATGATTATATCAGGTGCTGAGCCTTTGTGGTTGATTCCTAAGAAATTTGACGACTGGGGAATATGGGGGAATGTTACTCCTGAAAGCGTTGAGGAAATGCTCTCTACCCATGATGATGTTTCTATGGTATGGCTCACAAACCCTACTTATGAAGGGGTTGTATCTGATATAAAATCTATTTCTGCTGTTTGTAAAAAATATGGTGTGCCTTTAATTGTTGATGAGGCGCATGCGTGTTTGTGGAATTTCAGTAAACATCTGCCGACTCCAGCTTTACAATTAGGTGCGGATGCGGTTGTGCATTCTCTCCATAAAACAGGCGGGAGTATGAGTCAGAGTTCAATGTTGCATATTGCGGAAAACTCTATGCTTGATGTTGATGCTGTCGAAAAAGCATTGAAACTCCTGCATACAACAAGTCCTTCTTTGATTTTGCTTGCCAGCCTTGACGCTGCAAGAGCTAATTTGGATAGTCTAAGAGGTAGAAAACAGTTAGAGCGTGCGATTTCTAATGCAAAATATCTAAGACGTGAGATTGAGCAATTAGAGCATATACATGATTTGAAACCTGATTTTGGATATTTAACGGATGTGACAAAGGTATTTATCCGTGATGACAGATTATCCGGAAAAAGATTGGAATCTATACTTGAAATTGATTTTGGAATTGAGGTAGAAAGTGCATCTGATGCCGGTTTGCTTTTACTTTCTAATTTAGGGAATACAAGAGCAGATATGGAATATCTTGTGAAATGTCTTCAAAAAATTGACTGCTCAAATTATTCTGATATTTATTATTTGGAAAAGAAAAAGCATATGCCTATGCTTACTCCTCAAATAAAAATGAGTTTAAGAGAAGCATTTTATTCTGAAAAAGAAACTATCCCGAAGGATCTAGCTATCGGAAGGATTTCAGCAGAAGTTATTGCAGAATGTCCTCCGGGGATTGCTATTTTGCTTCCGGGAGAACTTATTACGGAAGAACATTTACCTTATTTGACAGATTACGATTTTATTGAAGTAATTAAGTAGTATTGAGCAATTTTTAATCCCAAAATGTTTTATTATATTAGTAAGGGATTTTTAATAAAGGATTTACATTATGAATATATGTTCACTAAGGCGTTTAGTTTATGATGGCTGGACTATTGCAAATAGAAAAGCACTTGCAAAAGTTATTGGAAAAGATGAAATTACTAAGCTTGGTAAAGCTTATGAGTGCTTAGATCGACATCAGTATGAGATATCAAGTTTGGCAAGAACCGGGCATAAAATTTGGATTCCAAGCGGAGAAATTTCATTAAAAATGCGTGATGAACAATATTTATTGAGTTTTCCTGTGTATGTAGGTGACTTTTACGTTAGGAAAAATACTCAGTCTTTTATTGGAAAAGATATAAACATAAAAACAATAACAGCCCGAGTCAAAGCATTTGAAAAAAATGTTGTTGATTATTTTAAAAATGCAAAAGAGTTCCCAAAATCTGCACTCGAGTCAAAAACCATGAAAAAATTGTTTTCTTCGGAATTTAAGCCTTCAAGGCGTTTCAATGAAGATGGTTTACACGTAACAACACTTATTGATAAAAAAACAGGGAAACCAGTTGAAGCTTATGTAAAACCTCTTGAGATTAATGATGTTCATGAGACTTGGGGAATTTATGTTAAAAACTCTACCGGAAAATATGAACTTGTAGGGTCGCGTAGGTTCGAAATAGATAGGGACAAAGGAAAGATTTTACCTGGTTGGATGAATTCTAATGGCAGTCAAGACAGATATGAAGGTATAGGGCTAAGGGAGCATCAAATTGGTGTTGAACGTATGATGCAGGAAAATTTAAAAACAGTTGAAATATGTGCTGAAGCACAAGCTTATCCTTTTCATTACAAAAGTGGTTTTAGAGTTATCCCGATGGAAATGGAAGTTCCCCAAGAAAGATTGAATAGAGTTTTAAATAATTGGGTTGAACGTTCCGGCATTGATGCAGAAACGTTGAAAAAAAATATGGTTTCAAAAGTTGTGGATGGCAAAACTATTGTACATTCTCAAACAGTTGAGAACTGGCGTAATCTTCTTTATCTAAAAAATAATGGCAGGTATATGAACGGAGATACTCCGATGGACTTACATGGAGAATGGCTTGGTAAGTGGAAACAAATGGCATTATCTCAACCTATATTATTAGATGTTTAGATATCCACATCTTTCATCATATCAACTAACGTTTGTACTGTGGTATCCATTGACACTATATCAGATGTTCTCTGCTGTAAAAATGCGTTAACCTGTGGCATCATCTGAATTGCAATATCAAGTTTCGGGTTAGAACCCGGCTGATACATACCAACATCAATAAGATCTTTGTTTTCACGATACATTGCAAGAATTTTTCTCATTTTTGCAGCAGCTTCTTTATGCTCAGGTGTTGCAATTGCTGACATAAGCCTTGAGATACTTCCCAGTACATCTATTGCTGGGTAATGGTTGCTTTCTGCAACTTTTCTGGATAAGAATATGTGACCGTCAACAATACCACGAACAATATCTACGATAGGATCAGAAATATCGTCCCCTTCCATTAATACGGTGTATAGTGCGGTTATAGAACCTTTCGGGCTATTGCCTGCTCGTTCAAGAACTTTTTGTAGCCATGAGAAAATTGATGGTGGATAACCTTTCATTGTTGGAGGTTCGCCGAGTGACAAACCTACTTCACGTCCTGCCATCGCACAACGGGTTACTGTATCTGTCATTAAGAAAACTTTTTTACCTTGATCCCTAAAATATTCACAGACTGCTGTTGCAGTTAAAAGTGCTTTTTGACGGATTAATGGCGGTTGATCCCCTGTAGAACAAACAATAACGGATTTCGCCATCCCCTCTTCTCCGAGTGAATCTTCAATAAACTCTTTAACTTCTCTTCCACGTTCTCCAATTAATGCAACAACGTTAACATCGGCATCTGAATTTCTTGCAATCATACCAAGAAGAGTGCTTTTCCCGACCCCTGAGCCTGCAAATAATCCGAGTCGTTGTCCGCAACCCATTGTCATGCAGGAGTCTATGGCACGAACACCTGTTGAGAAAATTTCTGTAATAATCGGTCTTTCAAAAGGTCCTGGAGGTGGGCCTTCAATAGGGCGCCAGCTGGCGCCGGTTGTATCCATTGGTTTCCCGTCAATTGGTTCCCCCATAGGATTGATTAATCTTCCTAAAAGAAAATCTCCGACTGGTATAATAATCGGTTTGCCCGTTGCAATAACGGTACTTCCCTGTCCTATTCCGTTCCCGTCTAAAAGAAGTAACAGTTGAGCTACTTCCCCTTTAAAAGCCTGAACCTCAGCCGGTTTTTTTTCTCCGGTATTTGTTTCAATGTAGCATAAATCTCCTATTTTTAGTCCTGGTAATTTAACTTCCACTGTTAAGCCCAATAGTTTTGATACAGTTCCTTTGAACTTGTATAATTCTGTTCCGTCAAGCTTTTCACGGACACGTTTTTTTAAGTTATTAATCAAAGAATTATCTATATTTAATTCACTCATAGTAAAATTATAATATTTTCCTGTAAAAATACAAGCAATTTACACAAAGAGCTAAAAGAGTAAATACAAATTATTTAATTTGTTGAAATATTATTAATATGCTTTTCCTATCAGAGAATTATGTGTTTGGAGTTCCAATTTGTCATCGAGGTTTTTTAGCGGAATCTTTTCCCCGTAACGTTTTTCCAATGCAAGTTCTATCATATAATCTGCAAAATGCGGATTTTTAGGTAAAAATGAACCGTGAAGATATGTCCCGAAGACATTTTTATATCTTCCTCCTTCGGTTTTATCCTTCCCGTTATTACCGTTTCCAACAGTAACAATTGCCAGTGGTTTAGTATCTCCTTGTAAGTATGTAAGTCCGCTGTGATTTTCAAAACCAACAAGTGTTGATGGTGTTAAAAAATCTATTTTTGCTGTAACATTTCCGATAAATCTTTTATTCCCGGCAATTGTATATGCATCCATTAGGCTTATGCCGTTTAGTTTTTCTTTATCGTGCGGCTGATAATAATGTCCGAATAACTGATAACCTCCACAAATTCCTAAAAATACGGCATTTCGGTCACGTTCTTCCGTCAGAACTTCTTTTTGATTATAAAGTTCCTCCGCAACTTCTTCCTGCTGTTTATCCTGACCTCCTCCAATAAAATAGATATCGTGTTTGTTTATTTTGTCCCCGATATTTATCTCTTCAAATTCAACGTCAATTCCGCGCCATTCACAGCGTTTTTTTAGTGTAATTATATTTCCTATATCCCCGTAAAGGTTTAAGAGTTTCGGATATAAATGTGCAATAGAAATTTTTAAATTTTTTTCTTTCATACTTGCGATTATAGCACAAATTCTTTTGCGTGGTATAATTTATTTGAAAGAAGGTTCTAATGCTTATTGATACTCATACGCATATTGATATGATAGAGGGTTTATCTCTTGAAGATGTTTTAAAGAATGCAAGAGAAAATAATGTTGATAAAATTATTGTTCCATGTGCGTATCCTAAGGATGTTGATAAGATTTATAACCTCGCTGTTAAATACGACGATGTTTACGGGATGCTTGGAGTTCACCCGTCTGAAGCAAGAGACTGGGATGATGCATTAGCAGAAAAAATAAAAGAATACTCGAAGAATAATAAAATTGTTGCTATAGGGGAAATCGGGCTTGATTATTATTGGGATAAAAGCTTTAATGACATTCAAAAAGAAGTCTTTATAAAGCAGATTAAGCTTGCAAATGAACTTAATCTTCCAATATCCATTCATGATAGAGAAGCCCATAAAGATACTTTTGATATCTTGAAAGAATATAATAAAAATTCAACTATTGTTATGCATTGTTTTTCAGGTAGTGTTGAGTTCGCAAGAGAATGTATTAAAGAGGGATGGTATATTGCACTTGGCGGAGTTGTAACGTTTAAAAATGCGGTAAAAACTAAAGAGGTAGCTAAAGATGTTCCGCTGGAGAAGCTTTTGCTGGAAACCGATGCCCCGTATCTGACGCCTGTCCCATTTAGAGGAACTGAAAATCAGCCATCTTATGTGAGATTTGTTGCAGAAGAAATTGCAAGACTTAGGGAAATTTCTTTTGAAGAACTTGCAGACGTAACAACAAAAAATGCTAAAGATATTTTTAATATATAGGAGAGTTTTATATGAAAATTGCAGATAATCTGTTAGAACTTGTCGGACATACTCCGCTTGTAAAGATTAACAAAATGAATAACGGTGGAGCCATAATTGCCGCAAAACTTGAATGTCGTAATCCTGCCGGTTCTGTTAAGGACAGACCTGCACTAAATATGATAGAAAAGGCTGAGAAAGAAGGTTTAATAAATAAAGATACGATTATAATTGAACCTACAAGTGGGAATACTGGAATAGGTCTTGCGTTTGTTTGTGCAATAAAAGGTTATAAAATGATTCTTACTATGCCTGATACTATGAGTAAGGAAAGGAGAATGCTTCTTAAAGCATACGGAGCAGATCTTGTTTTAACTGACGGTGAAAAAGGAATGCAAGGTGCTGTTGATAAGGCAGAAGAATTGCATAAGGAAATTCCAAACTCATTTATTCCACAACAGTTTTCAAATCCCGCAAATCCTGAAAGCCATATTAAAACAACTTCTGAAGAAATCTGGAATGATACGGATGGGAAAGTTGATATTGTTGTTGCGGGTGTGGGAACAGGCGGTACAATTTGCGGAATTGCTAAGGGTTTAAAAGCGAAAAATCCTAATATAAAAGCTATTGCAGTTGAGCCTTTTTCATCTCAAGTTCTTGCAGGTAAAAAGGCCGGTTCTCATAAAATTCAGGGTATTGGAGCTAATTTTATCCCTGAAAATTTTGACGTTTCTGTGATAGATGAAATTATTCCGGTAAAGGATGAAGATGCAATGATTACTGCACGCAGACTTGCGACAGAAGAAGGAATGTTATCTGGAATTTCCTGTGGTGCAAATGTGTTTGCGGCAATTGAACTATCACAAAGACCAGAAAATAAAGGGAAGTTGATTGTTGTAATCCTTCCTGATTTTGGAGAACGTTATTTATCAAGCGGGTTATTTGCTTAATCTAGTGAGTGTTTTATGTTTGAAAGTTATAATAATATTTTAAATGATTTAGAAATTGCTTCCCATTTGCGTTCAATAAAAAATTTTGAGCATAAAGATGGAAAATATATCTATATAGATGGCAAAAAACTTCTGAATCTTTCTTCTAATAATTATCTCGGATTTGCTGATAATGAAGATATTACGGAAGAATTTTTAAGTTTTGCCGGCAAAAAGTATGCATTTGGCAGTGCTTCTGCAAGGCTTCTTACCGGAACTCTGCCTGTGTATAAAGAATTGGAAGCGCTTATCAGCAAATTATTTGAAACTGATGCAACACTTATTTTTAACAGCGGTTACCATGCAAATGTAGGGATTAACAGTTCTCTTGCCGGGATCGGAGACGTTATTTTTTCTGATAAACTTAATCACGCGAGTATAATAGACGGTATGCAATTGGCAAAAGGAAAGTTTTTCCGATATAAGCACAATGATATGGAAAATCTTGAGATGCTTTTGAAACGTGAAAGAAATAATTTTAAAAATGCCGTAATTGTTTCGGAAAGCGTTTTTAGTATGGATGGAGATATTGCGGATTTAGTAAAGCTTACCGAATTAAAAAAGAAATATAACTGTATTCTAGTGCTTGATGAGGCTCATGCATTTGGAGTTTTTGGAGAAAAAGGGCTTGGTGTATGTGAGGAGTTACAAATAATAAAGGACGTGGATTTGATTGTTGGGACTTTTGGAAAAGCAATCGGTTCTATGGGGGCATTTGTCACGGGAAAAAAAGTCTTAATTGATTATTTGATAAATAAGGCTCGATCATTTATTTTTTCAACGGCTCTTCCGCCGATAAATATTGCGTTTTCAAAGTGGATTATAGAAAATAAACTTCCTTATACTTATGATGATAGAATGGCAATGTTAAATTTGGGCAGAAAACTTGGGAGTGAAAGTCATATTATACCTGTTATAGTTGGAGAAAATGACAAAACACTTGAATTAAGTAATATCTTATATAAAAACGGATATTTTACATTGCCTATTCGTCCGCCGACAGTACCGCAAGGAACTTCGAGGTTAAGGCTTTCTTTGACCACAGATATTATTGACAAAGATTTGGAATGTTTAAAAAATCTTATACCTGTTTATTCCCGCCGACTTTTGAAGCAATAAAAGTTCCTATACTAAGTACTGCTCCTGTTGCGGCTCCCCAGATTAAACCGGCTTTGCCTTTAATTTTTTGCTGAGCTTTTAAGACTCCTTGATAAAGTTTATTGTTTTTTAATTTATCTGATGATATAAATTTTTTCTTATTCTTATCAAACCATTCGGATATTTCATTAGGAATATCATCTAATGTAGTTTTAATATTTTCATCAAAGTTTTGTTTTACTCCTTTAAATGTATCAAGTATATCCTCATCAGAGCCTTTTAAGGAATCATCAATTGTTCCATTCCCAATAATGGTTTCAATATATTTTTTATTGTTTTTAAAGAATTTTTTTGCAGTATCTATTGTAGGATTATCTTCTATATTTAGTAGAGTATTTAATGCTTTTTTCTCATTTTTGTCATCAACAATAGAGTGTAAAGCCTGTTTTTTTGTTTCTTTTATAAACTCATCAGTAAACTTGTCATCCTTAAAAATCTGTTTTGTCATATAGCCTGCAGTCCCGCCACTGACAAGTCCGATTGCTCCTGCGACGGTGGCATTTCTTCCTGCATTATCTTTTTTCTGTATACTTTGAGTTTGAATATTGTTGACACTTTCTACCATGTTACAAAACCTTTTACCTTCTTACATATTTATAATAAAAACATAAATATTTTCTTTTTTGCTTTTTTAAGGTAAAATATATCTAAATATTAAGAGGGTAATTATGCAGTATTATTGCTTAAACAAGGATAATAATGAAAAATTAATTGTATTTTTTTGCGGCTGGAGTTTTGATGAGCAGCCGTTTAAATATCTTAAATGTGCTGACAATGACATCCTTATAGTTTATGATTATAGTCAGCTTGACTTATGTAAAGAACAGTTTGCGGGATATAAAAATTATAGCCTTATATGCTGGTCAATGGGTGTTTATGTAGCATATATTCTTCGGGAACAGCTTCCAAAATTCAGCAGGAAAATTGCTGTTAACGGAACTCCTTTTCCGATAGATGATGAACTTGGAATTCCACAAAGAACATTTGATTTAACTTTAAAATATGTTGACAGTGGTTTAAAGGGAAAATTTCAGCAAAATCTTTTCAAAAATCCTAAGGATTACGAAACATTTCTATTGACTCCGGTTAAAAGAAGTCTGGAAAATAGAGCCGAAGAGCTTGTTGCGTTAAATAATTTTATCAGAATACAAAATGTTGAATATTCAAAATTTTACGACTATGCTATAATCGGTGATACGGATAAGATTATTCCGACACGTAATCAAATCCGATGCTGGGAAAAATACAATACCCCCATTAAAATGCTTGACACCGGACATTTTCCGTTCTATGAATTTAACAGTTGGGTTGAAATATTAGACAAATGCAGTTAGAAACAAAAACAATAAAAAAATATTTCCAAAAAAGTATTGATGAATACATAAAAAATGCCGTTGTTCAAAAAATTATGGCACAAAAGCTTGTGTCGGCACTGCCTGAACAGGAATTTGAAAATGTACTTGAAATCGGTGCAGGAGCAGGGTTGTTGACTGCGGAAGCTGCCGGAAATATTAAATTTCAATCATATTATGCAAATGATCTTGTGGAAAAATCAGAGTGTTTTGTCAAAAAATATATTCCGGAAGCAAAATTTTTTGCCGGAGATTTTAGGCGTATAAATTATAAGAAGAAATTTGACTTACTTCTTGCGAATGCAGTTTTTCAATGGTGCAGTAATTTAGATAAGGTGTTTTCAAGATGTTCTGAATTATTAAATAATGAAGGGCTTTTGGCTTTCTCCTCATTTTTACCAGAAAATTTTAAAGAATTTTATTCAGTCACCGGACTGACTTTACCTTATAAATCTGCAGATGAATTAGAAAAATTGCTTAATAGTAAATTTGATATTATTTCATTTGAGCACTTTGAATATAAAATGAATTTTGATAACCCGCTTCAAATCCTTTCACATATGAAGAAAACAGGAGTTAATTCTTTATCTGATAAAACTTGGGGAGTTAAGGATATAAAACTTTTTTGTGATAAATATAAGGAGGATTTTCCAAATTTAGATTTGACTTATTCCCCTATAATAGTAATTGCAAAAAATAAAGAGAATATATTTGAGTTATAATAATTTTGTATTGAAAAAGAAAGGCGAGTTTTATGAGTCAGTTAATTGTATCAGGCATGAGGCCGACAGGGAAATTACATCTCGGGCATTATTTAGGTGTAATTCAAAATTGGGTTGAGTTACAGCACAAGTATGAAAGCTATTTTTTTGTTGCTGACTGGCATGCTTTGACTACAAAATATGATAAAACTGAAAATTTGAAAGATGACGTTCTTAATGTTGTAATGGATTGGCTCGCATCAGGAATTGATCCTGAAATTTCTACAATATATGTTCAATCGCATATTCCTGAGATTGCAGAATTGAATGTATATCTCGGGATGGTTACGCCTCAAAACTGGGTTGAGCGTGATCCGACCTTAAAGGATATGGCAAAGATTTTGAGAACTAAGGAAGGACAGAATTCACAAATCAGTTATGGACTTATGGGTTATCCTGTTTTGATGAGTGCTGATATTATGATGATGAATGCGGATGCCGTTCCGGTTGGAATTGACCAGGTTGCGCATATTGAGATTACCCGTGATATTGCAAGAAGATTTAATAATATATACAATACAGAATTCTTTAAAGAACCGCAGCCGATTTTAAATCATTGTTCTTTAATTTGCGGATTGGATGGGAACAAAATGGGAAAATCATTTCATAATGATATTAAAATTTCTGATACATCAGAAGAAACCGCAAAAAAAGTTATGACTGCAATAACAGACAGAAGTCGTATGAGAAAAACAGACTTAGGACATCCCGATGAATGTGAAGTTGCTTTTAAATACTGGCAAGTTTTCGGGACAGAAGAACAGATTGCACAAGTCAGAAAAGAATGTGAAAAAGGTGAACGGGGCTGTGCAGATTGCAAACGTCAGCTCGGAGCTGTTATGAATGAAAAATTGGCTCAAATAAGAGAAAGAAGAGCTTATTATGAATCTCATATCGATGAGGTTAAAGATATCCTCATTGAAGGAGATAAAAAAGCCCGTAAAAAAGCTCAGGAAGTCATAACAGAAGTCCGTACTTTGATTGGAATGTATTAATAAGAATTCTAATTAATACTAATTTGGGCTTTTAACGAGAGGATTTCCATCCTCTCGCCATTTACATATCATTATAATACTAGTCTTTACTCAAGCATTTCTTCGAGCAATTCGGCATTTCTGTTTGCGGTTGTCGATTGTCTTACTTTTTGTTTGTAAATGTAAGTTCTCAGTGCTTCTCTGATAAGCTCACTTCTTGAACGATTTTCGCCTTCTGCAACATTGTCAATCATGTTTAAAAATTCTTCGGGCATTGAAATAAGTACTCTCGCCATATATTCTCCTTTTCGCTATTATAAAATTGCTCTATGTATATATAAAAACATTCAGACATGAAAAAGTGCTAAAATTTATGTATAAAATATATATTAAATTTTAAAACCCTTAATTGGTAGTGGTTTTGAGAGTTGGAATAGTCTTTACAATTCGTAATATATTATCTATCTATTGTTCCTCTTTACTTTCAATGCGGTTTAGAGTATGATTATAAAAAGAGGGACATCTAATGGAAAATAATTTGAAGTATAAAAGAATTCTGATAAAAATCAGTGGGGAAGCACTTTTAGGGGAACAACAATTCGGAATTGACCAAAAACCTGTTCAGAAAATTGCTAATGAAATTAAAAAAGCTCTTGAACTTGGTGCTCAGGTTGCGGTTGTTGTCGGCGGAGGGAATATATTCCGCGGAATGAAAAATAGTGCAAAACTCGGTATGGATCAAGCAAGCGGAGATTATGTCGGAATGCTTGCAACTGTTATGAATGCTATTGCTTTGCAGAGTGCATTTAATCAAATAGGCGTGCCTTGTCGTGTACAGAGTGCTCTTGCTATTAATCAGGTTGCAGAACCTTATATTCGTCATCGTGCAATCAGACATCTTGAAAAAGGACGTGTTGTTATTTTTGCGGCGGGTACTGGAAATCCGTTTTTTACAACTGATACTGCAGCTGCATTAAGAGCATCCGAAATTAATGCTGAAGCTATGCTTATGGCTAAAAACGGTGTTGATGGGGTTTATACGGATGATCCTAAGATTAACCCTGAGGCTGAAAAGTTAGAGGTTATATCTTATGATGATATAATTAAAAATGGTCTTAAGGTTATGGATACATCTGCATGCGCATTATGTAAACAGAATAATATTCCTATTATCGTATTTGATTTTGATGCAGATGATGGGATTAGTAAAATATTAAATTCAGAAAAAATTGGAACATATATTAGTTAATTTATAAAGAAAGAGGTTAAAATGTCTGAACTTTCAAGTGAAGCTTTAGAAGAATTATTTTTATTCGGCGAAGAAAAAATGGAAAAAGCTATTAATCAGTTGAAACGTGAATTTGGTTCAATTCGTTCCGGTCGTGCTAATCCGATGATTTTGGATAAGGTTGTTGTTGAATACTATGGAGCTCCTACTCCTTTAAGACAAATGGCTCAGGTCAGTGTTCAGGAGGGAACAACTCTTGTTATTACACCTTATGACAAATCGATTTTGAAAGAAATTGAAAAAGCAATAATAAAAGCTGAAATAGGTATTACTCCTAACAGTGATGGTATTTGTATACGTCTTGCGTTTCCGCCTTTAACAGAAGAAAGAAGAAAAGAGATCGTTAAAGATGTCAAGAAAATCGGCGAAGAAGCTAAAGTTGCAGTTAGAAATGTTCGTCGTGATATGACTGATGACTTAAAGAAAATCGAAAAAGAACATAAACTTCCTGAAGATTCTGTTAAGGATAATCAAGATAAAATCCAGAAACAAACTGATAAATATACAGGTATTATTGATAGTTTAGTTTCTGAAAAAGAAAAAGAGGTTATGACTGTATAATGGAAGAACAAAACAAGGGCTTGAATAAAAACGCAACAAGATTATTAACAGGGTTGATACTTGGTACTATTGTTATGTCTTGTATTATTTATGGCAAACTGGCGATTCTTTTTATGTTGCTGGCGATTATATTTCTTGCAACAAAAGAGTATGTTAAAATACTTAAACATAAAGGTTTTTTCCCAAGTTTTAAAGTTATGCTTCTTGCTGAAGTTTTACTTGCTTGGATTGCATATGTTCAGCGTTTTGATTTAGTTGCCCTTGTTCTTTCTTTCTGTTCTATAGGTTCTTTTATGTGGGTGTTGTTTTGCGGGAGACAACCTTATATCGCAAATGTTGCAACTACTCTTCTGGGGATTGTTTACTGTGGGTGGTTCCCTTTACATCTGGTATTTTTAAGAAATCTGCATTGTTTAAGATTTGAAAGTGGACTCGGGTTTGTAGTATTGATGTTTACGGCAATTTTGCTTACTGACACTGGATGTTATTATGTAGGAACAAAATTCGGAAAACATAAACTTGCGCCTGTAATAAGTCCTAATAAAACTATTGAGGGTTCTATTGGTGGCGGAATTTTTGCAATTATCGGTGCAGTTATTGTTGGATGGACTTTTGGTTTAGAATGGTATCTGGCAGTTCTCGCAGGGCTTCTTTGCACGGTTTTTGCTCAAATAGGCGATTTATCTGAATCATTAATCAAACGTGATGCTGGGGTGAAAGATTCTGGACATTCTCTGCCGGGACATGGAGGATTTTTAGATAGAGCAGACAGCTTTATCTTTACAATTCCTATGATGTATTACTTTTGTTATTATTTTATTTTCTCAAATAATTTGCTGACTGATATTTTGCAATTTGTTAGGAGATTATTTTAATGGATAATGATATTGCCTCAGAAGTTGAAAAGATTTTTAATATAAAAACAAAAACTCCTGAGCTGTATCTTCATGCCTTGACGCATTCTTCTTACACAAAAGATAATGATCTACCTTATAACGAATGTTATGAAAGATTGGAATTTTTAGGGGATGCAGTTTTGAAGCTCGCTGTTTCAAATATCCTCTACCATAAATATCCTGATTACCCTGAGGGTGAAATGTCAAAAATTCGTTCAATTGTTGTATCAGATAATACTCTGGCAAAAGTTACGGATAACATTGGGCTTGCAAATTTAATTGTTGCGGGCAGACATGATGAAAAACAGGGAGTTAAAAAGCTTGAATCGGTTAGAGCATGCGTGTTTGAGGCAACATTGGGAGCTTATTTTTTGGATGGGAAATTTAACGAAATTCAGAATTTTATAGAGAATCATTTTAATGAATATATTGAAGATGTTGACCATAACTTTGCCAAGTTTAATGCAAAGGCTATTTTACAAGAATATACGCAGGGACTGAATAAGAAAACTCCGGTTTATACTCTTGTTGAAACCAAAGGGCCAGAGCATAAGAAAGTTTTTGAAATTGAGGTTTCTTATAACGGAGAAGTTATAGCAAGTGGCTGCGGTAAGTCTAAAAAGGATGCCGAACAAAAAGCTGCGTATGAAGCTTGTAAAGTATTGGGAGCCATTAAAGATGAGTAAAATTATTATTTCTCCATCTATTCTATCTGCTGATTTTGCAAATCTGGAAAGAGATATTAAAAGAGTTGAATGTGCTGGAGCAGACTGGCTTCATATAGATGTTATGGATGGGCATTTCGTTCCTAATATAACAATAGGTGTGCCTGTCATAGCATCGATTAAAAAAGTTGCCCAAATTCCTCTTGATGTCCATTTAATGATTGAAAATCCTCAAAAATATATTGAATCTTTTGTAAAAGCAGGTTCAAATATTTTAACTTTTCATTATGAGGCTGTAGGAAATTCGGAAGTTATTTCTTTAATCAGATTTATAAAATCATTTGGGATTAAGGCAGGGTTATCAATAAAGCCCCATACTCCTGTTTCAGAGATTATGAAGTATCTTTCAGAAGCAGATATGTTGTTGATTATGACAGTAGAACCAGGTTTTGGAGGGCAAAAATTTATGGAAGAATGTGCTGAAAAAATAAAACCTGCAAGAGAAAATTATACTGATTTAATTATTCAGGTTGATGGTGGCATCAACGCAGTAACGGGAAAATTTTGCCGTTATTTGGGGGCAGATTCGCTAGTTGCAGGCAGTTATATTTATGGAGCAGACGATATCCAGAAAGCTGTTAAGATGTTGCGCGAGGTCTAATTATTTTTTCAAACTTAAGGTTATACCCCAAAATATCTGCAATTAATTTAGCCTCTTTACATTTGTCCGCTTGCTTAATTCTTTTGTCACTTATTTCAATGTCAAATTTGCTTATGCTATTAAATATCAAGAAATCCATGATTTATATAAAAAATGGATTTTTTATTTATGAGTTACAGTCTAAATTGATGAAAATCTAATTATTAAAATAATCACAAATCAATTTTGTTTTGCGGGGGAATAGTTTTACCACCTTTCCCATTAACTTGTTTTTATTAATTTCATCTAGTTCTTTTTTTAGGATGGCCTTTTCTATAACGACCTTATTGTATAATTCCGCACAAATTAAACTTTTGTCAATATATGACGCGAGTTTTTCAAGTTGAACTTCCTTCTCTTTTATTGATTTGACTAGTTCTTTTCTCACTTTAAAAAAACCTCATAAAAATATGTGTATTTACCTTATATAATCCGTTTGTGTATTATAAGGATAATATTAACTTCAAATTTTTAAATCGACTTTTTAGGTGATTTTATGCATTTACCGGAGATAAATCATACTCATAGCCTATTTTTAAAGCTTTAATATTTAACGGTAATAAATTTTTTCTATGCGGAGGAATTACTGTATCCAGAGCGTGTTCCAGTACGTCAAGACTAACTAAACCGCTAATTTTTGCAAGGACGCCCAATGATAATATATTGGTCATTCTTATATTTCCTAACTTATCTGCCAGTTTTGTTACAGGTGCAAACAGATAATTAATGTCAGTTCTTGTTTTAATTTCTTTAACAAGAGTTGAATTTGCAATCATCCACCCGCCTTTTTTTATTTTAGGCAAAAATCTGTCAAAAGAAGCTTGATTTAAAGCAACAATAAAATCTGCATCGGACTTATTTACGGAACTTACGTCTTCAGAGTCATTCATGACTATTTCGCAGTTGACCGTTCCACCACGCATTTCAGCTCCGTAACTAGGGTACCATGTAACGTTTTTGTTATCAAGCATAAACGCATTAGCTAAAACTTCTCCTGCTAATAATACACCTTGACCGCCAAATCCTGCTATTATAAAATTTTTTTCCATCTTCTGTTCCTTTAATTATTTGCTGTTATATCTTTATAAACGCCTGGTTTAAATACAGGCATCATTTCTTCTCTTACACGCTGATGTGCTTGCTGTGGAGTTTTTTTCCAGTTTGTAGGGCAGGTTGCCAATATTTCTACAAAACTAAAGCCAAGCCCTTTCATTTGTATTTCAAATGCTTTTTTTATTGCTGCCTTGGCTTTTCTTATATTAGGGACTGTATCCAACGAAACTCTTGCAGCATAAGCTGTACCATCACAAAGAGCAATGTGTTCCGTAATTTTTATTGGATAACCATAGTATTCAACATTTCTTCCGGTAGGAGAAGTTGTTGTAACCTGTCCTAACAATGTTGTAGGTCCAAGCTGGCCTCCTGTCATACCGTATGTTGTATTATTTATACATATTGCTGTTACATTTTCTCCTCTTAGTGCGCTGTGCATGCTTTCGGCCATACCAATAGAGGCAAAATCTCCATCACCCTGATATGTAAATACAAATTTATCAGGTCGTGCACGTTTAATTCCAGTTGCTTCTGCCAGCGCTCTCCCATGAGGTGCTTCCAAGCTATCGACTTCCAGAAAATCGTATAATGTTACGGAACAGCCAATAGAAGCAACTGCAATAGTGTTTTCTCTTAACCCTAGTTCATCCAAAACTTCCGCAACAAGTCTTACGGCTACACCATGGTCACAGCCTGGACAAAAAGAAAATTTTGCACCCTTTTTTATACTGTCAGGAATTTTGAATATTTGCGTAAGTGTATTAGTCATTTTTTATTCTTCACTTTCTTTTATAATTCTTTCTACGATTTCATCGACAGACGGAGGATTGCCTACAGGTCTGTTTATGAGTTCAACAGGAACCTTTCCGTTTACTGCAAGCTTGATATCTCTAATCATTTGTCCCATATTAATTTCTACTGAAATAAACTTTTTAGCGGTATTTGCAAGTTCTGAAATTCTCTTTGAAGGGAATGGGAATAATGTTATTGGTCTTAGGATTCCTACCTTTAATCCGAGTTTTCTGCATTCTTTCATTGCTGATTTTGCATTTCTTGCAGGAGAACCAAAGCTTACAAGTATAATATCAGCATCTTCAGTATTAATTTCTTCCCATTGGGTTTCGTTGTGCTCAATCATTTTATACTTTGCATGAAGTCTGTTTAAAAATTCACACTGATTATCAGCACTAGGGGCGTAAGAACGTATAACTCTTGCGGATCTTCCTTTTGCACCAGTTAATGCCCAGCCGGAATTATCCACTTCAGGATAAGGATACTCTCCAAATTCAACTGGTTCCATCATTTGTCCCAATAAACCGTCCGCAAGAATTACGGTAGGGTTTTTGTATTTATGTGCAAGATAGAAAGCCTTATAAGTTAAATCAACACATTCTTGAACTGTTGCAGGCGCGAGTGCTATTAATTTATAATCCCCGTCACCTCCACCAATTGTTGCCTGGTTGTAATCTCCTTGCGAAGGATAGATATTACCAAGTCCAGGGCCTCCTCTCATAACGCTTACCAGAACTATCGGAAGTTCATCTGATGCCGCGTATGATAAAGCTTCCTGCATTAATGCAACAGCACAGGAAGAAGACGATGTCATAGCTTTGGCTCCTGTAGAACAGGCTCCAAGCACCATATTAATCGCTGCCAATTCACTTTCCGCGGAAACATAAGCTCTTTTAAGTTCTTGCATTTTTCCGCTCATGAATTCTCCAATTTCGCTCTGCGGAGTAATTGGGTATCCGAAATAACATTCGCAACCTGCGATTATTGCAGCATTTGCAATTGCATAATTACCTTTTGTCAAAATTTTTTTGTTTGTTTTTGTTAAACATTCTGTCATAATTTTTTATTCTCTATCCTTTATAAACTTCTTTTATTGCAAGATCCGGACATCTTGTTGCACACATTGCACAGCCTAAACACTCGTGATTAGGATCGTCAAATTCAACAAGGCGAACTCCCAGATTATTAACTTTTTCCCCTATTTTTAATAACTTTTTAGGGCATTCATCTATACACAAATAACATCCCTTACATTTGCTTTCGTCAATTACTATATGACTCATCATTCACTTCCTCTCTACCATGCTTTTTTATTATAGCACTTAATAAAAAAAAACACCTTTTCTTTACATTTTAATACAATTCCTTAACATTTTGCTATATTTACTATTGTTCTGCTAAAATATTATTGGGAAAGTGTGTATTTTTTTAAGGAAAGATAAATAATGACAGAAAAAGTTGAAGAAATTGCAGAACTTCTTGAAAGATTAAAAAATGAAACAGAGCTTAATGCTCAGGATTTTAGTAATATTCTTCTTGATATAAAATTAAAAATGGAAAATATGAGCGGTGACAATCGTGACACTGGGGTTTTAATTAATGATATAAAAAAAGCTCTTGATTCTAAGACCTTTGATGACGCAAATACTTTATTATCTATTGTGGAAAAACTTCAGCAGTTAAGATCGTTGATTGAGAATACTACTACTACTGCTGATTATGCACAACTTTCCGAAGAAGTTAAAACTGTTTCTTCAAATTTAAGAGAGGCTGCTGAGTCTGTTGTTAAATTTGCTACTCAGGATACGGAAGCAAAAAATGTTTTATTTGAAAAAATTTCGGCTCTGGAAACTTCTGTAAATAATAAAGATATAGTTGATATAGTAAAACAGAAAAGTGATGAACTTATAAACAGTTATGAAGGCTTTGTTTCTAATATTAATCTCCAAAATGGAAATATGATTTCTGCGCTTGCGGATTTAAGAGAAGTTTTAGATGATTTTTCTTCCAAGAATTCTTATCTGATTAATTCTTTCGGTGATAAGCTTGACGAAAATAGTGAAAAACTTGTTTCTCTTTCTGATACGGTATCTTCTAATTTAGGAAATGTTAATTCTAAGCTTTATTCTTTAGGAGATGATATTCAAAAAACTCTTAATGACGGATTTGAGCACCTTAAGTATCTAAGTAGTAATCTGTCCGAGTATATGAACAGTAATTCTATTGATATAAAGACTACTCTTGAATGTTTAAGAGCAAATATTTCGGATTATTCGGAACAATTGAAGTCTGGTATTGAAGAAGTTAATACTGCGGTCGAGCATAAAATTGCGGACAGTTCCAATATTCAAACTGTTAATTCCCAAAACATATTATCTAAACTCGGGGAATTACAATCCGAGATTAATAAGAAAGCAGAGAATGCAGAAATATTTATTGAGGAAAAAAGTTCTAAAATAATAGAGTTTGTAAATGCTTATAAAGATGCTGTGACACTATTAAAGGACGAAAACAATGCACTTTTAGCGGAAAAATTTACTGACTTTGGTGCTGCAATTAATAGTGCTTCTGTTGAATATGAAAAATCTTGGAATGAAGTCCAAAAAATCTTGAAAGATACTCTTTCTTTAATTTCAGAAACTTCTGATTCTATTGTACTTGGTGTTGTAAACAGTAATAGTGAAATTATAAATGAATTAAAAAATGAACTGCTTGTCTCGTCAGGGGCTAATTTAGAAACTATTGTTACTAAAATTGATGAAACGAATGATGGTCTGACGAAATTTCAGGCAATGACTGCTGATAATCTTAGTGAATATCTATCTGCAATTAAAGATTTATTTGTTGATTTTTCAAATAATTTGGATTCTTCAATGCGAGATGATGAAATTTTTGAAAAACTTTTGAAGGTTGAGGATTTAATTCAAAGATCATCTGAGGAAAGGAATGCAAATTTTGAATGTGTAAAGGCAAAACTTGTCGAATGCAGAGAGGCGGTTCAAAATCTTAACGATAATATACAAAGTCAAAATAAAGAATATAATGAAAACATTAATGATTTAAAATCTTTTATTGCAAGTATATCTGCCAGTAAGTCTGTTGAGCATGAAAGTTTAGTTCATCTTGAAAACTTAATTAATGAAAAAAGTCTTAGCAAAGACGAGCAGCTTAATATTATAAAAAAATTGCTCGAAGAAAATAATGTTGTTCTTTCTGATCTTACAAATAATTCTCAGTACCAAAAAGATGATATTAATCTTCAATTTAATGAGTTAAAAAAAATAATATCTGATTTAAATGATGCTCAATTTGTTTTTTCACGTTTAGAAGATTTAATTAATGAAAAAAGTACTGAGAAGGATTTGAAGCTTGAATCATTGCGTAATGTTCTTGCAGATTATAAAAGTTCAGTTGATAAATTTGTTAATGACTCTCAAATCTTTAACGGAAATACTTTATCTGAACTTTCAGATATAAGAGCGCATAATCAAAATATATTACCTAAAATTGATGCATTAAATAATATTGAGGATTCCCTAAGTGACAAGTTGTCAGAGTCTAAAAATTCTTTAATTAATGAAATTTCTCAGGTGAACAGCACTCTTGAAGAAATAAAAAATAATTTTAACGATCTTGCGGGAGATGATAATTCAGATGTCTTGAATAAATTATCAGTGTTGGAGTATCAACTAACGGATTCTTCTCATAGTGTTGAACAGAGTCTGGAAGCATTTAGAAGCGGAGTTGACGAAAAACTGATAGAATCTCGTGATACTTTGCAGGAAGAGATTCTACGTGTCAGAAATTCCATAGAAGAAATAAAACACAATATAAAAGAAGCTTCAGAAAATGATGATAATTCGGATGTTTTGAATAAGTTGTCTGTGTTCGAATATCAGTTGACAGATGCTTCTCATGCATACGAGCAGAGTCTTGAAGTCCTTAAAAATGAACTTAATGATTATGTTGCCGGGATTGAAAATATTCATACCGAAACTAATACAAAACTCAATGCTTCTCTTGAAGCAGTTGAAAATGTTAAACTGAATTTTAATGTTATTTCTGATAAGTTAACAACTCTAATAGGAGATTCAGGCTTAATTGAAATCCTTGCAAATATTCGCCAGCAATTTAATATTGTTGTTGAGCAAATTCATAATGAAAAAGAAGGCCAAACTATAGAATTAAATGAAACTCTTCGTGATACTTGTGCTTCAATAAGCAGTAATTTATATTTAATCGGACAAAATCTTGAGGAAGTCCGCCTTAAGCAAAGCGAAAATGCCGAATATTTAAGAGGTGATTTTGAAGAAAAAATGCTTGGTTTACAGGCTGATGTTGAAAACATAATATCTGATATAAAAAATATTATTGATGAAAAAAATAATGGTTTTCTTGAAAACTTCGAGGCTCTAAAAGAATCATTGAATGGTTTCTTTAGTTCTGATTTCGGACAGATTGTTTCTGATATTAAAGGACAAATTGAAATTTCTTATGTGAATCTTTTACAAGAATTTAAAACTTCTTTTGAAGAAAATTTATTATTTGACAAAGTTGAGGATTCTTATAAAGAATCAGTTTTAAAATTCCAAGCTTTAGAAGATTTTATTCATGAAACTTCAGAAAGCAACTTTGAGCTTATCAGGCAGACACTATTAAATATCAATGAAAAAGTGCAGAGTAATTTTTCTACCACCGAGAGTATTCAGGATAAATTAGAAGCCGAGCTTGTAAAAATTGAAAGCAGTATAGAAGAAAACAGTATTTCTGTTAAGAATTCTTTAGTTAATTTATTGGAAGATTTAAAGAAGTTTTTTGCAGAAAAAAGACAGTTGGAAATGGATGATTTCAGCGCGTCTGTCCTGTCTCTTATTGATAATGAAGAGCTTCTTGATGTTATTAAAACTTTGAACCGAAGTTTGGCAGAAAAGCTGGAAGAATTTAAACAGGATCATGTACTTTCTTCACAGGATCTTCTGGATGTTATAAATTCTGTGAACAATACTGTTGATTATACATTAGATGTTATTAATGAGAAGTTTGAAAAATCTGAAAATATAAATTCTGATATTAGCAAAAAACTTGATGCTATAAATTCAAAACTGGATGTATTTGCCATGGATGACAGCTCTGAAATTCTCGAAAATATTTCAGAGTTAAATGTGAATGTTTCTGATATTAAGGATAATACTGTCGAGTTAAAAGATTCTATATCAGAGATAATCCAGAAAGTTCAAAAAAACTTTGAATATGAAACACAATTAGAAGAAATTAATGCTAAGCTTGATGTTTTGGCATTATCTGATGATAATTCTTCCGGCGATATTCTTTTTGATATTAAAAATTTAATAACTGAAGTTCAGACAAATTTTGATAATAAAATAGATTCTATTGGCAAGAATGAAGAAAATAAGAAGTTAGAAGACTTAATAAGAACTGTTGATAGTAAACTTGATATTCTTGCACTGGATGATAATTCTGAGATAACGGAGGATATTCAAAATATAAAAGAGGGTTTAAGTATTGTAAGAACCCGTATGGAAGAATCTTCTAATATTGAAAATTTAATCAAGGTAATTGATAATAAACTTGATATTTTTGCTCAAAGTGATAATGAACAGGATATTGAAGATATTAAGAACGGCCTGTTAGCGATAGAAAATGCAGTTAAGGCTTCTAATTTTGAAACTTTATTAAGAACAATAGATAATAAACTTGATATAATTGCGCAGAACGATAACGAACAAGAGCTTGAAGAAATTAAAAACGGCTTATTGTCTATTGAAAATGTGTTAAAAACTTCTAATGTCGAATCCTTAATAACAACAATAGATAATAAGATTGATATAATTGCACAGAATGATAATAGTGATGTAATTGAAAGTCTTGAACAGATTAATGAGCAGGTAGAAGTTATACAAACAGATACCAAGGCTATTAATGAAAAATTAGATATAATTAAAGCCGATACAGAAACAAATTCTAAATTGGAAGATTTGATTAATAAATTGCACAGTAAAGTTGATGTTCTTGCAATGGATGATGATGGTGATATTCAAGAAGAAATCAGCAATATTAAGGACTTAATTGAAGAGCAAATTTCGGCTGACAATTCAGCAAATGTTAATGAGTCTCTCCAGAAATTGTTGCAAAAAATTTCTGAAATTGACCTTTCAAAACAGGCAAGCGAAATAAAAGATTCTGTTATCTCTGCAGTTGTTTCAGTATCAAACGAAATATCCTTTGTAGAAGAAACGGAAGAAATTAAAGATTTCGTAAATGAAAAAACAAATGATATTCATAGAACGTTGATGGAAGTTAAACGTCAGCTCACAAGTTTGACTTCCAGTGGGGATGATATGGATTTTTATTCATATACTCTTCAGGATGTTGAATCTGATATTGCCAAATTGCGTTTAATCTTGAAGGATATGTCAAGTGAATCCTCCGCCAATGAAATTTGTGTTATCTCGAATAATATCTCTAAAATGTCAAAATCAATTGAGAGTTTGAGAGACGCATTTGACGAATCTATGTTGAAAAAACAAAAAGGCGAGGATGCAAATGATTATATTCTCAGTATTTCATCAAGATTGAATCAGTTGATATTAACAAATAAAGAAGTTAATGATATAATTCTTTATCGTCTTAAAGAAACAAAAGATAAGCTTGAACAGATGGATAATACCGCAATTACACAAGGTATTGAAAAAGCTCTTGTTTCTATGGATGAAAAACTTTCTTATTCTGCGAATCTTAATACTGTTTTAAAGAATGTTATGATGTATCTTGGTGAATGGATGGATGGAACGACAGAAACAATCTCAAGTATTTACGATAAGACTGCTAAAATTAATACGGTTTCTGACGCAATAAAAGAACTTCGTAAATCTATTCCCGACAGACAGGATTTAATTGATCTTATTGAAACAAGATTTAATGAGCAGGAATCACGTATTGACAGGATAGAACGACAGTTAGACAGGGTTGCAGTTATGATATCTTCAAGACATGATTTAGATACAATAGACAGGATTGAAGAAAAACTCTCAAATTTGAGTGTAAATATAGAAAAGCTGGCTTCATATGTTGAATAATAGTAAAACTTTGATTAAAACCCTAAAAAAAACTCTAAACCCCGATAATATTCTGACAACGGTAGAAGAATGTTATGCTTATGCTCAGGATGCAACTAATTCAAGGACAATAAAAAATATTCCTGATGCTGTTGTGTTTGTTGAAACGGTTGAAGATGTTGTTCGAGTAATTTCCAACGCCGGAAGATATAAAATACCTGTAATCTGCAGGGGCGCTGGAACAAATGTCGTTGGCGCATGCAGGGTTGAACATGGGGGAATTATTTTAAATTTTTCCAAAATGAATAAAATATTGGATATAAATCCCGAAAATATGACAGCTAGAGTTCAGCCTGGCGTAATTGTTGGAGATTTACAAAAAGCAGTGGAAGATTTAGGTTTATTTTACCCTCCTGATCCTTCCAATCTTAAGGTTTCTACTATTGGTGGAAGTATTGCGCAATCCTCTGGCGGGGCTCGAACTTTTAAATATGGTTCAACAAAGGACTATGTGCTTGATTTGCAGGTTGTGACTGCTAACGGCAAAATTCTGAGAACAGGTTCTAATACCGTAAAAAATGCGACCGGATATAACCTGTCAACTTTATTTGTTGGTTCGGAAGGAACTCTTGGTATAGTTACTGAGGCCACTTTGAAATTAATTCCAAAACCAGAAGCAAAAAAAGTGTTAATGGCATATTTTAATACTGTTGAAACAGCAATTCAGGCTGTAAATTTGATTATTGAAAAGAAAATCTGTCCTGCAACAATTGATTTTATGGATAGGAATGCCATTCAAACAGTTGAAAAATTTTATCCTGCGGGGTTATTATGTGATAAGGATTGCGCTCTTGTGATAGAAATTGACGGATTTAGGAATTCAATAGAATATCAACAAAAAATTATTGAAGGGATTTTGCATAACTGTAATGCAGTTGATATTCAGTGTTCTCAGTGTGAAGAGGAATATGAACGAATATGGATGGCGAGACGTTCTTCCATGGGAGCTTGTGCAAAATTAAAACCGAATGTTACAACGGATGATGTTATTGTTCCAAGAGAAAATTTAGCAAAACTTATACGCGGAATTAAAAAAATTTGTGAAAAGTATGATTTAACGGCATGTCTTGTTGGGCATGTCGGTGATGGTAGTGTTCATCCGCAAATACCTATTGATTACCGGGATGAAGATGAATATAAAAGATATAAGCTTGCAAAGTCTGAAATTTATGATTTAACTGCTAAATTAGGCGGTATTTTATCAGGAGAACATGGTATAGGCGCGGAAAAAAGAGACCATATCGCAAAAGTTATCAATGGTGTTGCATTGGATTATATGCGTATGATTAAGAAAATGTTCGATCCTGACAATATTTTGAATCCGTATAAAATTTTTTAGTGACTAATAAAAAATCATAGAAAAACGGGGCTGAATTTATTCAACCCCGTTTTTGTCATTATTTAACAACTTATTTTTTATTTGTTGTAGCTTGTTTTTTAGCTTCAGCTTCTTTTTTTAATTGTTTAGCTGTTTCTGCACTTTTTTGAATGCTTTCTTGAACATTCTTCTGAATTTGTTCAGGATCATACTCTTTATTTACAAATTCAATTTTAGCATTCTTCTTTAATGTTTCAACTAATCTGTCGATTTGTGCCAGCTGTTTTTGATTTTCTAAGAAATCATGAATACTGTTTTTTACTTTTTCAAATGGTTCTTGACCTGCAGCCATTCTGTCTTTTACATAAATAATGTGGTAACCATACATTGATTTTACCGGTCCTACAACAGTGTTTGGTTTAGCTTTGAATGCTGCATTTGCGAATTCTGGAACCATTTCATTCTTTGCAAAAAATCCTAATTCTCCGCCTTTTGTTGCAGATGTAGGATCTTCAGAATTTTCTTTTGCAAGTTTTGCAAATGAAGCAGGATCTTTTTGTGCTTTTGCAAATAAATCTTTAGCTTTAGCTTCTTTTGCTTTAATTGTTTCGTCAACTTTAGCTTTAACTTGATCTTCTGTTAATTTTTCATTAGCAGGATCAGATTTAATCACTTCTGTAATTTCTTGTGGATTTACAGCAATAAGTATGTGAGATGCTCTAACTTTTTCAGGATATTTGAATTTGTCAAGATTTCTGTTGTAGAAAGCTTTTACTTCGGCATCAGAAACATCAGAGTTTCCTAAAGATTCAGCTAATTTTTTCAATTTAACCTGTTCTTTTAAATCTTTTTTAAAGTCGTTAGCGCTAACTCCGCTATCTTTTAAGATTTTATCTAATTGCTCTTTAGAACCAACTTTATCGACGATAGTTTTGATAGCTTCTTCCATATCGTCATTTGTAACTTTAATATTGCGTTTTGCAACTTCTTCATCTAACAGAGCTTTAATTATAAGTTCATTTACAACTCTGTTTTTGATAAGGTTATACATAAAATCGTTTTTGCCGTTTTTTAAATCGATACCTAATTTTGCAACCATACCAGAATTAGCTTCTTTATCAAAGGCGTCATCAAATTGAGCTTGCGAAATTTTAGTGTCGTTAACTTTAATGATTGTCTGAGCAGACTTTAAACCGCAGCCTGTAAATAATATTGCAGAAACTGCAAGTGTTGCTAATAGTTTTTTTCCCTTCATCAAATTCTCTCTTTCTTTTACTTTGAGTAATCGTGACTAACTTTATGTATATAATAAAACAAATCTGTCAAAATGTTAAATACTTCATTAAAATTCATATAAGAATTGTTAAGCAGGAGAATAGAGACGCCTTCCTGACATGAAGCCGGTGCAAGTGTGAATTTTATTCTTTTAAGTATCTCTGCAGGGAGATGAGGCTGAATGAGTTTCCACTCAGGCTGGGTGTATGGTGTGTAAATCCTTATATTATCTGATGTCTCTCGTATCAATGAAATTTTAACATCACTTGCGGCAAGCCTCAGGCGGATGAGTTTTATTAAATTTTCAACGCTTTCAGGAGGTTTTGCGAACCTGTCTTTCCATTCTTCTGTAATATAATCAAGTTCAACATCATTTTTTACATCCGCCAAACGTTTATATTCTATCATTTTTTGTTCTTTCGATCCCACCCATTCATCAGGAATAAATGCTGTTACATTTATATCTACGATTGTTGACACTTCTTCTTCGATATGTTCTCCCTGAAGTTCATGTACGGTTTCTTCAAGAAGCTGGCAGTATGTATCGAAACCAACATTAATCATATGTCCGTGCTGTTTTGTTCCGAGAATATTTCCTACACCTCTAATTTCGACATCTCTTAGTGCAATTTGATATCCGCTTCCTAGTGTTGTGAATTCTTTTATTGCCTTTAATCTTGCAATTGCTTCTTTAGTCATTTCTTTTGTCCGCTTGTAAAAACAATAACAATAAGCCTGTCGCTGGCTTCTGCCAACACGTCCTCTAAGCTGGTAAAGTTGTGCCAATCCGAATCTATCTGCATCATGTATAATCATTGTATTTGCATTCGGAATATCAATACCATTTTCTATAATTGTTGTTGCAAGCAGTACATCATATTCGTGGTTTGCAAAATCTATAATAACCTGTTCAAGCTGTTTTTCATCCATCTGTCCATGTCCTATTGCAATTCTGGCATTCGGGACAAGTTGTTTTAGCTGTAACCTGAATTCTTCAATGGTTTCTACACGATTATATAGATAAAATACCTGCCCTTCCCTGTCAAGCTCGTGAACAATGGCATTTTTAACCATGTTTTCATTCCAAACTCCGACAAATGTTTTAATAGGAAGTCTGTTTTTAGGCGGAGTATTAATAACCGACATGTCTTTTATTCCGGATAATGACATATAAAGTGTTCTCGGAATTGGTGTCGCGGACATAGTAATTATGTCTATATTTTCACGAAGTTGTTTTAATTTTTCTTTATGCCTTACACCAAATCTATGTTCCTCATCAATAACGAGCAGACCTAAATCTTTGAAAACAATTCCGTCCTGTAGTAATCTGTGAGTCCCTATTACTACATCACATTCTCCTGTTGCAAGATGTTTAATTGTTTCTTTCTGTTCTTTTGAGGAGCGGAAACGCGAAAGAAGTTCTACTTTTACCCCAAAAGGCTGGAATCTTTCACTCATTGTCTGGAAGTGTTGAAATGCAAGAATTGTAGTCGGAACAACAACGGCAACTTGTTTGCCTGATGTTACGGCTTTGAAAATCCCTCTCATTGCAACTTCTGTTTTACCAAATCCGACATCTCCGCAAATGAGTCTATCCATCGGATTTTCGCTTTCCATATCAGATTTTACATCTACAATTGCCTTCATTTGATCAGGAGTTTCTGTGTATTCAAAAGCCTCTTCCATTTCTGCCTGCCAATTAGTATCCGGAAGAAACTGTATTCCCTTTTGCATTTTCCTTCTTGCATAAAGTCTTAAAAGGTCATAAGCGACCTGTTCAACTTCTTTTTTTACTCTGGCTTTTGTGTTTTCCCAATCTTTACCGCCCATGCGCGATAACTTTGGCTTTATTGAACCAGAACCTCTATACCGGCATAACAGGTTTATTTGCTCTGCAGGAATATGAAGTTTGTCTTTACTTGCATATTCTATTGTAAGGTAGTCTTTAAGCTGTCCGTCTATTTCCTGCTGGCTTAGACCTCTGTAAATACCAACACCATGTATAGAATGAACAACGTATTCTCCTTCTTGGATATCATTTATATTTTCTATAAATTCAGGTTTTTCCTTATAATATGAACGCCGTGAAGATGTAATTTCTTTATTGCGTTTGTTAAATAGTTCTCTGTCGGTTAATATTATTGTCTTAAAATCTTCCAATATTCCGCCGTGAGAAGCAATACTTTCTGTGTAATCAACCTGTGTATATACGTCACGTTCTGTAAGAATTTCTCTGACACGCTCCGGATAATCCGTTGCAATTGTAATTTTGTATTGAGAATTGTCTTTTATAAATTGAGCAATTTCATCAAGATTTGCTGTAAAATTTCTAACAGGAAGTGTATTAAATTCTACAATCTCCTCAACTTCGCTGTCTAAAAAGTTATCAAGCCCTACTCTCATAAATCTTGCCATTTTTTTTACAAATTCTTCATAAGTAAAATGGTTTCGTCCAATGAGTTCTTTAATAAGGTCAAGTTTAAGATTTTCCTGATACTGTCCCTCAAAGTTCTGGTCAAAAAATTCGTATTTTGCATAAACCTCAGATGTTTCATCCGTCACAATAATATAGTCTTTAAAATAGTCAAAAATACTCACCAGCTCAGGATTATAAAAATTCTGATAAACCTCTATTCCCTCAAAATATCCTTCTTCCTCTGAAAATTTTGAAGTATCTTTTGCTATAAATTTATACATAGGCAGGATTTCAATAGAAGAAACTTTTTCAATTGATTTCTGAGTCTCATTATTAAAGTATCTTATATCAACAACTTCATCTCCCCATAACTCAATTCTCACTGGATTTTTGTCTAAGGAAAATACATCGATGATATCTCCTCTAGCGCTGAATTCTGCTATGTCACTGACCATTGTAGATCTTTTGTATCCTAAATTTACAAGCTTTTGTGCGAATTCTTTTGTATCAATTTCATCGCCTACTTTTACATTCAGCTTATTTGTTAGTAGAAAATTTTCATCTGGAAATTTTTCAAGTAAAACTTTAACCGGAGCGATTACAATCTCCGGTTTTTCGAGTAAAATTTTTATTTGTTCCGCATATTCGTATTTGTTTGAATTTACGGTTTCATACATCGATATATTCTGGAATGGAATAATTTGAGAATCCACACCATACGCTCTATGTAAGTCATTTTGATACTTTAAAGCATTTTGTTCACTGGATGTGATAAATAGGACTTTTTTTTTCGTTAATTCTTTTGTTTTTTGAACAAGAAAGAGTCTTAGCAAGGCGACAAGTCCGGTAACAGCAAATGGAATCCCGCTTTTTACATTATGCTTAAATAATTCAAAGTTCTCATTTTCTAAATTCTTAAGTGAAATCATAAAGATATTTTAACATGAAAATTTACATATTTTTTTTCTGTAAATATATAAAATTTATATAGAAAAACTAAAATGTAACGAAATGTAAAATTAAATTTAAGAAGGCTAAAATGCAGTTATAATGCCTCATAGGATAGGATAGGATAGGATAAGGCGGCGTATAGCAATTATTTTGAGTATTTTGCTTTTATAAAAGCATAGGGGAAATCGATTTTCAAGTAATAACAAAAGAAAGGAAAAATTAATTATGGTAAGCGTAAAACTTTTAAATATGGCCAGAACTATTGGTCTTGAAAATTTGTCTCAATTAAGAAATGTTGGAAAAGTAGCAATGAAAACTATTGAGAGTATTGGGAATGGAGAAACTCCTAAAGATTTTCGTGCAGTCCTGAAGTTAAATGGTAAACAGGTTGACATTCTAAAATCTATGCCTTTATACAAATACGGTAGTATTGGTTCTCGTCCATATAATAATAAAATCATTGAATATACTAAGAAATATGCTCCTACGGCCTATTCTCAAAATAATATCCATATTTTTGATATGCAGTTTAAGGGGCTTTCTCCACACAGCGGAATATTTGAAGTTGTTTTGCATGATACAGCGGGAACTAATATGAATAAATTAAAAGTTCTGTTTAACAAAGCAGGGCAGCGTTTAAAAATTTCCGGTAATAATAGTGAAATTGGGGCTGTGCAAGCTGATGTGACCGTTCCAAATCTCCGTAGAGATAAATTTAATCCTATTGATTTTGTTAAACGTCTTACATTAAAAGAAGCTGATGGTATGACTCATCTTAGACTGCCAAAATCATCACAAAACGGAATAACTGCTGCGATTGATCTAAAGGCTCCTTCCGGTTATTTGGACAGAATAACTAATATTACTAGTGGTGGAGAATTTTATAATACTGCTGAACTTATGGATAAAATTAAGACTTTATAAACTAATTTAAATACTTAAAAAGCCCGGAAAATTTTCCGGGCTTTTATTTATCTGTAATTTGTAAATTGTAATGGATAATCATACTTTTCTTCATTTCCGCGGAGCATTTTAATAACTTCCTGTAAATTATCCTTATCTTTACCGGAAACTCTGACTTGATCCCCCTGAATTGATGCTTGGACTTTAATTTTTGAATCTTTAATATCTGCAACAATCTTTTTGGCAAGTTCCTGGGTTAACCCTTTTTTTAACTTATAGACTCTTCTTATTCTCCCGCCAAGAGCATTTTCAACGGGTTGAGGATCCAATATCCTTATATTAAGATTTCTCTTTACAAGTTTTGTCTGTAAAATGTCATAAATGTTTCTCAGCTTCATATCATCATCGGTTGTAATAGTAATTGATTTATCACCTTCAAGTTCTATTTCTGAATTAGAATCTTTAAGGTCAAATCTTGATGAAACATCACGTTTTACTTGATCTACGGCATTAACCAATTCTTGCCTGTCAAATTCCGAAACCACATCAAAACTGCAATCTTTAGCCATAATAACCTCCTGTTTTTTTATTTAATCCTACCACAGGAGTTTTGTTTTGTGAAGATTCGAGCTATTTTTATTTTTTGAATAAATTTTTCAATTTTTGTGATAATGTACTAAATCTATTGCTAAAATTACTATTTCTGGTTCCATTTCCTGATTTTTTGAATAAATTTTTAAGTCCTTTAAATTTCATCAAATCAAGGGCAACCAGCCCACCTAATACAAGTATTGCTTTTGTAAAGAAGTTCCAATCTTTTTTCTTCCTTTGCTGGTAACTGTGGTATGTGTCTTCCGCAGGACCATGTGGCATTGTAATTCCACCAAGAAGATTTGTCGGGTACATTCCGCCTGGATACATTCCACCCATCATCATTCCCATAGGAGTATTTTCAGGACCTATTATGTCCCTATATATAAGAGGTTTAATGTATTCATCATTCCCGAACATCATATTTTATAACCAATTCTTTTCCCAACTAAGTATATAAAGTAAAAATTTTGTCGAAAATTGCTTGTTTGTAACGATTTATGAAGATACAAAAAAGCACTCAAATAAAATTGAGTGCTTTTTTATTTTAAAATCCGATGGACTTATTTTGCAGATTTAGCAGCCTCGAAAACTACATCAAAAGCTTCTTTATCGTTTACTGCAAGTTCAGCCAACATTTTTCTGTTAACAACAATATTAGCTTTTTTGCAAGCATTAACGAATCTTGAATAGCTCATTCCGCGTTCTCTAACTGCAGCATTGATTCTTACGATCCAGAGTCTGCGCATATTACGTTTTGTAGTACGTCTGTCTCTGTAAGCATATTTCAATGCTTTCATAACAGCAATATTAGCTACTTTAAAAATTCTACTTCTTGCACCAATAAATCCTTTAGCAAGTTTTAATATTTTTTTATGTCTTTTGCGATTTACATTTCCGCGTCTAATTCTCATAATTCACTGCTCCTATCTTGAATATTTCTTGTATGGTAACTCTTTAGATACCAGTTTAATGTGTGATTCAGATACATCAACCATCTTGAAAATTCTACGTTTTCTAGATCCTGATTTGTGTTGGAGCAAGTGACCTATACCTGCTTGTCTTTTTTGGATTTTACCTGTTGCAGTTACTTTATAACGTTTTGCAGCAGATTTGTGAGTTTTTAATTTTGGCATTTTCTTCTCCTTTTAAATTAAGTTAGTTACAAAAAAGTTTCAGGCATACCAAAGCCGTAAAACTTTCGTAAAATAATATTATTACACTAAAATTTCTTTTGCAAGTGTTTATTTCCTATTATTAAGACTACATGAAACATTTTATTTGTCTGTGTTACAATTTGAGTTATCAGGAAATGAAAGTGAGGGATAACATGATAAGAGTTGCTGTATGCGGTGCTTTAGGGAAAATGGGAAAAGAAGTTTGCAATGCCATTGAAGAATCGGACAAAACAGAGCTTGTTGCAAAGATTGATATTGCTGGCTCCGGAACATACCAGTCTATAGAAGATGCTCACAGAGTTTGTGATATTGATGTTCTTGTAGATTTTACACAGCCAAAATCTATTTTTGAAAATGCTAAATACTGTTTGAATAATGGAATAAAAATTGTTATAGGAACAACCGGACTTAAAGATGATGAGATAGAGTATTTGAAAAAATTGTCGAAAGAGCAAAACACATCTTGTCTTATTGCCCCGAATTTTTCAACAGGTGCGGTCTTAATGATGATGTTTGCAAAACAGGCTGCAAAGTATTTTGATAATGCCGAAATTATTGAACTTCATCATAATCAAAAGAAAGATGCACCTTCCGGTACTGCGATTAAAACAGCTTTAATGATGGCTGAAGCAAAAGACAGTTTTACAAAAGGAAATTGTCCTGAGGTTGAAACAATTGAAGGCTCAAGAGGCGGAAAATCTTATGCTGATATTCATATACATTCTGTCAGAATGCCAGGTTATATTGCATCTCAGGAAGTTATTTTCGGCTCAAGCGGTCAGATATTTAAAATAAGACATGATTCAATGGATAGAAAATGTTATATGCAAGGAGTTATGTTGGCTGTAAAACATGTTTATGAAAACAATGACTTCATTTACGGATTGGAAAGTATCTTATAAAAGATTTCATATCTGTTAAAATTATGTAAAGATTCTTCCATTAATTTTTTTTGGAAGTATAATTTTATTTGTAATTACTAAGTTTGTAAAGAGAAAGATGATTATGCAACAGGCTCTGGAGAGAAAGAAAATTGATAATATAGATTTTAATATAGATTTAGCTCAAAGTTTTGGTATATACAGAAATAACAATGAATATTCTTTGTTGGATTATGCAAGTTCTGTTAATATTTCCTGCGGTTTTCATGCGGGAGATCCTATGTCAATCAGGGAAGCACTGTTAAAAGCAAAAGAAAAAAATGTTGTTGTCGGAGCGCATATAGGTTTTCATGATATTCAGGGTTTTGGATACCGCCAGATGGAATTAAGTGAAGACGAGATTGAATCGCTTGTTATTTATCAGGTGGGAGCATTAATGTCCTTTGCAAAAACATATAAATTGGAAATTGAGCACGTAAGACCTCATGGGGCAATGTATCAGCAGGCCGCAGAAGACTTTGGATTTGCCTGTTCTATTGCAAGAGCTGTTAAAAAGTGTTCTCAATGGCTTGTTTACTATGGAGCTGCAGGTGAGGTTACTTCAAAGGTTGGCGAACATGTTAATTTGCCGATTGCTCAGGAAGTACATTTGGAAAAAAATTATAACGTTGACGGAACAATTGATTTTTCAAGAAAAGATAATGAAAATATTTTTGCTTCAATTAATAGATTAAAAACTCTTCTTGCAACTTCTCAAATTGATAATATTGCAGGCGGGAGAACTTACGTTGAAGTTGATACAATTCATTTCTCAAATAAAATAGCAAATGCACAGGCTTTAATTAAACAGTCAAAAGAATTAATAGTGCCTGTGCCGGTAAATTATAAAAATGCTTGTAGATCAGGCTGGGTTGAGTAGTGACAGATTGGAATATGTAGATGAAAAAATTTGCTGATAATATGAAGATGCCTAAAGATGCAGGATGGTTAGTGCCAGGGCTTCAAGTTAAAAGATGGTTTGTGCTTATATTTTTGGGTGCAGTTTTTATTGCTCTGGGATTGTTAATATTGAGCGATGTACGTCCTATATTTTATATAATGGAATTTATTAAAAAAATTGCCTCAAAAGTTTCTACGGAATGGATTGCTTTTGCTATGGTCATGTTCGGAATGGCTATATTTTTTAAAGGCTGGCAAAAAACAAACTTATCAATGCTTGATATTAATAATGGCAGAGAAAATGAGACAATACTGGAAGCTTTATACAGAAGGAGAAAATTAAACAGAGGACCTAAAATTGTTGCAATTGGTGGTGGTACAGGGCTTTCTATGTTGTTAAAAGGTATCAAACATATTACAAATAATATTACTGCTGTTGTTACCGTTGGTGATGATGGCGGGAGTTCTGGCAGATTACGTGAAGAGATGGGGGTTCTTCCGCCGGGAGATATCAGAAATTGTATTGCGGCATTGGCTGATGATGAGGACTTGGTTACCAAGCTTTTCCAATATCGTTTTAAATCCGGTGAAGGGCTTGAAGGACATAGTTTCGGGAATTTATTTCTTACAGCTTTATGTGCAATTACGGGAGATATGGTTCGTGCAGTAAAAGAATCATCAAATGTCTTATCTATTCGCGGCAGGGTATTGCCTTCTACTTTGGATGATATGAAACTTGTTGCAGAAATGGAAGACGGAAGGATTATTCATGGGGAATCTAATATTCCTGAAGCTCATGGCAAAATAAAGAGATTATTTACCGACCCTAAAAGATGTAAGGCGTTGGAAGAAGTTATTGTTGCAATAAGAAATGCTGATTTGATTATTTTAGGACCTGGAAGTTTATATACAAGTGTTATTCCTAATCTTTTGATAGAAGAAATTTCTAAAGAGGTTGTGGCCTCTGATGCTAAGAAGATTTATGTTTGTAATATTATGACTCAACCAGGAGAAACTGACGGATATACTGTTTCTGATCATATTCAGGCTTTGATGAAACATGCAAACAGCAAAAAGGTTATTGATACGGTGCTTGTGAATGATTTTATCCCGTCAAATCTTGCCGCAAAATATCAGATGGCACACTCTTATCCTGTAAAAATTGATACAGAAAATATCAGAAAATTAGGAGTGAAAATTTTCTCTAAAAAACTTATCGAGGATAGTAAGGAAGGACTTGTAAGACATAGTTCACACAGAGTTGCCCGTGCTATTTATTATTGGTTTAGGAGAGAATTAAAAGAGGATAAAAATTCATTCTTTTCTTCAAAACGTTAATCTATTGGAAGTATTTCTAGTATGAAAAAAGTAACAATTAATACTCTAAGAAAATATAAAGAGAATAATCAAAAGTTTTCGGCATTAACTGCTTATGATTGTTATACTGCAAAATATATAGATCAGGCAGGGGTTGATATAATTCTTGTTGGTGACAGCTTGGCAATGGTGGCTTTAGGATATGAAACGACACACTCTATCGGAGTGAATGAAATGGCTGTTTTTACAAAGGCTGTTGCAAATGGGGTTTCTCATGCGATGGTTGTGACGGATATGCCTTTTATGAGTTATCATATTAATATTTCATCTGCCATCAAAAATTGTGGGGATATGATAAAACTCGGTGCAAACGGAGTTAAAATCGAAGGTTGCAATGATTATATATTAGAAGTAACAAAACGATGTGTGGAGGCAGGTATTCCTGTAATGGGACATCTCGGATTTACTCCCCAATTTTTGAATACGTTAGGCGGATACAAAATTCAAGGTAAGGATCAAGAGGCGGCTGATGAAATCTTGAGACAGGCTAAAAAACTTGAACAAGCGGGTGTGTTTTCTATTGTATTAGAAATGGTGCCCGAAGATTGCGGAAAGTATATTACCGAAAATTTATCAGTGCCTACAATTTCTTGTGGTGCAGGTAGATACTGTGATGGGCAAGTTCTTGTAAGTGATGATGTATTTGGTAAGTTTTCGGAATTTAAGCCAAAATTTGCTCGTAAATACGGAGATATGCAGTCTTTAATTTTAAATTGTGCGAAACAATATAACGAGGATGTAAAATCTGGAAATTTCCCGTCTAATGATGAAGTTTTTTGACAAATGTAACGAAATGTAAAATTAGATTTAAAAAAGCCTGAAACACAGTTATAATGCCTCATAGGATAGGATAGGATAGGATAGGTGGGTGTATACTGTCATAAAGTTTTTCATAAA
>CALVHA010000018.1 GCA_944327255.1 Candidatus Gastranaerophilales bacterium | reverse complement strand
GATACAGAACACAATGCTTTGCAAACGGAATATGACTCGGTAAAATCCATAATATCTAAAAACCTTGAAAGAACCTTGAAGATGTATTCAGCTTAAGAATTTCAAATAATCTTTTCCTTTGTTTTTGTGTTAATATTAAATCAAAGAAAGAGAGAGTAAATATGTTATTACATACAATAGCTGAAGTCAGAGAACAGGTTAAAAAATGGAAAAAAGAAGGTCTAACTATCGGACTAGTTCCTACAATGGGTGCCTTGCATAATGGACACAAGAGTCTTATTGACAAGAGTGTTGAAAAATGTGACAAAACAGTTGTATCTGTTTTTGTAAATCCAATTCAGTTTTGTCCTGGAGAAGATTTAGATAAATACCCGAGAACACTTGATGCGGACGAAAAATTATGTTCTGATGCCGGTGTTGATATTATTTTTGCACCTTCTCCAAAAGAGATGTATGGGGAAGGCCATATTTTATCAAATGATTTTTTAACTTATGTAATCCCGCCATATTTTTATACGGATAAGCTTTGCGGTAAGTCTCGAGTAGGCCATTTTGATGGTGTTTGTACGGTTGTTAATAAATTATTTAATATTGTTCAGCCTGATTTTGCATTTTTTGGTAAAAAAGATATGCAACAGTTAATAATTCTTAAAAAAATGGTTAAAGATTTAAATATTCCGGTAGAGATTATTCCATGTCCTATTGTACGTGAGGAAAGCGGTTTAGCGCTTAGTTCAAGGAATAAATATTTGTCTGAACATGGTAAAAAAGAAGCTCTCGTATTAAGCAAAATTTTGTTAAATATAAAAACGTGTTATAATAAAGGAATAAAAGATGTAAAAGCTCTGAGTGAAACATCTTATGCCTTCTTAAACGAATATCATTCTCTGGAATATCTTGAATTTAGAGATAAAAATAGTTTAGAAGAAAAAACTGTTGCTGATGACGATACAATTGTATTTATAGCACTCAGAGTAGAAAACGTCAGATTGATAGATAATATTGAACTAAGAGGATAACTGTATGAATAAAGTAAAAAATCTAAAGAGATTGAAATTATTATGTAATATTTCAGCCAACATAATGATGGTTTGTCAAATAATCTTTATCATTTTACTTTTGTTATGTTCTGTGTATGGTTTTTTACTTTTGTTTGATAATCACTCTTTAGATTTTATGGCTCCTGTTGTTGAATATGCAAAAGGTTTAATTAGATTTTTATTCGGGGAGAATATAAAATCATCCCAAGCTAAGATTGATGGAGAACTTATATTATTTATTATACTGGATGGGATTATTGTTTTTGTATTTTCTCAGTTGAAGACAGCATTTCAACGTTGTACTGAACAACTAGATAAAAAAATTGTTGAAGAAAAGGCTAAAGAAGAAGTTCAATTTAACAAAGATTTACAATCTGATCTTCAGAGAAATATCAGTTCATATAATCACTTTATGTTGGGATTTGCTTTTACCGTTTCTCCATATTCCGCTGACGCATTACAAATATACGGAGTTGAAAAACTGGATGTCCCTAAAATTGAAGAAGAAGTCATTTTAAAATTCTATAATGCTGCTAAGGCTCTTCCAAATGTTAAAGTATCAAGAGAAGATAAAATTCTTTTGATTACATCTTCTCATTTTGATGGTATAGATTCTGTTATTGATGCAGTGCAGGCAATTATTATTCAACTGAAAAAAGAATATAGAATGCAAAGAGTTGCATTAAAAACAAAACTTGCAATAGATGCTTATAAATCTATGACGCCTCTGAAAAAGGTATATGAACTTGTGAAACCTTTGTTGGACTTGAATTTATCAAGCGGAATCCTATGTTATGGGAATTTTAAAAACAGATACGATCTAATAAAGGATTCTAAATACGCAGTCTATGTTAAAGGTAAATACGATATTGCTCATACGGAAGAGACAATTTGGGCAATGGTAAAGAAAGATTAAGATACCACTTGATTTTTTCTTATGCCTCTGGTATCATCAGCTTGTAAACCGCAGACAATTAGCTGGGTCGGGTAAAAAGTAATTTGGAAAGCGTTAAATTGTTCTTCAAAGAGCTCCCAAATAGAATTTACCTTATCCCATTAAATATCTGAAAAGATGGCTAATCGAGGTTACACAAGTCGAAATTCTAAATTTATGCGTGTGTAATATTTTGCGGTTCCGAATATGAGAATTGCAAAATTTTTATATTTGGACACACAAAAGGTCGATAAAACAGAATGAATAATTCTGTACGAGTTACATCAAAGGAGCAAAAATGGCAACAAAAGCATTTAAATCAGAAAAAATAGATGCGATTAAAGCAAAAATTGAAAAGGCTCAAGTAGCAGTTATTACTGAGTATAAAGGTTATTCTGTAGAAGAAATCACAAAACTTAGACGTGAACTTCAAAAAGAAGACGGCGACTATATGGTAACTAAAAATACTCTTACAAAAGTTGCTATTAAGGGTACTGAATATGAGGCTATGGCTGACTTGATGAAAGGACCTATCGCAATTGCGTTTGGTTTTGGAGATCAGGTAAGTCCTGCTAAAGTCGTATCTAATTTTATTAAAACAACTAAAAAAGGTGAAATCCTTGGTGCTGTGTTGGATGGTAAGTTATTATCAGCAGATGAAGCAAAAGCTTTGGCAAATCTTCCTTCAAAAGACGAACTTTATGCCAAAATGCTTGGTTCTATCAATTCACCGGCTACAGGTATCACTCTTGGTATCAACGCAGTTATGGCATCGCTTACAAGAGCTATGGCAGCTGTCAGAGACCAAAAAGAAGCTGCATAGCGCAATCGGGTACGGGCAAAAAGTTCTTTTCGAACTTTTTTGTTTCTTATTATCCGGTGCAGTAACTTAAAAAATAGCGCACAATTTATTTAAGTACAAAATAAAATTTAAAGGAGAAAAATAATGAGTAATGTAGAAACTATTTTAGAATCAATTGAAAAATTGACTTTATTAGAAGCAGCAGAATTAGTAAAAGCTATGGAAGAAAAATTCGGCGTATCAGCAGCAGCTCCTGTTGCTGTAGCAGCAGCTCCTGCTGCAGGTGCAGCAGCTCCAGCAGCTGATGAAGCTACTGAAGTTAATGTAATCCTTGCTTCAGCTGGTGCTAACAAAATTGCTGTATTAAAAGAAGTTCGTGCTATCACAGGTCTTGGCTTGAAAGAAGCTAAAGATTTAGTTGATGGTGCTCCTAAAGCTGTTAAAGAAGGCGTTAAGAAAGAAGACGCTGAAGCTATTAAGAAACAGCTTGAAGCAGCTGGTGCTACTGTTGAAATCAAGTAGTTTGATTTTTCCAAACAATTTAAAAAGCTCCCGTTTTTATTGCGGGAGCTTTTTGTGTTAAAATCTGGCTATGAAGATTCTTTTTATAACAGATTTATATCCGGTTAAAAGTTCAGAGAAAATTACACCGAAAACTCTTTCTAATTTTGTGGAGGATTGGAAGTCATTTGGGCATGATGTCAGCGTTTATAAACCTAATTTTTTGTTAAACTCTTTTATAAGAAGAAAACCTTTTTATAAAACTGGGCAATATGAAGATGTTTTTAATGCAAATTACATAACTCCTTTTTGGGGAAATATACAAAATAAGTCCAAAACATTTTTTAGCAAAAATTTTGATATCATTGTTGCACATATGCCTTCGGGTATTTTGTTTGCGGATAAACTTGAATTGCCGTTTATTGCTGGAATCCACAGTTCGGATTTAACTGTTTTAACAAATCCTTTGTACAAATTCCATTTTAAAAAGAGGCTGGTAAGGGCATTAGTTAATGCAAACGGGATAGCTTGTCGTTCTTCTGTTATAAAAAATAAATTGCTGAAACTATATCCTCAATTTGAGGATAAGACCTTTGTCGCACCTTCGGGAATAGAAGAAAAGTATATTATAGATAATTTTTTGAGTAACATTCAGCCTGATAGACTGAAAATTGTGACTTGTGCAAATTTTAAAAAGAGAAAAAATATTGATAAATTAATTTTGGCTTTAAAAGATATTGATGGTGTTGATTTAACTGTAATAGGAGATGGAAATGACCGAAAAAAACTGGAACACCTGAATGATAACAATAAATTTCTCGGGCGTTTATCAAATGAAAGAGTTCTTGAAGTTATGAGAAATTCGGATGTTTTTATTTTGCCAAGCGTTGGTGAAACTTTTGGGATGGTATATTTGGAAGCTATGGCAAGCGGTTGTATTACTGTGTGTACAAAGGACGATGGGGTCGATGGGATTATTAAAAACGGAATAAATGGTTTTACGGTTGAACCTGACCTGAATTCAATACGTGATTGTGTTTTAAAACTAAAAGGTATGGGTATTGAAGAGTTTAATATGATTCGTAAAAATTCTCTTGAAACAGTCAGACATTATACCCGTATGGCTCGCAGTGCTGAATATTTGGAGAATATTCACAAATTTATTTTTAGGTGATATAATTTCTTTATACATACGGAGTTAAGATTAATCTTATGATGAGTCAGACAAAAAAGTTATCTATAGCATTCTATTGGCATATGCATCAGCCCGTTTATCAATTATCTCCTGATGGTGATTATTTAATGGCGTGGGGAAGACTTCATGCTGTAAAAGATTATCTGGATATGATTACTATATTAGATGACTTTAAAAATATAAAGGTTAATGTTAATCTTGTGCCTGTATTGTTGGATTCGCTAATTGATTACGGGGAAAATGGGTGTCATGATTTGCATTCGAGACTTACCATAACCCCTGTTGAAGAGCTTAATAATGACGATAAGGAATTTATTTTAAATAATTTTTTTGATGCAAATTATAAAACAATGATTTATCCTTATCCTCAGTATAATAAGCTGTTTCAAAAACGTCAGGGAATGGTAGAGGTTGATGTTAGCCAGTTTTCAGACCAAGAATATTCGGACTTAATGGCATTATTTAACCTTGTGTGGTTTGATCCTTCATATAAATATGAATATCCTGAACTCAGAAAACTTCTTAAAAAAGGCAAAAATTATACACTGAAAGACAGACAGAAAATAATAGAATTACAAAGGGAAATTATCAGAAAGATTATTCCTGCTTACAGAAAATATGTTGAGGAAGGCAAGGTTGAAGTTACAACGAGTCCTTATTATCATCCGATTTTACCGATTTTGCTTGATATAAAATCCATAAAAATTGCAAATCCGGAAGGTCTACCTTCTGATTTAAAAATGGGATTGGATGCAAAAATGCAAACTGTAGCTGCATTAGACAGAGTCGAAGAATTAATCGGGAAACGTCCGCGCGGGGTGTGGCCGTCTGAACATTGCGTGAGTGGTAAAGAATTAGACTTGTTTAAGGAAGTCGGGATTGACTGGTCAATTTCTGATGAAGGAATATTGTCTGATTCGATTAACTTTGAATTTGTAAGAGATTTTAAAGGATATATGGAGGACCCTTATCATCTTTTGAAGTCATACGAGTATAAAAACGGATTGAAAATGATTTTCAGGAACTCAATGATTCCGAACCTTATAGGGTTTGAATATCCTAATTTCGATTCACAATCCGCAGCTAAAGATTTATATGAAAGAATAAAAGTTTTGCAAAGTAAACTTCTAGCTTCCCCTGATGAAAACCATCTTTTGACAATTGCTATGGATGGTGAGAATTGCTGGGAAAATTATCCTGAAGATGGAATTATTTTCTTAAAGACACTTTATAAACTTATTGATGATGATGAGTCGTTGGAAACTGTTTTGATAAGTGATTATTTGGATAGAGAAAAATATCACAAATCTTTGAATAAAATAAAGGCTGGTTCATGGATTAATCGTAATTTCAAGTTATGGATTGATGAGCCTACAAAAAACCTTGCCTGGCAGTATTTGAAAAATGTAAGAGATGATTTTTGCAAATTTGTAAAGGAAAATCCAATTAATCCAAACATCGAACTAGCAAGACGGGAATTATTTATTTGTGAGGGAAGCGACTGGTTCTGGTGGTATGGCGAACCTAATGATTCCGGCAGAGACAATATTTTTGACTATTTGTATAGAGAACATTTGAAAAATATTTATATTTATCTGGGACTAGATTATCCGGAATATTTAGATATTCCTTTGTCTTCATTCATTACGAAACCGTCAAGATATCCTAGAGGAGAAATTAATCCTGTGTTGGACGGTCATGATTTTAAGGAGGATAATTCCTGGTTAAACGCTGGGTGCATTGATATTCCTGACGGACCTGTTTTAAAAGAGAATAAATTTTTTGACAGAATTTGTTTTGGATATGATAAAGATAATTTTTATCTGAGATTTTATGTGAATGAGTATGTCCTTGAAAATTCTCTGACAACTGATAAAACTTATCAGATGTATTTGTATACAAGAAATTCATCTAAAAAACATTCGTTATCTCCTATTAGACTTATAAATAAAACAGAAAATATTTTGCCTATAACCAAACAACGTTTTCATAATGAATTACAGTTATCTGTTAATGGTGGGGAGTTGAGGCTGGTTAGGATAATTAAATCTATTCCAGGGAATTTGTGGGTATTAGAAAACCCTAAAGATATTACGGCTGTTTTCGGTGATGTAATTGATGTAAAAATTCCTTTTGTTAACCTTGATATCGGGCATGAGGAAAATATGGAATTTGTTTTTGTTAATGCGGCAATTGGTGTTAATGATGTGTTTATTCCGAATGAGATGCTCCTTAATGTAAGGCGTGATTAAACGGAGCGGGAATGACATATTGCAATTGCAATTGAGTCGATTGTGTCATCAAGTTTTGGCAGATTATCTGTTTCAAGGGTAAGTTTAACCATTTGTTCGACTTCTTTTTTATCAGCGCGGCCAAAGCCCGTCAGAACTTTTTTTACCTGCATGGGAGTATATTCATATATCGGAATTTTAAATTGTTCCAGTACGGTTAAAATTACTCCTCTGGCATGAGCAACAGGCATAACAGTTGTTTGATTATGAACAAAAAATAATTTTTCAATTGCAGCAAGATCCGGTTTATAGGTTTCAACAATTGTGGTCATATCCTGAAATATTTCAAGAAGTCTTGATGATTCTTTTGCCCCTTTTTTGGTTTGTATTGAACCGGAAGCACTAAGAGTGTAGTGTTCGCCGTCAAAGTCAATAATTGAATAGCCGACAATTGCCATGCCGGGATCTATACCTAAAATCTTCATAGAGTAATTTTAGCATATTTGTTAATTTTTTGGTATAATTTTGATGTTATGAAGAAGTATTCGATTGGAATTGATTTAGGTGGAACCAAAATCCTCATTGCGCTTGTTGAGAGAGAAAGCGGTAAAGTTGTTGATTTTGTAAAGAAAAAAATGAAGAAGGAAAAGGGTTCTAAAAATGTTATTCGGAAGATGTTGAGTGGAATAGATGAACTTTTTGAGATAACAAAAGTTGATAAATCCGAAATTAATTCGATCGGTGTTGCTGCAGCTGGGCAAATAGATAGAGAAAACGGTTTAATTATCGGAGCACCAAATTTAGATTGTTTTGATTTAAATATTCGTCAAATTTTGGAGAGTGAATATAATTTGCCTGTATATCTAGCAAATGATGTAGAGGCTGCAACTATCGGTGAGATGAAGTTTGGTTCCGGCAAGGGCGTTGATGATTTGGTGTGTGTTTTTGTGGGAACGGGCGTTGGATCTTGTATCGTGAAGGACGGGAAGATTATTCGTGGCGCAACAGGGACGGCAGGTGAAATCGGACATATTATTGTTGATTTAAACGGGCGCCCATGTGCTTGCGGTGCAAACGGGTGTTTAGAAGCTTATGCGTCACGCTCTGCTATTGAAAAAAGAATTGAAGGCGCATTAAAAAAAGGGAGACACTCTGTAATTTTGGATTATCTTGAAGAAGGGAAATCGATAACTTCAAGTATGATAAGAAAATCTATAGAAAGAGAAGACGAACTTGTTACACATTGTGTTGATGAGGCTGCAATTTATCTTTCTGGAGGTCTTGCCAGTATTATAAATTTTGTTAATCCGAAGCTTATTATATTAGGAGGCGGATTGATTGAAGCTGTTGACTATTTTTATAAAAAGACTATTAAAAATGCGAAATTAAAATGTCTTCCTGTTCCTGCAACAAAGATTGAATTTAAAAAAACTTCTCTTGGGGATTTTTCCGGGGTAATTGGCGCTGCATATCTGGATATTTAAAATATTTTTTAACATACTATCGAAAAATTAAAAAAATAGTGTATAATTATATACGTATATGTACTAATTTTACGGGTTCCAATGAGTTTTTTTGATAAGTTTAACGAAGTCAGAAAAAAAATTTCCGAAGTAGAAAGTAACATCTATCACGGGAAACAAGATTTTCTGGAAATTTATGAAAGAAACCTTCAATTAGAAAAGGAAATTGAAGAGAGAACTCATGAGCTTAATGTTGCAAATAAACGAATGCTTACTTTGCAACATATTTGGGATATGATGAATTCTTCAAAACCTTTGAATAACGTTCTTGAAACTATAGTCAACAGTATTCAGGGAGAACTCGGTTATGTTCACAGTTCTATTATGAGGAAACAAAGTGACGGCGGAGGATTATATCTTTCAGTGGTTGCGGAGGCTGTAAATCAGACTATTAAAAGAGCGGATGATATTCTTGAAACTCCAATACAGGCAAGGCGTCTGGCTTATATTGAGGACGGAATGTTCGCTCAGGCTCTTGAAAATAGAAAGATAATTCAATCAAAAGATATTTCAGCATCCCTTAGGGCAATAATGCCTGATGTTTCCAAGAAAGTTATTGATGAAATTCTAACGGATAAGTCTATTCGCTCAATTATCGTTATCCCTCTTTATACAAGAGAAATTCCATTTGGTTTGTTTTGTGTATTTTCGTCAAGAGATGAGCTTGCAGAATCTGAAACTGATTTTTTAGCGATGTTTGCGCAGCAGATTGAACTTGCAATTACTATTGCAGACTTGTTTGAGAGAGTTAAAGAACAGGCTGTTACTGATGGATTAACAGGACTTTATAACAGGCGTTATTTTGAAGAGTATTTGAAAAAAGAAGTAACACGTGCGAAACGTATTAACCAACCATTTAGTGTTATAGGTCTTGATCTAGACTTTTTAAAAAGAATTAATGATAAATACGGGCATGCATATGGTGATATGGCAATAAAGGCAATTGCTGATGTATTAAAATCCAATGCCAGATCAATTGATACTGCAGCCAGAATGGGCGGAGAAGAGTTTAATATTATATTGCCAGGTGTAACGTCGGAAGGTGCTATGATAGCTGCAGAGAGAATTCGTCGTGCTATTGAATCAACCGAACTTGATACTATAGGACATATTACGGCAAGTATTGGTGTCGCAACTTTCCCTGAACATTCGGATAATATCGAGGATATTCTTGAACTTACTGATCAGGCAATGTATTTGTCTAAGAGAAATGGAAGAAATCAGGTTACTTTAGCAAAACCTATTGACGAAACTTCATGGCAGGAGCTTGCTGTCAGTGCATTTTTAGATATTCTTAATAAACGTAGAATCCCTTTGGCCGATGATTTTAAAAATGATCTGCTTAATCGTCTGATAAGCGGTGTTTCTCAAATTGAAGTATTATATTCTGTTGCGGATTTACTTACCCAAACTTATAATCCTTTACATAAGCAGGGTATTGTAAAATCAAAAGTTCTGACGGCTGTTAGTTTGGCAAAAAGATTTGATTTACCTAAAGAGGATATTGATAATCTGAAAATTGCAATGCTCCTATATGATATTGGAAACCTTCTTGTTCCAATGGAAATTTTACAAAAAACTGCCCCTCTTTCTGATGAGGAAAGGGAAGTGATAAAAGAACATCCTATGATTGCTGCTAAAAAGATTTTAAGTCCTATATCATATATTCAGGATGTGATCCCTATTATTGAATATCATCATGAAAACTGGGATGGAAGCGGTTATCCTGCGAAGCTTTCCAAAAATGATATCCCTATGACATCTCAAATAATTCTTATAGTTGATGCCTATTTCGCTCTTACTGAACCACGTCCATATAGGGATAAACTCGATCCTCACCAAGCTCTTGAGATTATACGGAAAGATTCTGGGAAAAAGTGGAATTCAACATTAGTTAATGAGTTTACTGCACTTATAGAAAATGAATTAAAATAACTATGAAAGAAAAAGCTTTTATAAATATTATTAAAAATACACTAAATTCAGAATATATCGGTGATGATTGCGCATATTTGAAAGATTTTGGTGTTGTTGTAACTCAGGACAGCCTTGTTGAAGGGGTGCATTTTTCAATGAAATTTACAACCCCATACAAGCTAGGTTATAAATCTGTTATGGTAAATATTTCTGATGTTTGTGCAAGTGGTGCTGAGCCTAAATATATAACGATAGCTTTGTCTCTTCCGGATAGTATAGAGGAGGATTTTATAAAAGAGTTCTACGAAGGCGCAAAAGCCGCATGTGGAAATGTTAAAATCGTTGGTGGTGACATTACCGGTGCTGATAAGATATATGTTTCTGTAACGGCAATAGGTTCTGATAATGGGCGAAAAATTTCTTCAAGGAGTTCTGCTAAGGTTGGTCAAAAAGTTGTGGTATCTGGATATCACGGCTCTTCTGCGCTAGGGCTAAAACTGCTTGCGGATGGGAATTCTGAAGAAAATGAGTTTATAAAGTCCCATTTGATGCCTGAAGCTCAAATTAAATTTTCTACCAGTATAGCTTTGAATATTAAAGAAGATTATGCTATGATGGATACGTCAGACGGATTGATGGATGCGTTATCCTCAATTGCATATGACAGCGGAGTAATGTTAGAAGTGGATTTTGACAAAATTCCGCATGACAAAAAAATAGAAAATTACCCTGATTGGAAAGATTTAATTTTATTTGGCGGAGAGGATTACGGGCTTATTGCCACTCTTCCTGAAGCTTTTGACGGCCACATAATCGGAGAGGTTAAATCTGGTTCGGGGATAAAGGTAAATTATAAAAATTCTTCTGTATTATATACAAAAGAAGAGGTTGAAAAAAAGTTATTTAAACATTTTAGGGAGTAAAATCAATGACAGTAAACGCAATTATCACTGCCGGCGGGAATTCTTCAAGATTTGGAAATAAAAATAAATTACTTGAAAAAATTAACGGGAAAGAGGTTATAAAGTATACTGTTGATGCTTTTAGATATTCCAAAGTAGATAAAATTATTATTTGTGCAAATGTATCTATTATTGAAGAGCTGAAATGTATATTTAATGATTATGATAATGTTGTAATTATTGAAGGCGGGCAGACAAGACAGCAATCTGTTTTTAATGGACTAAATTATGAAAAATGCGATTATGTTGTTATTCATGACGGAGCAAGACCGATTGTAACAACTGAAATTATTAATATATGCTGTGAAATGGTAAAAGAGGTTAAGGCTCTTTCTGTTATGACAAAAACAATTGATACAATAAAAGAAGTTGAACACGGCAGGATTGTAAAAACTATTGACCGTGCAAAGTTGTATAATACACAGACTCCGCAGGCTTTTGAATATGATACAATCTTAAGGGCACATCAAAAATTCGCAGGTAAAAATTATACGGATGATGCAGGTATGCTTGAAGATTTGGGTGAAACTGTGTACATCCTAGACGGAAGTTACAGAAATATTAAAATAACTACTCAGAGTGATATTGAACTTGCAAAAGTTTATCTGATGCAGTAATAATATTAAATTATGTAAATAAGTTGTCACATGAATAGCAAAAAAGTTTTTTTTTGGCTTTAAAATAGTATAAAAAAGTAAGGTCAAAGGAGAAAATATGAATGTAAATTTTGATTCGAAACGCTTTGAAAGTATCGCTGTTCCTACGGCCCTTGCAACTGTTGCTGGTGGAGCTGTTGGTTATGCATTACCTAAAATGGTTGATAAACAAGGTAAAATCTCTGATACTTTTGTAACTTACGTTGCAGGAGGTTTAAACAACAATGATATTAGTCTTATGAAGAAAGCTGATTCTTTAGATAAAATTAATCCTTTTGTGACAGATGAAGATGTTGTAAAATTAAAGGGTGAGAGAAAAAAAGTTCTTGCTTTTGCTAAGAAAAAAATGGAAAGAGCAAATGCGGCTTTGGAAAAATTTGTTGCTAAAAACGCAGAAGTTTTAGGCGTAAAACCTTCTGAAGGTCAAACTTTAAAAGATGCTGTTAGATCTTATTTGCAAGGGAAAAATGCTGCTGATGTAAAAGAAGCTTTCTTGCCTCAATCTATGAGAAATCTTATGGAACAATCAGATTATGTAGAGGCTGTTAGAGATGAATTTTCTCAAGTTTTTGATAGTTCTGCGAAGAAATTTAAAAAAGGCGAAGCTTTTGAAGAAAGTGCTAAATTTTTTAAGAAAGCTGCAAAAAATATGAAATTAATGGCAGCGGGCTGGTTGGCATTATTAACAGGTGGCGTTGCACTTATTTCTTCTGCAATTGCTTCAAAAATTGCAAATAAATAATAATAAATTTTATTTTATAGAAAAAAGACCTTTGACGAACTCAAAGGTCTTTTCATATTTATACAAAAGTAAAAGGAGAAAAATTAGTCTTTAGTAAATATTGAAGGGTTATATGTTGTTATATTCTTGAAATCTTCAGGAGAGAAAATTGTTTTACAATTCATCTCAACAATTTGATTTAACGAATTATTTTCTTTAGATTCTTCTGCTTTTAAGTCCTGCCAGTAAGTTTTACCCAGATCAGGTCTGCCTTGTTGAATTTCATTAAAGTTTCCCATACAAATTCCCTTTTTGCTAACATGGAACTTATCGGCATAAATTAGAAAAACTTTAAGAAATTTGGAGTAAAATTTACAAAACTTAAAATTAAACTAAACCTTCTTTCAGTGCCTTAACTGCTGCTTGGGTTCTATCATCTACTACAAGTTTTTGGATTATATTACAGACGTGAGCTTTTGCGGTGTGTTCTGAGATAGTAAGTTCTTGAGCAATTTCGTTGTTGGATTTACCGTCAACAACAAGTTTTAAAACTTCATATTCTCTTTGAGTCAGGTTTGCGTGTTGTTCTTTGAACATTGCTCTTGACATTTGTCGTGGAGGTATTATTCCGCAATTCTTATCCCTTAATATCGGAACAACTTGCGGATCAAGCCACATCGCACCGTCTTTAATTGTTTTTATTATCATTTTCAGAATTTCAATGTTTATATCTTTCATTACATAAGCTCTAGCGCCGGCATGAAGAGAATCCATAACTTCTTGTTCTGAAAGATGAGATGTAAGTATAATTATTTTAGCTTTAGGGTTCAGTTCAATAATTTTTTTAGTTGCTTCTATTCCTGTTATATCAGGAAGGCCTATGTCCATAAGAATTACATCCGGATGTGAGATTTTATAATTTTCTATGGCTTCTTTTCCGCTTTGGGCTTCAGATATAACATCAAGTTCTTTATGCTCTTCGAATAATGATTTTAACCCGACACGCATAAGTTTATGATCTTCTACCAATAATATTCTAACCGGTGATATCTCCATATCTCCTCCTGATTTTACTTTATTGCCATTTTATTTATAAAATACAAATATTATTATTTAATCGGTCTAAAATTTTTTTGTAAGGCAATATTATTAATTTAAGATTTTTAAGTAAAATTTGGTATATAAAAATAAGAATTTTTACATAAATGTTTTAAAAGGTTGAAAAATGATTGAAAATAATATATATATATAAATCCTCCCATACCAAGTTCTTGATGGAAAATATAGTGCTATGCCTGCCAGTGTTTTCCCTGTTGATGAATGGAGACAGGGAAAAAGCACATTACCATTAGGTAAAGTTGTGGATATGACGTGTTATTTTTATGATGCTTGCAGTGAAGATGATTATAAACATCTATTTGAAGGTGATTTAAGGTATTATTGGTAAATAAAAGCCCTGTCGTTTATAAACGACAGGGCTTTTATTATCTACAAATGTCTTAAGATTGGCATTATCAATTGATCTGAAAGCTCATTCGCTCCCTCAAATCCTCTTGACCTTATAAGGCTTGCCGCTAATTCGTAATCATACTCCACTTCTCTGTGTTCTACCGAAAATGTACCGTTATTAAAGTCAATAATTGCATAATTTGCTTTAGGTACTCCAGTCATAGGGCGTCCGACACTTCCAACATTAACGATAGTTTGTTTTGAAAGTGTTTGATATCCGCAAGGAACATGTGTATGTCCGCATAAAATTAAATCTTCAGTTTCTCCTTCAATAATTTCTTGTATTTCAGACATTTTCATTCCAGGAAGTATATCTTCGTTAATTTTTCTCGGCGAACCATGTACTAATAATACAGTTACTCCATCGACAACAATAGATTTTTTCTCTGGTAGAGATTTTAAGAAATCTTTTTTATCCTGTTCGATAATATCCACATCATCTAAAAGGGCATTCGCCATTACAGGAAATTGTTTCTGCATTTTTTCATACATCTTCAAGTCAAAATCCGTAATCATTACATCCGTATTCCCCTTGATTTTAACCCAATCATTCCCTTTATTCATTACATAATCAAGTACAACTCTTGGTTGTGGACCGGCCATTGCGTAATCTCCCAGACAGAATATTTGTTCACAATTATTCATCTGGCTGTCAGCAATAACGCTTTCTAATGCCTGAAAATTTCCGTGAATGTCCGATATAACAGCTACTTTCATATGAATTCTCTCCTTTTTATATTTATGATATCATGAAATTATGATTAAGAGAAGAATAACAAAACAAATTACAATCGGGGATGTAAAAATAGGGTCGGATGCTCCAATAAGCGTTCAGTCAATGTGTAATACCGATACCAGAGATATTGACAAGACCTGCTATCAGATAGATGAACTTGTAGAAAAAGGTTGTGATATTGTACGTCTTGCGGTGTTAAATAAGGATGCAGCATCTGCAATTGGCGAGATTGTCAAAAAATCTAAAGTTCCTCTTGTTGCAGATATTCATTTTGACTATAGGCTTGCGATAGAGTGTATAAATAAAGGGATTAGTGCATTGCGTATTAACCCTGGCAATATAGGAAAACGTGAAAATGTTGAGAAGGTTGTAGCTTTAGCAAAACAACAGCAAATACCTATAAGGATAGGTGTTAATGCCGGTTCATTAGAAAAAGATCTGCTTGATAAAGATATTCCTTTGTCTGACAAAATGGTTCAGAGTGCGATGGGACATATTAAAATTTTGGAAGATTTAGATTTTGACTTAATAAAAGTTTCTCTAAAGTCTTCAGATGTTTTAACTACTATTGAGGCTTATCGCTCAATTGCAGAAAAAATTCCATATCCTCTCCATCTTGGGGTTACTGAGGCTGGAACATTAAGAGGCGGATTAATTAAATCTTCCGTTGGTCTCGGGACTTTGTTGTCGGAGGGAATTGGTGATACAATACGGGTTTCTCTTACGGAAAATCCTGTTGAGGAGGTTAGTGCAGGGATAGATATTTTGAAAAGTCTTGGGTTGAAAGAACAGGGTGTTAATTTTGTTTCGTGTCCTACCTGCGGAAGAACGCAGATCGATTTGATAAGTTTGGCCAAGAAAGTTGAAGAAAAGTTCAAGACCTTGGATATGCCTATTACAATTGCGACAATGGGTTGTGCTGTAAATGGACCTGGAGAAGCCAGAAATGCTGATTTTGGTATTGCGGGCGGAATAAAAGAAGGATATATTTTCAAAAAGGGTGAGATTATAGCCAAAGTTCCTGAAAATCAACTTTTGGATAAACTGGAAGAAATTATTAAAAAATCATACGAATAATACATTTTTTTTCTATGTAAAGAATTTATAATACTATTGCAAGTGTTGCAAAAAAATGTTAAAATACAATATAAGATAGAGGTGTTTTATGAAGAAAATTTTGGTACTTGTTGGAATTTTGGCGATGTCTGGTCCGGCGTTTGCAACGTTGGATGTTCATGAATCGACATCTCCTGAGTATTTGAGAAATTATGGCTGTTCAAATGAAGCTGTAAAATATATTCAATTGAATAAGGCTCAAGTTAATGGAGAAAAATTTGTTACTCCTTTAAGTGACTTGTCTTATAGAAAGTACTATACAGACTCTGAAACCTGGAATAATATAGTTGATAAAACCAGAAGTTTCTTTATTTATCTTGACCCTTCGCTTGATGGTGATAAATTTATGCGTCAAGATATCAAATATTATGCTAATACTCAGGACTTATAAGCGATTTATTTGTTTGAGTTTGCTTGCTGGTACATTTATGTTTTTAATGTACACAGGTTGTTGTGCATTAGCTGCTGGGCGTGTGCCTGAAAAGGGTTTGGATTATAGCACCTCTGATAATACTCCGCCGGCGATTACTCCGCAACAGATAGAGCAAGAAGCAGATGATTTCTTTTATAAGGGTGTTAATGCAAAAAATGATAAGATTAAAGAAGCATATCTTGCAAAAGCTCTTGCAAAGTATATGCTTCTTTTGAGTATACAGCCTGACAATGCTATTTTCTGTACTCAAATTGCGGTTATTCACGATATGTGTAATAGAAAAAGACAGGCAAAACAATATTTCTATAGAGCTGTCAACTTAGAATATCTTAATCCTTTTGCCAATTTTTATTTTGGAGAGTATTATTTTAATATAAAAGATTATCGTAATGCCCTAAAACATTATATGATAGCTTTTAGAAACGGTTATGCTTCATATTATGAACTAAATAATCGTCTGGCAACTGTATATGAAAAGTTAGGAGATCTTCAAAAAGCAAAGGATCATTATACGGTTTCGATTGTTGCTAACCCGAATCAAAAAGAGATAAACTCAAAAATCTACTTGTTAGATAAGGTATATTACAGCAAAAAAGATTATCAACACAGTACTATCAGGGAGTAAGAGATGGTTTTCAGATTTTTAATATTTATTTTAATATTGTTGTTTAATACGGTCAGCCCTATTTATGCTGCTGAAAATACAAGTCTGTATACTCCATACCAGTTAGAACAAAATGAGATATTGTTTAATCAATCCAAAAGGCAGGTGGATGCTGTTAATCCGACAATTTATTCAAATAAGGCAGGAACATATTCTCCTGGATCAAGAGGCGTTAATCAGCTTATCCTGTATACTTATGAATACGGCGACAGAACTCATACCAATGAATATGGGACGGAGGCAATTATCGAAGGGAATACTGTAACAGAATTAAGCGGTGCTGATTCTTTTATTCCTCAAAATGGAGCAGTTATCAGTGGACACGGCGTTGCAAAAAACTGGATTAATCAAAATATTACTGTTGGTACGAAAGTCTATTATGATGTAAATACTGGAGCTATAACTACTTATAATACATCCAAAAGTTTAATGTTTGAGGCAATAAAAAAAATAGAAGAAGCATCTTCTATGGTTAATTATTATAAAGAGGCAAATCCGTCTTATGACTGGAAAATTCCTACAAATTATATTAAAGATGCTCAAAATTATATCAGAAAGGGTGCTAAAAATCCAAAATCTGTGCAAAAATATTCGCGATTGGCTATTGAGGCTGCTAATTCTGCAATAAAGAGCGTATTACCTTTTAAAAATACAGAATTTAAGGGTGTGTGGATACGTCCTACAGAAACTACTGAAAATCAAATTATTGCTGCTGTAAATAAAATTAAAAGTGCTGGAATTGATAATATATTTATTGAAACCTATTTTCATGGAAGAACGATATTTCCTAGTAAAACAATGGAAAGTTACGGGTTTATTCCACAAAACGAAAAATTTGTTGGGATTGACCCTTTAAGAATTTGGATTAGAGAAGCTCATAAAAATGGATTAAAGGTTCATATTTGGTTTGAGACTTTTTATGTGGGAAACCAAAATCCGGCAGCAAATTGTAAAAATATTCTTGCTGTAAAACCTGACTGGGGCAATAAAACTCTAAAAGGTTATGAGTCTGCCAATGCGACACCTTCTTCTTCGGAACATAATGGTTACTTCCTTGATCCTGCAAATCCTGAAGTAAAAGAATTTTTGCTGAAACTTATAAATGAAATTATAAGTTCTTATAAACCTGATGGAATAAATTTGGATTATATACGATATCCTCAAATAATTTCAACTTCTCCTATGGGGAATTGGGGATACACGGAAACTGCAAGAACAATGTTCTATCAATTATATGGTGTTGACCCCGTAACAATAACTGTCTCAGATCCTTTGTGGGTAAAATGGGGGGATTTTAGAAGACAACAGATATCCGATTTTGTTGAGAAGGTTGGACAACTTGGAAAGTCTAAGGGGATTTATATGAGTGCTGTTATATTCCCTGATAAAAATCTTGCTTATTCCCATAAATTACAGGATTGGGCTGCTTGGTCACAAAAGCATTACTTACGTGCGTTTACGCCTTTGTTTTTAACATGTAATCCTAAAACTTTGAATTCACAAATTACGACTGTTATAAATTCAAAATCGCCTGATACGGATTTGATTGCAGGTTTGTTTGTTACTTTTATGGGTGGTAGTGAAGAAGATTTAATAAGACAAATACACGAAACACGCAAAGCAAATGCAAACGGTGTGAGTTTATTTGATTATGCGCATCTGAGTCCAAAATATATCAAAGCGCTATCTCAGAGAGTATTTTCTTCTGATAATAAGCAGGATGACAAGCGTATAAATTGGAATATGCCTATTGATCCTGAGCCTGTAACTTCCCAAGATAAAAATGTAATAGTAATAAATCAGTATGATCCTGCTAAGGGACAGATAAGAAAATCTCCGTCACCTTCATTGGCTGTTAGCCGTAAGAAATAAGAAAATTTGATTTTTAAGTTTGTTCGTGTTATGCTTTGCCGGTAGGGAAATTATTTTTATGTATATTAATAAAGAAAAATTAATTTCTTATATTAAGAAGTTGACTGAGCCGAAGATACTTGTAATTGGTGATTTGGCTATGGATGAAATGGTTTATGGAGATGCAGAGCGTATTTCAAGAGAAGCGCCTGTGTTAATTCTTCAGCATACTCATACTAAGCCTATTTTGGGTGGAGCTTCTAATGCTGCTCATAACGTTGCAACATTAAATAATGGTAAAATTTCTGTCATAGGTGTGTTTGGTACGGATTATCAGGCAGATCAGCTGTTTGAGACTTTCAAAAATGCCGGCATTGACACTAAATATGTTGTACAGGATCGTACACGAAAAACTACAACAAAAACAAGAATTTTAGGTTCAATTACAACTTCAATTACACAGCAGATTGTAAGAATTGACAGGCAAACAAATACTCCTTTGTCAAAGGAAACTGAAGATAAGGTTATTAATAATATAGAAACTGTAATAAACGATTTTGATGCGGTTATTTTGTCTAATTATCATATTGGAACACTTACCGATAATGTTATTAACAGGACAATAGAACTGGCAAATAAATATGGCAAGAAAGTTATTGTTGATGCTCAAAGAGATTTGGGACGTTATAAGAATATTACTTCAATGACTCCAAATTTGCCTGATACACAAAAATCTGTTGGCTTTACTCTTAATGACGCTGAATCATTGGAAAAAGCAGGAGATAAATTGATAAGTGAAACTAACGCTGATGCGATATTGATTACTTGTGGTGCGGATGGAATGTTTGTTGCCGAACGTGGAAGTAAGTATACAAAAATTCCTGTGTTTAATAAATCGGAAGTTTTTGATGTAACAGGCGCTGGAGATACTGTTACAGCCGTGTATTCATTGGCGCTTGCAGCTGGAGCGGATCCTGTTTATGCTGCATTAATCGGCAATGTTGCCGCAAGTATTGTTGTTAGACAGTGGGGTTGTGCTACAACTACTGTTGATGAACTGCTTTCTGCAGTTGAAAAACTCTAGTAAGGAGAACAATTTTATGGAAAAATTTGAATTTTTAAAAAATTTAAAACCCTTTGATTTAATAGTTATTATAGGTGTTGCTGTTGCTCTGGCAGTTGGTTTTGTGACCTTTAAAAATTTTAGACAAACTGCTGATAAACAAATTGAAACTACCTCTCCAATTGTTTTTGATGTATTTTTGCGCGGAATAACTTTAACTGGTGGTGATACTCCTATTAAATCTGGGGACAAAACTTTCATAAGCATAAGAAATGTTCCATATTCTGATTTGGAAGTTGTCAATGTTAAGACTGAAAGAAAAAAAACAGTTTTACCTGTTCTTGCCAATACCAAAAACGCAACAAAAAATGTTCTTGTTGTTGATGATGTTGCACAGTCAAATCTTTATGATATTGTTGTGACTCTGACAGATACAGCTAAAATTACAAAGGACGGTGCTGTTGTCGGCGGGAACAAAGTTAAAATGGGGCTTCCTATTACTTTAGAAGGTGTTGATTACAAATTTAACGGAACAGTATCAAATATTACTGTTACTCATGATGATATGAAGAGTGATATTGATACTAATATAAATAAAATTGATGATGTTCAATAAATTATTTAAATTTACTCAAACAAAATTGAATATTTTATATGAAAACAGTTTATTCCTGCAATCATTGGATAAACTGATTTTCGCATCTATTATACTTGTATTCTTGGCATCAACATGTATGTCTTCTGATGCAATCGGTTTTATTGCTCTTATTACAACTTTTTTAACAGTTTTGCAGTTGTTAACAAAGCCTGATGATAAATGTGAACCAAATCATTTTGAATTATGGCTGTTAGCTTATTTTATGATTGTTGTGATAAGCCTTGCAGGTTCAACACTCTTTGCTTTAAGTCTTAAGGGTTTTATGAAAACCGTTACTTACTTAGGTTTTTACATTTCAACTGTTCATTATCTTAAAAATAATACTAATAAAATTCCGTATATTTTGGCGGCCATAGGTTTATGCGTTAGCTTTGAAAGTATTGCTGGAATTTTGCAGAATTTTGCTCATGTTGATGAAATTTCTACTTGGCAGGATGTTTCAAAACTTAATCCGGAAGAAGTTATGACACGTGTATATGGAACTTTGAAACCGTACAATCCTAATCTGCTGGGTGGATATTTTGTTGTCGGAATTCCTTCTTTGTTTGGACTCGGTGCATATTTGTTAAATAATAAACATACAAAATTAGGATTGACGTCTCTTGGATTTTCTTTGTTGTCTGTTGTAACCTTATTCCTAACAGGATGCAGAGGTTCTTATATGGGATGTATGGTTATGTTTATAGCAACTTTTTTGATTGCAGCAAAATTCTTATGGAATAAATATAAAAAAGTTTTTATCGCAATATTAACATCTTGTGTTGTTCTTGGAACTTCGGCTTTATTATTTATAAGTTCTCTTAGGGCGAGGGTGTTTTCTATATTTGCAATGAGACAGGATTCCTCAAATTCATTCCGGTTTAATGTTTATCACTCATCTCTTGAGATGTTTAGAGATAATTGGCTTCTGGGTATCGGTGTTGGAAATAAAAATTTCAGAGAAATATACGGACTATATATGAGAACAGGTTTTGATGCTTTAAGTGCATATAATATTTTTTTGGAAACGGCTGTTGAGAGCGGTATTTTTGCACTGATTGCATTTTTAGGATTTCTTTTTGTTATGCTAAAGGATGGAATTTGTTTTATCCTTAAATCTACAAAAATTAATGAAATAATATTTGTTTCAACGGCTATAATTTCAATTTGTGGTGTTATGGTGCATGGTTTTGTTGATACAGTATTTTTTAGACCGCAAATTCAGTTTATATTTTGGACAATGGCAGCTATTATTTCTTCTGTTTTATATAATAACAAATGTGAGAATTAATTATGTCAAAAGAGCGTCTTGATAAATATTTGACTGATTTAGGCTATTTTGAAACAAAAAGTAAGGCTGCTGCAGCTATTCTTGCAGGGCATGTAAAAATTAATGATGAATATATTACAAAGGCGGGCTTCCAGATAAATCTTAATAAGGAATATGATATTGTTGTAAAATCCATGCCTTATGTATCTCGAGGAGGATTTAAACTGAAAAAGGCATTAGATGCTTTTGATTTTGACGTAAGCGGGCGAGTTTGTTTTGATGCTGGAGCTTCCACAGGCGGGTTTACAGACTGTCTTTTGCAAAATGGAGCTGCATTTGTATATGCGGCTGATGTCGGTTACGGACAATTAGATTGGAAAATTCGTTCTGATAAGAGAGTTAAAGTAATTGAGAAAACAAATTTAAGAATATGTGAATTGGGTGATATTTATTCTGATGGTGAACCGCTTGCTGATTTGCTTGTCAGTGACTTATCATTTATATCGTTAACAAAAGTTTTGTGGAATCTGAAAAAACTTCTTAATCCTAAATTTCATGAAATGATTTGCCTTATTAAACCGCAGTTTGAGGCTGGAAAAGAAAATGTGGAAAAGGGCGGCGTTGTTCGAGATAAATCTGTTCATGAAAATGTTATTGCCAATGTTGTAGATTATGCGCAGTCAATTGATTATAAAATCAGGGGATTAACATATTCTTCCATTAAAGGTCCTTCAGGGAATATAGAGTATCTTGTGTGGATCTCAACTGATGGAGAATCTGTTAATCTTGATATTAAAAATGTTGTTGAAACTGCTTTTTGTAATCTTAATAATTAGCTTTTCTTTATTGGTTCTATAGGTTTTTCCATATTTAAATCAATATATTTAAATATATTAGTCACGATTCCTGGTGGGAAATAATAGTTGTTATTTGCAGGTGTAATTTTTAACATACTTTTGCTTAAACTATAATAAACAACAGTTGCCAGAAAATCTCTGTTTGCAGCTCTGAATAAAATATATCCTGTTTTTGACTGCATTTCTTTTACGTCAAACTTATTTGCGCTAATGCTTGCAAGTGTAAGGTAAAATAATTTTTCTGCTGATATATTATAATCTTTTGTGCAGTCATCATATGATACAGATTGAGGTGTAGTTAATTGTAGCATTGTCATTTCATCACAATCTGCCGCTAATTGACCACCTGTAAAACATAAAGTTATTAGTAAGATTAAAATAATTCTTTTTATTCTTTCCATGTTTCCCCCGTAGTTACATCTATTACAAGAGGAACTCTCAAAGGTTGATTAAGTTCCATTGCTTCTTTTACTAATTTTGTAATCTGTTCAACTTCAGAATTTATAGTTTCTATAACCAATTCATCATGAACTTGTAAAATCATTTTGGATTTTAGATTATGTTCTTGAAGTTTTTTGGAAAAATCAATCATTGCAATTTTCATTAAATCGGCAGCTGTTCCTTGCAACGGCTGATTAATCGCCGCACGTTTGGCAAATTCTCTTATCATCATATTAGGACTTTCAAGTTCAGCCTTGAGGTATCTCCTTCTTCCGAAAAGTGTTGCTACATATCCGTGTTTTTTAGCTTCTTCCACGGTTGCTTCCATATAAATTTGAATATTAGGATACGTTTCAAAATATTTTTTTATAAATTCATCAGCTTCAGCATTTGATATCCCTAACCCTTTTGCTAGCCCGTATTTACTTTGACCGTATATAATCCCAAAATTTACGGCTTTTGCTTTATATCTCATATCTTTTGTAACTTCTTTTATTGGAACTCCAAAAACTTTTGAGGCTGTAAGGGTATGTACATCAATATCATTATTGAATGCGTCAATAAGATGTGGATCTTTTGAAATATGTGCAAGTAATCTTAACTCAATCTGTGAGTAATCAGCGGATAAAATTACGGAATTTTTTCTGTCTTCCGGAATAAACGCTGCCCTGATTTTATTCCCGTCTTCGGTTCTGGTTGGAATATTTTGTAAGTTCGGATTGGAAGATGACAGTCTTCCGGTTGTTGTGACCGTTTGATTATATGATGTGTGAATTCTGTTATCAACGTGGCTTATCAGAGCAGGTAATGCGTCAGTATATGTCGATTTTAACTTCGCAAATTTCCTGTAATCAAGCAATAATTTTGCGATTTCATATTCTTCGGCAAGCTCCTCAAGAACTTCTGCGCTTGTAGATTTTTTACGTTTTTTTGTTTTCAATCCCAGTTTATCAAATAAAATTTCACCGACTTGTTTGGGAGAATTAATATTAAAACCGCAGTCTGCAATATCATAAATTTTATGTTCTAATCTTTGTAGACTTCTGTTCATAGACTTGGAGAGTTCTTTCAAATAATCTGTGTCAATTGATACTCCATTATATTCCATATCTGCCAGAACTTTTGACATAGGCATTTCAATATCATATAAAACTTTTAATTCATCATTTGTAAGGTGCTTATTCCAATAAGCTGTAAGTTCAATGATAGTTGCAACTTCATCACAAACACAGGCTAGAACATTATCAATGTCAGCACTTTCAAGAGAAGCTTTGTTTTTCTTGATATCTTCAAAAGGTGCATACTCACATATTGCATGATTTAAATTTTCCATTGACTGAATTTCTAAATCATGCTTCCTTGAAGGATTCTTAACGTAACTTGCAAGCATTACATCAAATAAAACTCCTTCCAGTTGAATATTCAGTGTTCTTAAAATATTATACTCATTTTTAACATCGTAAGTTGTTTTTCTAATATTCGGATTTTCAAATAAAGGTTTTAAAGCGCTCAAAACTTCAGAACTTTTAAGCTGTTTCGTAAGATTTGTATGATTCAGCGGAATATAAAAGGTTTCTGTTTCACTGTTTTCATCAGCAGTTATATTATGATCATTGATTTTTATCCCGTTTTTGTATGCAAGCGCAATTCCTATAATATGATTTTCAACAGCATTTTTAACAAGAGCTTTTATGCTGAACGAAATAAGATTTTGCTTGTTTAAATTAGTACATAGCGTTTTGAAATCTTCTGTATCGGTAATAAGTTTATGCTTAACTTCAGCATCATTTTTGTTAATTTCTGCCTGAACTGCTTGCGAAAATAACCCGAGTTGCACTTGAGATGTATTGTTTGTTGAAGCGGTTTTGATGTCTTCGATTTTGACAGGTGTAATATCGGGATTGAAAGATGCCAATATTGTATTTATATTCTTAATAAATCCGTAGAACTGCATTGATGTTAAAAAAGCAGTTACCTGAGCTATATTCGGAAGTTCAACTTTAGTTTTATCAAAATCAAAGCTAACATCTAAATCTCTAACTATAGTTGCAAGGAAGTAACTTAATTTTGCATCTTCTATCCCCGTTTGAATTTTATTTCTGACAGCATTAGCTTTAATTTCATCTACATGAGAGATAATATTATCAAGAGTTCCGTATTCGGTCAAAAGTGTCTGAGCTGTTTTTTCCCCAATTCCGCGTACTCCAGGAATACAATCGGAGGTATCGCCTCTTAGTGCTTTGTAGTCTACAATTTGGTTCGGATATACACCTAGTTTTTCATATACGGCATTCCAATCGTATTCTTTTAATTCCCCTTTTGAGGGGATAATTACTTTAACACAGCCATCTTTATCAATAAGCTGAAAAGCATCCTGATCACCTGTAAGGATTAAAACTTTATGTCCGAGTTCGCATGCTTCTTTTGAAATTGTTCCAATGACATCATCTGCTTCGTAGCCTTCTTTGGTAAAAATTGGAATATTAAACGCTTTTAATCCATCATATATCAAATCCATTTGTGTACGCATTGCATCAGGCATCTGTTCCCTATTGCTTTTGTAATTTTCGTATTTTTCGACACGAAAAGTATGATGACTTACATCAAAGGTTACAGCAATAGCATCTGTTTTTATTTTTTGGTTTTTTAGAAGGTCAAATATTGCTTTGAAAAAACCATATACAGCCCAAGTTGGCTGACCGTCAGATGTTTTCATCCCTGTTCGTTCAAGCGCATAATATTGTCTGAATGCAAGTGCGTGCCCGTCGATTAAGATTAATGTTTTACTATTCCCCATAAAAATATTTTTTCATAAAAAACAGTTTTTATCAAGAATTGTTACATATAAAAGAGAAATTTTTATTTTTTGGATATTAATTCGATTAATATTCTATGGAATCAACCATTTTGCCTGCATCATCATAGAAATTTTCGCCTATTAGGTGCCCGTTATTATCATAAAAATCATCTTTTATCCTTATCTTATCGGCTCTATTAATATGTGCTATTCCATTGATGTATCCGTCTGGTGAGATACTTGAACATTTTTCTATACTTTTGCCGTTTGCAATATAAGCTTGTCTTAAAGTAGTTAACTCGCCTTTTTCGGTATAAAACCAAGAGTTTTTGCCAACTTTTTTTGTTATATACTGGATTTTATTATTTTCGTACCAGATAGTTAAATCTCTGGTGCGAATGTTATCCAATTTAAGTTGTCCGGTTTCGGGCTCAAAAACAAGAAGGCGTTCATCACTAATTAAACTCAATAAATTATTATCCTTGTCTTTCATGATATTAAATCTGGTTCCATTGTGTTCTACGCTTGTAATGCCTGGATTTTTTGCTTCTTTTGCAAGTTTTTTAAATTCTTCCAAATTTTCCGGAAGTTTTGGAACTTCTATTCGCAACGGCTCCGTAATATTCGGAACTGTTCTGTCAAGCTGTGCATTGATATTATTCCTGAATTTTACTAATTCGGCTTCCGGTATATTACTTGAGCCGGGTTTGCTGCTTCTTGTTTCAGAATGGGTAATTACATCATCTGTTATATTCTTGCTTTTCTTTTCAGCTCCGCCAAGAAATTTTTGTATTCCTTTGCCCAAGTATCCTTTTCGTCCGGTAACTCCTAATGTAATCAGAGCTAAAACTGCACCAACACCGATACTTATATTTCTTGTAATATGGTTATTTTTATTTTCCGGTGTTTGTTCCTGTTGTTCAGATTGAGATGTTTGCTGCAGAGGATTTGTCTGCTGAATTTGGGATGCTGTTTGCTGGGCAGCTTCTTGTGCTATTTGCTGTGTACTCTGCTGGTTTTTAAATTTATTTAGTAATGATGAGTCTGCCGTAAAATTTAATATTTTTAAAACACTCATATTCCTGCCTTCTACCTTGTATTACTTATATAAAAACAAAAATACAGCAAGTTTTGTTAAATCTTCGGCAAAATTTGTAGAAATATTAAGAGAACCCCTTATTAAGGGGTTCTCTGTTTGTATTATATATAATTATGCAGAAATTTCTTTGCTGTCATCCTTTTTCGGAAGCGGTATAAGTTCTGCGCACTTTCTGTTTTTAACCATATCAGCTGTAATTACAATCTTATCTGCATGTTCTTTAGACGGTACATCGTACATAACATCCAACATGATTTCTTCAACAATTGAACGTAGTGCTCTTGCTCCGGTTTTCCGTTTCAAAGCTTCCTGAGCTATCAAATCAACAGCATCAGGTTCAAATTCCAGATCAACTCCGTCCATTTCAAGCAGACATTTGTATTGTTTCAATACTGCATTCTTAGGTTCTGTTAAAATCATTTTTAATGTTTTTTCATTTAGCGGATCAAGAACAGCATATGTAGGAATTCTACCAATAAATTCAGGTATTAAGCCAAATTTCAACAAATCTTCAGGCTGAAGTTTCTTTAATAATTTAGCAGCATTTGCATCTTTTTCAGCCTGTGACATAGCTGCTTTTGCTCCGAATCCTACAGTTGATCCAACATCAGCACGTCTTTCAATAATTTTTTCTAAACCTACAAATGCTCCACCAACGATAAAGAGGATATTGCTAGTATCAACTTCAATAAATTCCTGATGAGGATGCTTTCTTCCTCCCTGTGGCGGAACATGAGCCACTGTTCCTTCAATCATTTTTAATAATGCCTGCTGAACTCCTTCCCCGGACACATCTCTTGTAATAGAAGTATTTTCTGATTTTCTTGAAATTTTATCAATTTCATCTATATAAATAATACCTCTTTCTGCTTTTGCAGAGTCGAAGTCCGCATTCTGATAAAGTCTTAAAAGGATATTTTCGACATCATCACCAACATAACCGGCTTCAGTTAATGTAGTCGCGTCTGCTACTGCAAAAGGTACATCAAGCATTTTTGCCAACGTTTGCGCCAGTAAAGTTTTACCGGAACCAGTCGGACCGACAAGCAAAATATTTGACTTTTGTATTTCTACATTGTTTTTTAAATCAGCACTTTTGTTGTGTTTTAAACGTTTGTAATGGTTGTAAACAGCAACTGAAAGCACTTTCTTTGCGTCATCCTGACCTATAATATATTGATCAAGGTATGCCTTAATCTCATGAGGTTTTGGAATAGGTTTTTCTTCCTTTTTATCCTCAGCGCCTTCGCCTTCTTTATCTTTATTTTCGAAAAATTCTTCATCAAGAATTTCATTACAAAGTTCTACACATTCGTCGCAGATGTAAACTTCAGGACCGGCAATTAATTTTTTTACCTGATCTTGAGATTTTCCGCAAAAGGAACATTTTAATCTGCTGTCATCATGCTTTGGCATAATATTAATTTCTCCTATTATGAAATCCTACTTGATAGCATCTCTGGATACAACTTTATCAATCATACCATACTCTAAAGCTTCAGCTGGAGTCATGATATAATCACGATCTGTATCTTTTTCAATCTTTTTCAAAGATTGACCTGTGTTAGAAGCAAGGATTTCGTTTAATGATTTTTTAATTCGAATAATTTCCGCTGCTTGGATTTCAATATCAGTTGCCTGACCTTGAGCTCCTCCGAGTGGCTGGTGGATTAAAACACGAGAGTGTGGAAGAGCCATTCTCTTCCCTTTTGCACCTGATGATAACAAAAATGCACCCATTGAAGCAGCCTGTCCAAGACAAATTGTTGAAACATCTGCTCTTATGTGTTGCATTGTATCATAAATTGCAAAACCTGCTGTAACACTTCCTCCAGGACTGTTTATATATAACATAATATCTTTTTCAGGATTTTCGCTATCTAATAACAGTAACTGTGCAACTACCAAGTTGGCTACCATATCATCAATCGGAGTTCCCAAGAATATTATTCTTTCTCTTAATAATCTTGAAAATATATCAAAAGAGCGTTCGCCTCTACTTGATTGTTCTATTACTACAGGTACAAAACTCATATTATTTTCCCTTTCTTATTTCATTATACGAATATTATTATTTTTCTTCAACTTTCTTAGCTTTTTTCTCTTTTTTAGGAGCTGTAAGCTCTACTTTATTATTTTGAAGCAAGAAATCACGAACTTTATCATTCATAGCTTGTTGAGAAAGTGAAGATAAAATTTCAGGATTTTTGCCGATTTGTTTATACAAATCTTGTTGAGATATTCTGTATGCTGTACTCAACTCTGCGAATTTTTTATCTAAATCAGTTCTGTCAAGGCTGATATTTTCGACTTTTGCAATTTTATCAATTACAAGAGAATTTTTAATTCTTGTTTTAGCATCTTCATGAATACTTTTAAGTAATTCATCTTCGCCTTGAGCCTTTGCAACCATATCCCAGTTCAAACCCTGAGCAGCCAATCTATTTTTGTATTCTGCAATTAAAGATTGAGCTTCTCTTTCAATCATAGATTCAGGAATATCAACTTTTGCATTTTCTATTACTTTTTTAAATACTTCGTTTTCTGAATTGTTTTTGTTTGTATTTTCTCTGGCTTCGTCAAGATATTTTTGGATATCGGCTTTAAGTTCATCAATTGTCTTGAACGGACCTACTTTTTGGACAAATTCATCTGTTAACTCTGGAAGAATTTTTTCACTGATTTCATTAATTTTTATTTTGAAAGTTGCCTTTTGACCTTTAAGGCTTTCATCGTGATAGTCCTCAGGGAATGTTACTTCAATATCAAATTCTTCATTTAAGTTTTTTCCAACCAACTGTTCTGCAAATCCTGGAATGAAGTTTGAGTGTGCCAAATCAAGCGGATAATTTTTAGCTTCCCCACCTTTTATCTTTTCACCGTTAACATATCCGTCAAAATCAATTTTTACGATATCAGTTTCGACAGTTGCTCTATCAGTTATAATTTTGTTTTCGGCATGTTGGTTTCTAAGACCTTCAAGTGCTTTTTCCATAGAATCTTCTGGAACAGGAGAATCGGCTACTTCTACAGTTAAGCCTTTATAGTCTCCAAGAGTAACTTCAGGTCTTGTTTCAACTTTTGCTGTAACTTTTAAATCTTCACCGACATTATATTCATAAGATGTGATATAAGGCTGGGTAATAACATCTAATTTATTTTCATCAATAGCTTTACTGATAACACGTGGCATTAAACCCTCAAGTGCTTCTTGTTTAATTCTTTCTACTCCGACTCTGTTTTCAACAACTTGCCTTGGAGCTTTACCTTTTCTGAACCCGTCTATATTTACATATTGTGAAATTCTTTTTACTGCTTGATTATATGCATCAGCTGCATCTTTTGCCGGGACTGTGATGTTTAATTTTACTACATTTTCTTTTTCATTTTCTAGTGTAACTTGCATAAATATTTTCCTTTACAATTTTTGTATCATATCTTTTCAAATTATATCGCAAAAAAGATTTTGTGCAAGTCCACTAAAGGTAGTAAATATCTTGCTTGCAGGTTGTGTTTGTGGTATAATTCACACATGGTCAGATTAATTAATGATAAAAATGTTATAGTGCTGAAAAAAGTAATCAGTGGTTATATGCAACTACAAAAATACTTTACTCATATCGTTAATATTAATAATCCTAATTTGAAATCTTGTATTTACGTAATGTGGCATGCAGATCAGTTTTGTGTTTATGGAATTGAGGATAAAGCTCATTTGAGTGTTCTTATTAGTACGTCTTTTGATGGCGGGATGGTTGCATATGCGTGTGAAAGTATGGGGTTTAAAACTGTAAGGGGTTCTACAGGGAAAAGAGGGGCTATAGAAAGTACTCTTAAAATGGTTGAGCGCCTTGAAGCTGGCGAAAGTGTGGCTATTATGGTTGATGGTCCAAATGGGCCTCTACATAGTGTAAAGAATGGTGCTGTTCGTCTTGCGAAGATGTCAGGAGTCCCTATTGTTCCTATGGGATGGTATTCTCCGCAGTGGAATTTTATTAACTTGCCTTCTTGGGATAAAATGACTGCACCTTTCGGAGACGCTAAAATTGTGAATCTATACGGAGAACCTATTTATGTGCCGAAGGATTTACCACAAGATAATGAAGTGGATATCAGAAATCAAATAAAGGCAGCTTTGGAAGATATTCAAAATAGCCTGCCTGATGTTTATAAAGAGGCTAAAAAAAATAAGTTATGGGACAAAATAAACAAGTAAAAATTTCGGCACTTCAAATGTGTTCAGAAATAGGTGATAGAAGGGCTAATTATGATAAGGTCCAACGTATTATTTCTAAAGAATTAGAGGATGGTGTAGATTTTCTGATTTTACCTGAAGTTTGGACTGTGGGCTGGTCTTGCGAAGATTTTGTTTCTTGTGCGGAAGTTATTGAAAACAGTGATACTATACGTTTGTTATCATCTATTGCAAAGGATTATAATATCAATATTCTGGGTGGGAGCTTTATTGAAAAATCAACTGATGGAAATTTTTATAATACCTGCCCTGTTATAAATCGAGAGGGAAAAGTTGTTGCAACATATTCTAAAATGCATTTATATTCATATTGCGGATGTGCGGAAGGCAGTTATATAACTTCTGGGAATTCTCCTGTTATGGTAGAGCTTGATAATGTTAAAATAGGGCTTACGATATGCTATGATATAAGATTTCCGGAAATATACAGATCATATAGATATGCAGGAGCTGATTTGTTGGTTAATATGGCTGCATGGGGGCTTAAAAAGCCTATTCCATGGGAGGCCTTAACTCGTGCAAGAGCTATTGAAAATCAGGCTTATATGGTTGCAGTAACTCAATCGGGTATAATAAAAAATAATGAATGGAATATAGGTCATTCCAGAATTTTAGATTTTGTGGGAGAGACTATAGCTGAAATTAAAGACCAGAGAGAGGGATTAATGACCTCTGAAATAAATTTTAATGATATGTATGAATATAGAAATTCTTGTACTATACTTAATGATATTAAAGAAAGTTATGAGGTTAAATCTTATGAAGAAAGTCCTTCTTGCAATAGTTTCAGTACTTTTAATGATATCGCCTGTCATGGCTGCAGATAGTATAAATAAAGTCATTGCTGATTCAAATATAAGTAAAGGTGCAATTTCTGTTTGTGTAAAAGATTTAAAAACAGGCAAAACAGTTTTTAATCTTAATGAAGATAAACCTGTTAACCCTGCATCAACTCAAAAACTTGTTACTTCTGCGGCGGCTCTGTATGCGCTCGGAGAAGACTATAAATTTAAAACATCCTTGTATAAATCAACTAATAATGACTTATATCTGAAATTGGGAGCTGATCCATATTTGTCAAGCAAGGATTTGGAAACTCTATTTTCTGCTGCTAAAGCAAAAAATATTCTTGAACCTAAAATGATATATATTGATGATTACATTCTTGATTCTGTAAACTGGGGTGAAGGCTGGCAGTGGGATGATGACTTAAATCCTCTTATGCCTAAGTTTGGTTCTTATAATTTAGACAGAAATCTTTTGAAAATTATTGTTGCTCCAACAGCATCAGGTTCTCCTGCAAATGTTTATCCGGAAGTTTTTTATCCGATAACTTTTATGAATCTGGTTACAACGGGAAAAGAAAATAATATAACCATTTCGCACAACTCTAATATTGCTCCTAATATGCTCCAAATTGAGGGTACTGTTCATTCTTTAACGAATAGAATCATTCCTGTTAATAATATGAAACGCTATTTTAGGTTAAGACTTGAAAATTCTATCAGTGAATCTAAAATGGCTTATTATGGTAAAATTGCAGAGAAAAAATTGCCTGACAAAAATGTTTATTTAATTAAATCAATTGAACATCCTGTTACTGATGCTATAAAAGATATTTTACAAAAAAGTGATAATATGATGGCAGAAACGTTATTTAAAGTTGCTGGAGGAAAGTATGTAAATAATACTGGTTCGATTGACTCTGCAATTAATATGTTTAATGACTTTTGCAGTAAATATGGTTTGAAACCTGAAGAAATAAAAATAGTTGACGGGAGTGGAGTTTCTAAAAATAATCTTATGACCGCTGATTTTATGACAGATTTTCTGGTAGTTGAATCTAAATTACCTAATTTTGAATTGTATAAAGATTCAATGGCATATCCGGGAATTGGAACTTTGACGAACCGAATGTTATATTTTAAAGATAATCTTAAGGCAAAAACAGGAACTTTGACTGATGTTAGTGCCATTGCTGGATATATTAAAACTCAGAGAGGTCAGGAATATGCTTTTGATATTATGATAAACGATCCAAAGTCAAAGCCTGCAGATAAAAAGATGTTGGAAGAATATATTTTGCGTTCAATATTTGCAAATTATTAATTCATTCTCAAGAAGATGAATGGCTAAGAAAGATAGAGATATTTAATCTATCGAAGTTTTCTGGCAAATGAGAGTCCTGCTGGAAGATCCAGTATTGTGTGTCTGTATTCGGGATGAGCATTAATCGCATCAATATATGTCTGAACCTTCTCTTTGTGGGAAAGGACATTGTCACATGTATAAATGCCCCCGACATTTAAATGTGGATGTATAAGTCTGAAATAATCTACAGACTCCCTTTTGTTTGCATCCACAAAGGCAAAATCAAATTTTAAGTCTTCTGGCAAATACTCTAAGACTTTACATGCTTCTCCTGGTCTTATTGTTATAACATCTGCAACTCCGCATTTCTCAAAATTTGACTGTGCGATAGAATACCTTTTTTCATAAAATTCAATTGTTGTAAGATGTCCGCCGTTAGCTTTAAAAGCTTTGCCAAGCCATATCCCGCTATATCCGTTTGATGTTCCTACTTCTATTCCGGATACAAATCCCTCCGTTTTAATTAGCTCATGCAAAAATAATGCCGTCGGACGGGAAATGTTCCAAAAATTTTTTTGAGTAATTTCTAACCCCTTCAATACTTCCTGAGTTGTTAAATCGAAATCTTGTATCATTTTGTTATTTTCTTAACCTTATTTGTAACTAATATTGAACTTACAGGAACATCAAGCTGATTTATTTTAATAATACTTTTTTTGTCTAAATCAAGAACCGAATATGAACCGGCTTTAGCATCAGTTACAAGAGCAATATTTGAATTTCCGACGCGAGTCATTTTCGTAGGGAATCCGTTCCCATTTAAGTCTATGGTTTTACTTATAGTGTCAATGGTTGTATCTATAACATCAATGGTTTTTGCACCTGCGCCGAGAACATATAAATCATTTTTGTAAACAAGCATATCCACAGGTTTTTCACAAATTTCATTTTCTGACATTAATCCCATGGTTTCATAATCAATGATTGCCAATCTGCTTTTAGTCCTGCTTGTTACATATACTTTGCCATTAACATATGCTATCTTAGAAACATTCGGGAATCTTCCGATTTCTTTCAGCATATAATTGTTATCCAATTCTACAGCCCAAATCTCACGGGTTTGCTTATCATTATAAAATAATTTGGTTCCGTCATCACTAAGGATTATTTTTTCGCACATACCGTTCAGGCGGAGTTGTTTTTTTATTGTCATTGTCTCTAAACTTATAACATATAAACTTGCGTCTTCGCCGCTTGATACGTATGCTGTTTTATTTTTTTCATCTATTATAATTTCTTCGGGCTGGGTTTTAAAGGTAATTTCTTTTATAACTTTTTCGTCAGCAAGTGAAATTACATCTAATGATTTCTTATCATAGGATGTTACAAGTAAAAATCCCTGATAGCCTTGAATACATATTGGAACATTTTCCTGATATAATGCATAATTTGCAACTTTTCTTTCAGGGCTGATTACCTGAATATTTTTTGAAAGAGTTGTGGTAACATAAAACATTTTATCTTGCAATTGCGGGGTGGATGTCAGTGAATTTACAGCTACTCCGCCTGTCTTTGGCTGTGATACAGGTATTACTAATCCGGTATCATGTGATGTTGTTATATCAAGATTCCCAATTATATTTTTCAGGTTTGCGGGGATGATAAGATTTTTAGGAACAAGCATATCTTGTGGCAGTAAACCTGTTCTTAATTCTAGAGGAGGTACTGTCAAATTTACTATGGTATTTTTCCCTTTGCTGTTTGTAAGCATTTTTAGAAGGACATAATCATTACTTAAAATAACGGCATCAGGCTTTTGTGCCATAGTTTGACCGGAAGGGATTGTTGACTTAATCTTAACTTCTTTATCATCATTAAATTTAGAAGGAATTAAAGGTAAATAGACTGTATTATCGGGAAGTATTATTACCCCGTCAAAACGAAAATTCGTTTCCGGAAAACTTGATTTGACAAAGTTTTGAACATTTTCAGGCAGCTGTGCCGAATTTGCTGCCATTGATGTTGAAAGTACTATTGCCAGCCCGATTAATAGTTTCTTCATTACTGAAAAACTCCCTTTACTTTTGAGAGCAGCGATTCTGCAGGTTTTTTACCGCTCCTTAGTTCATAAATTCTTCTGTATAAATCTTTTTCCTGTTCACTTAGCTGGGTCGGAATTTTGATTGATACAACGATAATATGATCTCCTCTTTGAGAAGGACGTGAAAGTATTGGCACCCCTGCATTCTTAATTCTTATGGTATTCCCATTTTGAATGCCGGCATGAATTTGTACTTTCTGTTCCCCGTCAAGTGTTTTTATTAAAATTTCATCTCCAAGAACTGCTTGTTCCGGTGTGATTTGAAGTTTAGTGTATACATCTGCTCCGTCTCTTGTGAAGTAGTCCGAAGCTTTAACATGTATTACAACAAATAAATCCCCTGCTCTGCCACCGTTGGAGCCTGCATCTCCTTCTCCTGAAACTCTCATTTTTGAGTGATTGTCTACTCCGGCAGGAATCTTAATTTCTATTTTCTTTTCTTTTTCTATTTTTCCGTATCCTTTGCAAGCTTTACACGGTTTAGATATTTTTACTCCTGAGCCGTGACAATCCGGACAGGTAGTTATTTGTGTGAAAGAACCAAGAGGAGTTCTTGCTACTGTTTGCACCTGTCCTGTCCCGTGACATGTCGGACAGGTTACCGGTTTAGAACCTTTTTCCGCTCCTGTTCCGCCGCATTCTGTACACGTTTCAAGGTGGTCAAAGGTAATTTCTTTTGTTGTTCCGAAAACAGCTTCTTCAAATGAAATTTCAACATCATATCTTAAGTCATCTCCGGCCTGTGGTGCATTCGGGTCAGGTCTTCCTCCGCCGAAACCGAATCCTCCGCCGAATCCGCCAAAAAATGTGTTGAATATATCGTTTAAGTCGCCAAATCCGCCATCAAACGGACCGTTTGTATTAAATCCGGCATTTTTAAGACCATCTTCTCCAAATCGGTCATAAGTTGCACGTTTATTGTCATCCGATAATGTTTCGTAAGCTTTGCCGAGTTCTTTAAATCTTTCCTCTGCATCAGGGGCTTTGTTTACATCGGGGTGTAGTGTACGGGCTTTCCTTCTGAAAGCCGATTTTATTTCATCCTTAGAGGCATCTTTTGAGACACCTAATATTTCATAATAATCTGCCATTTTTCCCTATTCTTCTGATATCTTCTTCTTAATGTATTATTATATTTTTATTATATCGTTAAATTATTTTTTGTGTCCAATTTTTATTCTGCCGCAGCAACATTTACTAATGTTGGGCGCAGAACTTTGTCACCAATTTTGTATCCTTTTTGTAATTCATTAATTATGGTGTTTTCAGGGTATTCATCAGTTGGAGTACGCATAACTGCTTCGTGGAAGTTCGGGTCAAATTCTTTGCCTTCGGCTTCAATTTCTTCCATTCCGAGTTTTGTAAGTGTTTCTATTACCTGCTTGTGTACAAGGTCAAAGCTGTCTTTAACTTTCTGGCAATCTTCCACATTTTCCAGAGATTTTTTCCCTCGTTCAAAATTATCAAGGACTTCAATCATTTTTTTTAGAGCATTTTCTGTCCCGAATTTTAATAAATTTTCACGTTCTGCTTCCTGTCTTTTTCTGTAATTGTCGAAGTCAGCAGCAAGGCGTAAATATTGATTATTTAATTTATCAAAATCATCTTTCAATTTATCCAATTCGGAATTTTCAACAGTTTGAGTTTCATCAGGAGTTTCTTCAACGTTTTGTTCTGTTTCCTGTTGGGTTGTTTCTTCTGTTATATTTTCATTTTTAAACGGATTGTGTCCATGTTTATGTTTCATATCTCTACCTCATTATATCATATAGATAATTATAGAATAATAAAAACAATAATGGAATAAAATTTATTATTTTTTAATATTTAATAGCAGGGAATGACATTTTATTTTGAACAATAGCGGATGCAAAACGAGAGTATGTTTTAAAAATTATGTTCTCATAACATGGATTATGTAATTAAAGTAGCAAAAAAATATTTTTATCTGTTTTCATAGAAATATGATGATTTCTAAAGTTAATGGGATTAGTTTTAAAGGCTCTTATTGGAATGAAAAAATAAAATATCCAAATGGGATAGAATATCTAAATTGGGTTGATGGTGAGGATTATTTCTGTAAATATATGATTGATAATCCTAACGGAATAATATCTGATCTTGAACAATGTAAAAAAGATTTAAAATGGACGAAACGGATAGATAAGTCAATAGAATTTATACAAGGAAGCAGAAAATTCTTAAATGAAAGAATTTTCGGGATAGTTGGACTAAGTCATTTAACCACAGTATTTGATATTGGCAACGACAGAGTTTTAAAAATTTCAGAAGAAAATCCTTTTGAATACCGAAAACATAATCCAAAATTTGACATCCCTCTTATTGGGACAGTTGAAGAATATAACGGATTTTACGGCTATATTCAAAGGAAGGCTGATACCTCTAATATTGGATTAAACAATGTGTTAGAAGTAAAAAGAAAAATGAGAAAGGCAGGGTTTATCCCATCTGCAGATTTCTCTGATTATAGAATTGATCAGATTGGAGTATATAATGGAGAAAGTTTCCTTTTAGACAGCAGATGTGCAGTGAAACAAAATAACTTATTGACAAGATTTACTAAATGGTTTGAATATAATTTTAATCAAGAAATAATCCTTATAAGTCCTGATTTAGATGCTGATGTTGAAATAAAACACGTAGATGAAAAACCGCTTCCAAATTACACAATCAAAGAAGCTTATGCACGGATAAAAAAAGTTATCAGATCATGGAAATAAATTTTTTTGTACTCTGAATTTTGTGCGAAAGATTGTTCTGATTAATATATAACCTTTTAGTCAATAAAGAAAGCCTGACACATTTTCTGTGTCAGGTGAAAAGATTCGTTTCGTTTTTTACTTTGAAAAGTAAATTTTTTGTGAACAGGCAGTATAGAACTGCCTGTCTCCGAAATTAAGAACCATTTAAATTCCGGATAAAAATTATTTACCACCGAACAATACAGCTCTTGCCGCAGGGGAGTTCGGTAATACTGATTGAGCATACATAATAACAGGATAAATATCTGTTGGGTTTGTCACCTTGCAATTACTGTTGTCGGAACCTTCATTACAAGATACGACTCTGTTAGGGTTTTTAGCTCCATTAACATCTATAACCCCTCGACAGTTACGACTATCTTCCTCACATTTAGTTGTAGTTCCATTTGTCTTAGGGAATGATAAAGTGATTCCGTCATTAAAGAAAAATGTATAGTTGCCACTTTCTCCAAGTTTAACATTCGCATCATTTCCAGCTGTCCATGCTTCAGAACAAGTTGTTTGGGCATCCTGACCCGAGCCTGAAGTACTTCCATCACAAACTTTAGCAACATTCATTCTATTGTTGAACAAGTTGTAAAGAGATGCTGATGTACCATCTGTAGCATTAGAGTCTATAGTTTGCGCCAAATCATAGTCGTCAAGAGCAACGTTCATAACAACAGCTTGCGACAAAACAGATAAAGCTTTTTTGTAAGCAGTTCTATATTGAGCACCTTGAGTAGAGTTCAACAAAGTAGGCATAGTCATAGCTGCAACAACCCCGATGATACCTAAGGTAATCAATACTTCCGCAAGCGTAAATGCATTACGTTTGAAATTTGTGAGTTTTTTCATAAATAAATCCTTTCTCTAAATTCCTTATGGTTTTCCTCCGATTCCATATTTTTATATAAAAATATATAAAAATTTCATCTTTATATTTAAATTATAACATATTTTTATTGAATGTCAACTGAAAACTTCATATTAATATGTTTTTTTTATTAAAAAAACTATTATAAAATTTTTTATAAGAGGTTTTTATGGACGAAAAAGTGCTCCCAAAGTATCTTGGAGAAAAAATCAAAATATTAAGAAAGAGCGCTAAGCTTACTCAAGAAGAGTTTAGTGAAAGGATTGGAATTGAACCTCAAAATTTGAGCAGGATTGAACGAGGTCTTAATTTCCCTTCTCTTGCAACCTTTCTTAAAATTTCTGAAGTCTTAAATGTAAAACCTAATGATTTACTTGATGTGGATGCTTACGTAGAGGAAGAAGCATTAGAACAAACTATTTTGGATATAGTTAAATCCCAACCTCTTACACAAAAAAGAATTATATATAAACTGATAAAGGCTTTTACAGAGTAACTGCAAAAGCCTTTTAAATTTATCTTACTTTATTTTCTTCTCCTTTGATAAGTCGTTGAATGTTTGAACGGTGAAGCCATATTATATAAAGTGCTCCAAGTGTACAGTATCCGACGTACGCTAAATGACCGTCTAAGAAGTACATTAAAAACGGCGATATTGCAAGTGCAATGATTGAACCAAGAGAAACGTATTTTGAAATATAAGTAATAATAGACCATATAATGGCTATAATTAGACCAACCTGCCAGTTGAGTGCCAAAATAGTTCCAACTCCGGAGGCGACGGACTTACCGCCTGTAAATTTAAGAAAGATTGATTTTGAATGTCCTAAGATTACTGCAATAGCTGCAAGGACAGGTAATAACCCCAGTCCTGTAAAAGATGTTGCAAAAATTTTGGCTAAAATTACCGGCAATGCGCCCTTGAAGGCGTCAAGAAGCAATGTAATAAAAAACCATTTCTTACCCATTACTCTTTTAACATTTGTTGCACCTGTTGAGCCGGAGCCTATTGTTCTGATATCCTGTCCGGTAAATGTTTTTACAATAATATATCCTGTAGGTATTGAACCTATCAAATATGTTATGACAATTGTCAATATAATTTCCAATAATTCCATAAATTCTCCCTAATCTACTTTTTATAACGTATGGAATTATACCATAATCTCTTTTATAATGGCAATATTGATAATCTGTGTAAAATATGCTATTATTTCTTAAGAAAGAGTTGGTTTATGAACAAAAGACTTATTATATCAGGAATAGTTATTCTATTTGCCTCGATAATTATAAAATTGGTTTGGTCAGGTTTAACAAAAATTAAAGTTGATAATTTTAAACCTGCTGCTGTGATGTTTGTTCTTGACTCTTCTGCTTCAAACCAGCAGGATCTGCCTGAACAAAAAAAGTTGTTAAGACAAATTTGCAACCTTCTGGATCCGGAGGATAAGATTAAAATTATAAGAGTTTCAGAGGATGCTTATTTGATTTATGAGGGGGCTCCATTTAACGGATCCAATATAAATAAAGTTATGAATGCATTTACTGCTTACGATGAAAAAGACTACGGGACTGCATACGGCGTTGGTATGGAAAAGGCTCTCAGGTATTCTCTTGATATGAAAAAGCTCGGATATATGCCTGCTGTTGTTGTAATCGGGGATCTTGAAAATGAAGGTGCTTCTGAAAAACAGATAAATTGGGAAACTTTGCCAGATGATGTTAGAGCCGTAAAAACACAGGCGCCGGATCTTGCAATGATGTTTTTGTATGCTCATCCTGAAAAGCTGGATGTTGTGAAAGATAAATTAACACCTGTTTTGGGAGAAACAAAGCTGATTATTTCCCCTAAACAAAATTGTGATAAAGCGATAAGACAATTTATACATGCACTTGAAAGATAAAGGAAAGATATAAGTATATGGCAGCTGAAATTACTGTAAAATCTTCGTTAGGAGAAAAACAATTTAAAAATAAAAATCTTATTAATATTGGCACAAATCCAAAATGTGATTATGTTATTGAACTGCCATATGAGCTTATTATTACGGTGCAGATTAATAAGGAAACAGGTGCTTGTTATATATTTAACAATTTTAAAAACCAAAATGTTTTTTTTAAGGGTGAAGTTTTACAGAAAATTCAAGTTGATAGAGTTTGCAAATTAACTTTTGCTAACAGTCAGGAGTCTTTGGAAATTTATGTAGAAAACAATTCTCCAATAGATATGGGCACTGTTGATATTACTAACCTTTCGGATAAACAAATGAGAGATTTATATGGAGATGATCCGGTTGCTCTTGCAAAGGTTAAGCTGGAGAAATCAAGAGCTCCGATTGAAAAGGCAAGAATATCAATAATAAAGCAGATTGCTTATCCTATATCTGAACTTAAAGGTAAAATGAGAAGTAATACCAGAACAAGTTTATTTTTACATCTGGCTTTATATATTAGTTCTATTTTAAGTTCTTTTGCCGTTGCAAATTATTTGATGGGGCTTTCTACACAGGAAGCATCGAAGCAGGTTTATCTTGCAACAAATATTCAGGCATGGATTGCTTATTCTTTTATCGTATTTTCGATATGTTTGATGCTTAAGCAGGGTGTTTACTTATATCTTCAAAGTAAAACTATTAAGCAGTCAATGACTTCCAAACTGGCTCAAAATTTTATGCTATGGGGGGCTGCAATTTTTATTATCGGAATTTATACGGTTAACCAAATTTATTTTATGGCGCTAAGTAATTTTGTGGCTTTTTCTATATTTATTACATTTTTCTTTGTCGGTATAATGACGGCTCTAGCCATAGGATGCGGGTATTTTAAAAGTAACAGTGCAGAGTATAATGCTGTTTTAAATAAATATGAGTTCAGAGAAGATTTTGAAGCTGTTTTGAAGTCTTATCGTATTTGGATTGAGAGATATATTGACGGTTTAAGTCAAACTAAAATCAGAAATATTAAAGATAGAATGTTTATGCTGCAACTTAAATCATTCGGTGAGATTATAATCGGGGTTTTAACTGCTCCTTTACTTGCTTATGGCGTGTCTAATACTCTTGCAATGTGCTTCCCTGAGGCTGCGGGATGGATTAGAATTTCCGGTTTAAGATTCAGCCCTGTATTTTTAGGTTTGGCGACATTTCTGATTATATTTGCCTTCTTTGCTTTTGTAAGTGCATTTTTAACAGGTAAAAAAATTCAGGGTTCACAGGTTATTAAACAGGATGGTTTTACTGATTACCGTCAGCATGGGGTTTCGATTTTCGGATTGGAGGGTACCAGAAAGCTTGAAGCTGATAAGAGATTATTTTTTACTATTGCCTGTGTGATTATTTTTATTGAATTTATGATGAACGTTTCTTATTTTATGAGTGAAACAGGCGGTGATTTTAAAGGTGTGATGCTATCAATTATTGCGGCTCTTGTGCCTACTGCTCTTTTGATTGCTGAAACCTTAATGTTAAGCCAAACCTGTTTTGATATTTATGCTTGTGATGAATTAATTGCGAAATTAGATAAAGATTAATTATGAAGTTTATTAATATATTTGTAATAATAACGGTTTTGTTTTTGACTATATTATCGGCTGTCAATCGGCCTGTGATGCATAAAACGTTTGTTCTTACAAATCAGAATTTTAAACTTGACAGGTTAAATCCACAGCAACTTGAATTACAAAGTGTCCCTATGTTCAGGATAGGCGATGCCCCTACTCGTGTGGTTAAGGCGCCTAAACAACAAATTAAAAATTCTGAAACGCCGATTATTCCTTCTGATGTAAATATTATACCGTCAGATTTTATTCAGACAGTTCACGTTAATAATAATCAGCAGGTTCAGAATACTGCCCCGCCTAAGCCTAATAATAGCGATGAAATGTTAAAACAGGTTGGGAAAATGTTAGATACTGAAGTAGATTTACCTTCTTCCGAGCCGCAGGATAAAAATACTAAACCGGCTCTGCCGAAAAATACACAGACTGAAAATGAGACTCCTTCAGGATGTACAATATGTGACGCTTTACTTGATCCTAAAGTTCGTTCTGAACTGATTGCTTGGAATAAATGGAGAAGTGATGTGCAAAATCGTATTATGGAAACGTCATATGTTGAAGCCCCATACGGGACATTGTTTTTCTTCTCTTTCAAGGTTGATAGAGAAAGAAATATTTATAATATAAAAATAATGTCTTCTAAACCTAATACTGAAAGTGATATAAGAAATATTAAAGCTGCAATTGAAGCTTTGAAAGGTGATAAAATTTTACAGTTCCCTGAAAAAAGTAACAGAAAATCTATAAATTTTTCTGGAGGGTTTTTAATGAGTGATTATGAAGAACTTTCATCTCCTTCGGACTTTAGAGATTTTGAATATATTCAAACCACTTATTAATTAGTATAAGCCGAGAAGTTTATATTTGTTAAATTCTGCAATTTGTGTAGCTCCGGTCATTTGCTGAGCCTGAATTGTAGAATCATTTTTTATATTGTCCTGTGAAGACTCTGCTCTTGTTTTTTCTGTTCCTTGAGTTTCGTTTACAGGTTGTGTGTTCTGAACTTCTTGTGTTTGTTTTGTAGCTTTTGCCTCTTCAAGCTTTGCTTTATCTGTTGCTTTATTCCCTGTAGGTTCGATCCCCAATGCTCTTAATTCTCTAAGTATTCTTTGATATTCACTATCGATTGCGTAACCTGCTGATGCGCTTAATGCGGATACATTCATTGACATAGCTCCAACTCCTCCTAATTAGTATATATTATATATATACCCATGTATATAATATTTTAAACATTCTATTACAAATTGTAAAGAAAAGCCGGCAAAATTAAGCCGGCTGACATTCCTTTTTTAGATTTTCTTTTCCTATATTTCCTATATTCCAACGATTATTATGCTATAAAATTATTACCATAAATGTTTGCACCATGGAAGAAAGATTGTTTCATAATTTGTGATAATGTTTTTCTAATCACGTGTTTGTTACTTAAATCAACTTCACTAATTGCTTTTGATGTATTTTTATATGTATCTGTTACTGTGTTCGGCATCAAAATTGTCTTAGCCATTTTTAACCTCTCTTCTTTTTATCTCTCGTACTTATATAAAAAATTTTTTCGCAAAAATATTGACTTTTTATATAATATTTATCTAAATTTTGTTACATAAGTTAATATTTATAATTAAAGTTTTAACGAATATGTGCCGATATAAAGGTAAAGTAAATTTTTATAAGGAGTAAAAATGGTAGATGCTATAAGTGCCGTAAATAATATGGCTAAAACTTATATTCAGAAAAAGAAAGAAGAAGATATCGCTTGGGAACGCCTTACAGCAAGTGAAGTTTTAGGATATGCTTCTCAGGGGCAGGATATTCCGGTTGCAATTATGAACTGGGCGGAAGAAATTTCTAAATTACAGGATGCTCCAGACGATGTTACTTATGAGTCGGTTAACGGAAGTACCAATCTGGATGAAATAACTTCAATTCTATCAAACAGTGATAATTCAAATACGGAAGATGCTGCAGAAAAAACTTCTTTAACTCAGGCCCAACAGTATCGTGAAACGCTTGATGGCGAAGCTGTCAGCTTATATAACCAAGGAAAAATCTTTTCGGACAGAAGCCTTGAATCAGTATCGGAAGAACAAGCTATGGAAGATAGTCTGGATGGTATTAATACCCAGTCGGAAGTAATTGTGAATCAGGTAGAAGCCAAATCTTCTGAAACGGAACGCAGAACCGCTTCTATGAAAGAAGAATTAGATAACCTTTTAGCGAAAGCACAGAGTAAAGATAAAAGTTTATCTCCTGGTGATTTGAACAAAATTGCCACACTGGGTAATTTATTAAATAATATCGGCACTCAATCTCAGCAGGAAATAGCGGATCTGGGGGCTGAATTGACGGCTTTAGAAGTTCAAATTCAGCAGTTTAATACTATTCCGCCTACTGCAACAGATTTTGGTACGGAAACGGTTGACATCGGAGCTGAACTTATGGGCAGTGATGAAAATCGTCAGAATACAATTGTTGAAGCCGCAAGAAGTGCGAATGGGGTGGATTCTGCAAGGGCCGCATTAGAAGCTTCAGAGCGTAGACCATTCCTTATGCTGTTTGACAGAAATTACAGGATGGGTGTCCTGTCAGTTAGTGCCGGTGGAAATGCCATGGATGCGGGAGTGGCTGGAACCGATGCAATTGAGTACGCTCAAGCTCATAATGATGAACAATTTGCAAGAGTAGAAGCTGCGCAGTCAACCGTTGAGGATTCGACCGGTATTGAGGCTATTGATATTCCAAGATTGGATGCTTCTCCACAGGATAATAATCAAATAGCTGAAAATAATAATAACACAGACAATAACAATAATGCTGAACGAGAAACCAGTGAAGAAGTCAAAATTTCAGCATCTAAAACTGATGAAACAGATGTTAAAGATAGCACTTTAGTTATTGATACTGATGAAAAGAAAAAACGCCGAGAAGAAAAAGGGTTAGCTTAAAAATAATTCGTTAACATATTTTTCATACATTTTCGGTTCAAAAAATCCAACGGCAAACTCTGCCGTATTTTTACCTAGCTGTTGAGCTTCTGGGACTTCAATTGGAGGTCCGGCAGGTGTTGAACGTGACGGGTTTTTAGGATTTGAAATTATTCCTGTTGAACGTAATAGTGTAACAGATAATGTATTTTTGAATACCTCATATTCAGTCAATCCTTTTGTCACAATTCCTAACCCCTGTGTTCCGACAAACCTTTGCATTGGTGCAGTGTTTGTCCAAACTTCAATCCCTCTGGTTTTAGGAAGATGCTCTCTAATATTATAATCGGGGTTGAATGTCCTGTGAATTATACTGTTTAAATCTTCCGAGTATGTTTCAGTAACAGAATCTTTCATTTTAAATCTGATCTGCCAGAGTTTATTCTTCAGTCTGTTGGTCCAATCAATTTTGAAACGTAAAAGCTCTGAATTTTTATCCAGAAAAATATTTACGGCAAAAAAGTTTGTTTTTATTCTTAGTCCGACTCTTAAGTTGCCATCCATAATTATTTTGGATGATATAACTTTTGCAATTTCTGGAATATCTCCCTCAACTGCTCCAAAATTGTATGTGTCACCCTTATCATTAAATCTTACAAAGTCGATTGTAATTCCGTTTGAGATAATTAATTTACCATTTTGTACCATTAATTTTATTTTTGAATTTGAAATTTCATCATTGGAAATTGTTAATTTATCATTTGAAGATTTTATTTCTTTTAGATATTTAAAAATGGTTGTATAGTCTTCAGTAACAGGAATTCTTGCCGTATCATAAAGAAGGTCATCAATAAAGCCCTTCCTTTTCCCGATTTGTTGGTCGTCATTAATAATTTCTGTACTCTCATAGTCAATAACCGAGCGATATTTTTTGTTATATTCAATCCATAATCTGTCAAATTTTTCAGGATATAAAAATTTTAATTCCTTCATAATCGTGTCGGCAATCTGTAAGATTTTTTTATACCTTATTATATTTTCCTGATGCACTTCATCCGTAGAACATCCGCAAATCCCGTCATGTGCTTGATTTTTGAGTAGAAGTTGATACGCGTAATCAATTATCCCGCAATACTTTCCGTCAAGCTGCTTTTGAAATTCGTCCGCACGTTTAAGTTTATAACATGCAATTATGTTATACTGCTTAATGTTCATCCTTGCAGAATAACTTCCCTGTAAGATAAATGTTTTGCTATTATCACGAAGTTCATCGTCTACTTTAAATTTAAAATTATTCTTTACAAGTTCAAAATAATGAAACGGAGTGGATAATTCTATTTCATAATTTCCCAAAATATTATTAATATTTCTTATTTGTTCTGCAATATCTTGTTCAATCCCTAAATGGTCCGCTCCTATTGGGAGAAGCAATACATCTTTTGATTTTTCTGCAATTTTATCAAGATTTCCTTTTAACCATTTTGCTTTTTCTTCGATAGGCATTTTGGCAGAGAAAATATCCATAAAATATCCGCGTATCAGGTTAACAGTATTAATACCGTTGAATATAAATTCCGAAGGGATATCCCCACATCCTCTCCATACAATGCACTTATCAATTCCGAACTTTTTAAAGATTAACGGAATATTTTTGCTGTGCCCGAATGTATCGGCAAGATATCCAATAAACTCGTTACACCCGAAATTTTTAGATATCCTTAAGCCTATTTCAAGATTTTTTTCAAAAGCCGTTTTATCGGTAAGGAATTCGTCTACGAGTGTAAAACAAGGACCTATAAATAATTTTTTTTCTGCTATAAATTTTCTAATGATTCCTTCTTTTTCTGGTCTTATTTCTAGATAATCTAAAAGAGCTGAAACTTGCCCATCGAAATAGAAAGAAGGAATTTTATTTTTTTCTAAAAGATTCAGCACATTGTCAAAAACGCGTAATAATCTGAGACGGAAAACTTCATATTCTCTGTACCATTCTCTATCCCAGTGTGTATGTAAATATGCGATAACTTTTTTCTTTTTCACTCTCCTATTATAACCTTTAAGGATTAGTAGTGCAATTTGTTAAGTGTATATCATGAAAACTATTGCAATAAAAGGATTTTAGTGTGTTAAATTTTTCTATTTCAGTCTTTTCTTTTGTCTATGGAATATATAAAATTTATATTTTAACTTTTGTAAATTTATTCATAAGAACTAGTTCTATAGGATTATATTTTTTATCCTTTTGTGTTATATATTTTCATGTAGAAACTTGATTATATTAAAAAAAAATAATTTAAGTAAAAAGAGAGATATGGAGGCATTAATGTCAGTAGGTCAATTCGTATTTATGTTACACAGCCACCTTCCTTACTATAGAAAAGCCGGCATGTGGCCTTTCGGGGAGGAAAACCTTTATGAATGTATGGCAGAAACTTACGTTCCTTTGTTGAACGCAATTTCCGAACTTTATGATGAAGGTATTAAAGCAAAGTTGACGGTAGGTATTACACCGATTCTTGCTGAACAATTAAATGACGAACATTTAAAGCATGGTTTTGTTAAGTATTTGGATTCAAGAATAGCAAAAGTGTCAAAAGATTTGGAAAGATATCCTGACCCTGAAGTTCCTCATTCTCAACACTTAAAATATTTGGCAAAATATTATTTCGATTGGTTTAATTACATTAAAGATTCTTTTGTAAATAAATACGGCATGGATTTGATTTCCGCATTTAAAAAATATCAAGACCTTGGCTGTATTGAGATTACAACTTCCGGAGCAACTCATGGATTCTCTCCATTACTTGCAACTGACAGTAATTTGAATGCTCAATTTAAAGTAGGTTCAGATACTACAAAAAGACTTTTCGGAAAAAAAGCAACTGGATGCTGGCTTCCTGAATGTGCATACAGACAAGGTTATGAATATGTTGGCAAAGATGGTAAAAAACATTGGCGTCCTGCTATCGAGGTTACATTGCAAAATAACGGGATTGAATACTTCTTTACAGAATCTCATGTTATTGAAGGTGGAAATTCAATCGGTAACAGACGTGTAATAGGTGTTTATGGAAATATTGAATATATTCCGCTTCCTGAAAGACCTGCAACAGGGTATGATACGTATTCTGCTTACTGGTTGCCTGATGCTCAGGTTGCTGTAATGGGAAGAAACGATAGAGCAGGTTATCAGGTTTGGTCTGCAGCTGACGGATATCCTGGAGACGGATGTTTCCGTGAATTCCATCGAAAAGATGCAAAATCAGGTATGCATTACTGGAGAATTACTTCTCCTAAGACTGATTTAGGTGATAAAATGCTTTATGACCCTGTTTTAGCCTTGAATAAAGTTAATGAAAACTCTGATCATTATACAACATTGATTTATCACTTGTTGAATGATTATAAAAAAGCTCACAACGGTAAAGAAGGTCTTGTAATGGTATCATTTGATACCGAATTATTCGGACACTGGTGGTTTGAAGGTGTTGAATTTATTAAACAGGTTGTGAAAAAATTTCATACATATCTTCCTGAAGTAGAAAGAATGACTGCCGGTGAATACATACATGCTCATCCTCCGACAGAAGCTATTCAAATCCCTGAAAGTTCATGGGGACAGGGCGGACATTTCTATGTATGGCAAAATCATTTGACAGAATGGATGTGGCCTATTATTCATTCTTGTGAAAAACGTATTAATCGAATTGCTGACAGGTATCCGGAAATTCCAGAAGATAAACTTCTTCATAGAGCATTAAATCAAATGGCTAGAGAGAATTTATTGCTTCAAAGTTCTGATTGGCCGTTCCTGATTACAACATGGCAGGCAAAGGATTATGCGACAGACAGATTCAGAGAACATGTTGACAGATTTGAAACAATTTGTGACATGATAGAAAACGGTAATATTGATGATGCTAAATTAAGAGAGATCGAAAGTATTGATAATTGTTTCCCTGTAATCGATTACAGAGTATATCAATCATTGGAGGAAGGTGTAATTCCTCAACAATCTAAAAAATTAGCTCCGTTATATTCGGATTAGTTCTAATAAACTAAAATTAATGGACTCAGGGATATTCCCTGAGTCTTTTTATATATAAAGTTTAATAAAATTTTTTACTAAGGTATTGCAAAAAAAAATTCAGCATTTTATAATAAAAATTGTCGAAAGGGATTCGACGGTTGACAAAAGAATTTATGGGAGCGTAGCTCAGTTTGGTTAGAGCGCATGCCTGTCACGCATGAGGTCGCGAGTTCG
>CALVHA010000017.1 GCA_944327255.1 Candidatus Gastranaerophilales bacterium | reverse complement strand
ATTTTAAAGTCCGATTGTACTTTAATGTCCAGTTTGTTGCCTTAATAATAAAAGTAGGTTGGGATTTTTGAAATGTCGTTTGACCCCATCGATAACTCAAAAAATATTCTGGGTGCAAAACCTGCGGATATGCCATCTGATTTGCCCGAGTTTACTCTGGCAGATATCGATTTTGAAGCAATCGAAAGAAAAGCAAGTATCTTTGTTAAAGATACAAAATTTGTGCCTGTTGATGAACAGGTAAAACTTGTAAGCGTTGAAAAAAACGGTATTATTTATGAAGATGAAGGGAAAATGCAGCTTGCTAACAGCCAGACAGAGCTTGCTGAAACCAAACTTGATGAGGATTTTAATATTACCGGATTTTTCGGCGGATTCTTTGGCAAGAAGAGTATGTTTAACAAAAAGAATGACAACCTTGTTTAGCTAGTATGAAAAAGATAAACGGCGCCGTTTTCTTAATTGAAAACGGCGTTTTTGTGTTAATTGTGTGAAGAGTGAGGAGTGAAGGGTGAAGGAAATATTCCCCTCTCCCCTTGTGGCGGATTTTCGGTAGGGTGGAGCGAAGCGAAACCCGTAAGGTGCGGGTCGGACTTTACTCCGCTCCTGTCCCCGCCATCTGCGGGGCGGGCCCGAATAATCCAAGAGGGAGAGGGAAACACGAAGTGTCGGGTGAGGGGTCAAATTGGACTTATTTTTTGCGTAAGTCTTACCCCTCCTCGAAATCTGAGATTTCGATCCTCCCACAAGGGGAGGATATTTGTTTTTTTGGGGATTGCTTCGCCTCCGGCTCGCAATGACATTTAATTTTCTCTCCATTAGGAAAAAGCAAAACACTTTGAAGTCTGACAATGTAACGAAATGTAAATATAAATTTAAAAATGCCTGAAACCCTGTTATACTCTGCTATATGATATGATATGATGTGGTGCGGGCGTGGCAATACTTTCGACCCTTATGTTTTAATAAAAGTATAAGAAAATATATTTTCAGTATCACAATTATTAAAAAAAAGGAAAGGAATGTTAATTATGTCAACAATTGGAGTTCGTGCAGCAAAGGAATTAGGAATTCCTTTAAAAAAATTGGTTAATACCCTAAACACCCAGACAAATTTGGGCAAAACAGAATTAATGAAAGCAAGCGGTGCTTTAACACCATTGGGAAAAGATGTGTATAACGCTGAAAAAGCCGCTTTAGGCGTAAAATCATTACATCCTTATATTGATGCGCTAAGGGCTAAAGCAGAACATCTTATTGAACCATTCAAATCCATGTTACAAAAATAAGTAATGAAAAACTAAATACATACAAAAACCGGACAGGTAAATTTCCGTCCGGTTTTTAATCAAACCATGTGTCATTTTACATTACCTTTTAAATTAGTTTATGTTATTCTTTATAAGGCGAGATATGGAGAAAACATATTCTTGTTACTTTAGTTAAGAAGAACTTATTAAGTCAAGGGGGTAAGATGAATAAAACAGAGACAATCAGATTGATTTATCCGCAGTGGCAAGGCGGGAATATTATACGTTTAGTTCAAGACTTATCTCCTGATGATGCTTCAAGAGGCTATACTCTGGGTTCATATCTGCTGGATTTTCTTGCTCCGAAAACCGAAAATAAAACATATACGGTGCCTGTTGACAATGATGTAAACAGGGAAGAGAAAAACGGGATAATAGGGTATCAAGCTATTTTGAAGCAAACTAAAAACGCCTTGAATATAATTAAAAAAGCTAATCCTGATAAAATTTTGACACTAGGCGGAGAATGTTCGGTCAGTGTTGTGCCTTTTACATATCTGGCTGACAAATATAATAATGATCTTGTAATGATCTGGATTGATGCACATCCTGATATAACTTTGCCTGAGGATAAGACATACAATGGTTATCATGCTATGGCCGCGGGGGCAATTATGGGAAAAGGTGATAGCGGAATAATATCAGAACTTCCTGCCAAAATTGATGCAAATAAAATTTTGTTTGTGGGTTTGAGGGATTGGGAAAGACAGGAGATTAAAGATAGACAAACAGAATACGGAATTAAACATCTGGCTCCGGAAGAGGTTGCAAATGATAGTTCAAAAATTTTGGAATGGATTAAGGCTACAGGGTGTAAAAATGTTGTCATTCATTTTGATTTAGATGTTCTTGATCCAAATGAAATTATTGCGGCGGTCGGAGTTGTGCCAGACGGCATGAAAATTGATGAAGTAACAAGAGTTATTAATGATATTGCAGGGGTATATGATGTTGTAGGACTTACTATAGCAGAGCCTATGCCTCGAACTGCAATTAAGTTAAGAAATATGCTCAAACAATTACCGTTGATGTAATATATAAAAAATATCTTCTAATTATCCTTTAAAATAAAAAAGATAACATTTAAAAGCTTTATGGAAAACTTTCTTAAAAATCGGAAAATTAATAAAGAAAAACTCTTGAAATTCGGATTCAAGGAAGAAAATAAATTATATGTATATAATTGTCCTGTGTTCGATAATCAGTTTGAATTATCAATTCAAATTGATATTACAGGAAAGATTAATACAAAACTGATTGAGTCTGCAACGGAAGAACTGTATACATTACATTTGGTTGAAGATGCCTGTGGAGATTTTGTCGGACGGGTTAGGAAAGAATATAATGATATCATTGAAAAAGTATCCTCGGAATGTTTTGAACCTGATGTTTTTAAGAACAGCCAGACAAATGAATTAATATCTTATATTCGAGAAAAATATAATGATGAATTAGAATTTCTATGGGAAAAATTTCCTGATAATGCAATTGTCAGAAGAAAAGATAACTCAAAGTGGTACGGAGCTTTTTTGACTGTTCAAAAACAAAAACTTGGTTTTAAAGGCAATAATTCAACAGTTGAAGTTCTTGATATCAGAGCAGAAGATGTTGATAAAATTGTTGATAATAAAAGAATTTTTCCGGGATATCACATGAATAAAAAGCACTGGATAACAATAATTCTTGACGGATCTGTTTCTTTGGATGTTATTAAAGAGAAAATAGATGAGAGTTACGTACTTGCAAAAAAGAAAAAATAGACTCTCAAATTTGCTCTAAACAATTTTTCCGAAAAGATCGTATTCATCGGCATTATCTATTAAAACATCTTCAATATCACCCGGGACAACAGGTTTGTCAGATTTTGCGTAAACAAGTCCGTCAATTTCAGGTGCATCGTGTTCGGAGCGCATAATTATAACTCCGTCATCAGTATAACTTTCGACCATACAAGGGATTGTTTTCCCTATATAAGTCTGATTGATCTCATAAGAAATTTGCTGTTGTAATTCCATTAATTCTTTATAACGTTTGTGTTTAAGTTTTTTAGGAACCTGATGTTGCATTGAGTAAGATGTTGTATTTTTTTCGCGGGAATATTCAAATACTCCCATTCTGTCAAATCTTGCGGATTTGACAAAATTATAAAGCTCTCTAAAATCCTCTTCTGTTTCTCCGGGATATCCGACAATAAAAGCCGTTCTTATAGCTACCCCCGGAATTTTATCACGAAGTTTGTTTATGAGTTCCTTATAATCAAAAACGGGTCTTCTCATTGCTTCAAGAATTTTTTTACTGTAGTGTTGAAGAGGTAAATCTATGTATTTTGCAACTTTATCTAATTTCGCTATTGCATTAATAAGTTCATCGTTCAGCTGAGACGGGTATGCATACATAATCCTTATCCAGCCTAACCCTTCAATTTTGTTCAATTCTTCAAGAAGTTTTGCAAGTGAAGTTTTTCCGTAGATATCAATTCCGTAACTGGTCGTATCCTGAGCTATAAGATCAATTTCAGTTACTCCCTTTGAAACAAGTTCTCTGGCTTCTTCAACAATGTTTTCAATAGTTCGTGAGTGGTATGCCCCTCTTAATTGTGGAATAATACAGTATCCGCAATGATAATTACATCCGTCGGCTATTTTTATGTATGAGCTTGAACCCATTGTTATTTGCTGGCGCCTTATTGTTTCCGGATAAATGTATTCTGGCTTTTCTGAAATTTTTGAGATATATTCCGCATTTTGTTTGTTTAAAACATTTTCAACTATAGATACAATATCTTTAAAATCTGTTGTGCCAACCATTGCGCATACTTCCGGAATAGCTTTTTTAAGTTCATCTTTATGTTTTTGCGGAAGGCATCCTGTTACGATAACTTTTTTCCCGCTTTCTACCATTTGCAATATAGACTGTACAGATTCTTTTTCTGCATCGTGTATAAATGAACAGGTGTTTATTATGATTAAATCTGCATCATTTTCATCTAAGGTTATCTCATATCCTTTTTCTGCAAGTAGTCCAAGCATAAGCTCTGAATCAACAAGATTTTTTGCACAACCGTGATTTATTAAAGCTATTTTTTTCATAAGTTACCTCTTTTACAAGGTATATTAACATAAATATGTTGATTAAACTATCCCCTTTTGCGGGGGAGCCTTCTTTCCATTGAGAGGGTTTATCCATAAAAAAAACCTGACACATTTTCTGTGTCAGGTGAAAAGATTCGTTTCATGTTTTACTTTTGAAAAGTAAACTTTATAATTATTTACCGCCGAACAATACAGCTCTAGCTGCTTGAGAGTTTGGTAATACTGATTGGTCATACATGATAACCGGATAAACGTCTGTAGGGTTAGTTACCTTACAATTAGTAGCGTTTGTTGTATTATCATCACAAGTAACAAGTCTGTTAGGGTTTTTAGCACCGTTAACGTCGATAGCACCATGGCATTTAGTTACTCCATCAGGAGTAACAAGTGTTTCTGAGCAGTTAGCATCATTTTTAGCAAATGTTAGAGTGATACCATCGTTAAAGAAGAATGTGTAGTTACTTGTTGCATCAGAACCAAAAGCAATACTGCTTGAAGTCCAACCCTCAGAGCAACCTGCCCCTACACAAGTTTTAGCAACGTTCATTCTGTTGTTAAACAAGTTGAAAACTGATGCTGAAGTACCATTTGTTGCATCTGCTGCAGCTGTTACAGTTGCTTGAGCCAAATCGTAGTCGTCAAGAGCGACGTTCATAACAACAGCTTGAGATAATACTGATAAAGCTTTTTTGTAAGCAGTTCTATATTGAGCACCTTGAGTTGAGTTCAATAAAGTAGGCATAGTCATAGCTGCAACAACCCCGATGATACCTAAGGTAATCAATACCTCTGCAAGTGTAAAAGCGTTCTTAGTTCCATTAATCATTTCAAATCCTCCGTTTATTTAAATGGTTCCATTATATATTATAGGATACTTATATCAATTTGTCAAGATTATTGATATATATTTCATTATATAACCATTAAGTCATTAATATACTAATAGCAAAAGGGCAAAGCATTGGATAAAAAAACTATAGGGGCAAAGATCAGGCAAGCCAGACGTGCCAGAGGTTTTTCGCAGGAAAAACTATCTGAAATTGTAGATATATCACCACGTCAAATGTGCCTTATTGAAAATGGAAATTCTTACCCTTCACTTGGAACATTTGTTAATATTGCCAAAATTCTTGAAATTGATATCAATCAGTTTTTCAATATATCGTTCAAAAACATTGAAGATGAGCGTATAGAAATAATTGATATGATAAAATCTACTGATAGAAAAAATTTACCGCTTATCAGTGATATAATACGGGCGGTGGTTAAATACCGCTGAAGCTTTTCTATGAGCTACAATGATAAAAACTTCAATCTTTCGAATGAATTGACAAGTTTTAAATATAATTATAAAATAAATTTACTGAAATAAGGAAAGCATGGGTGGAAATCCCGCACTGGTCCGCAGCCGTTACAGTCGGAATGCTTATCTCAGTTGGTTACACCTCGAGACTAGGAGATTTAAAATTATGGAAAAAACATTGGGTAAGGGGAGTATTGCCGATTTTTCATCCCCGAAAGCTTTAAGCGGCATGTCGTTAGATGCTTTTAACAGTTTGCAGACGAAAATTGATGAGGCTAACGTTAATCTTGTTGACAGTTATTTAAGAAAACTCGATTGGAAGGTTAATGAGAATTCCAATATGTCTTATTCAATTCAGGGGCTTAATAATTATATTGCATCTGAAATTAGTAAAAACTACTGGCTGAATAAAATTTATCCTTCACATATTAAGAACGCACATCTTAACGGAGATATCCATATACATGATTTGAATATAATTTCTGTTTATTGTGTGGGATGGGATTTGAAAGATTTATTAACAGAAGGTTTTAAGGGTGTTGCCGGAAAAATTGAAAGTGCTCCCGCAAAACATTTTAGAACTGCTCTCGGGCAGATAGTAAATTTTCTGTATACAATGCAGGGAGAAGCTGCGGGCGCTCAGGCTTTTTCTAATTTTGATACCCTTCTGGCACCGTTCATAAGATATGATAACTTGACTTATGAGCAGGTTAAGCAGTCAATGCAGGAATTTGTTTTCAATATGAACGTTCCAACCCGTGTTGGTTTCCAAACACCGTTTACAAATATTACTATGGATTTGACAGTTCCGAGTTATTATGCAGAGCAATCCGTTATTATTGGCGGAGAGTATCAGAAAATGACTTATAAGGAATTTCAGCCCGAAATGGATATGTTAAATAAGGCTTTCTTTGAAATTATGATGGAGGGTGACAGTTTGGGAAGAGTATTCACATTCCCTATTCCTACATATAATATTACTAAAGATTTTGACTGGGATAATAAAAATATTGAGGGATTATGGGAAATGTCTGCCAAATATGGCATCCCTTATTTTTCAAACTTTATTAATTCAGATATGTCACCTGAAGATGCCCGTTCTATGTGTTGTCGTCTGAGAATTGATAACAGAGAACTTGAATATAGAGGCGGAGGCTTGTTCGGGTCAAATCCTCTTACTGGTTCTGTGGGTGTTGTTACTATTAACCTTCCGAAAATTGCCGATGCAGTTCGAAATAAAGGCGAGTTTTTTGAACTGCTTGCAAAATATATGGAAACTGCAAAAGAAAGTTTGGAAATTAAACGGAAATTATTGGAAGACTTGACTGATAAGGATTTGTATCCTTATACAAAATTTTACTTGAGAGATATAAAAGCAAGATTTGGTGTTTACTGGAAAAATCATTTCTCAACAATCGGACTTATTGGTATGAATGAAGCGTGTATTAACCTTCTGGGAGATAATATAGGAAGTTTTAGAGGTAAACAATTCGCATTGGAAGTTATGGACTTTATGCGCTCTAAAATTGTTGAGTTTCAGCAGAAAACAGGGAATAATTATAACCTTGAGGCAACTCCCGGCGAAGGGACTTCCTATAGACTTGCAAAACTTGACAAACAGCATAAATATCCATTCTATACAAATTCAACCCAGCTACCTGTAAATTATTCCGATGATATTTTTGAAGTACTTGATCATCAGGACGAGCTTCAAACAAAATACACTGGCGGTACAGTTGTTCATATTTTTGCGGGAGAGAGAATTTCAAATCTTGAAACGATGAAAAATCTTGTAAAAAAAATATGTAATAACTATAAACTTCCTTATTTTACATTCTCTCCGACGTTTAGTACTTGTCCTAATCACGGTTATGTATCAGGAGAACATTTTACTTGCCCTGATTGCGGTGCGGAATGTGAAGTTTACTCCCGTGTTGTGGGGTATATAAGACCTGTAAAACAATGGAATAAAGGTAAGAAAATAGAATTTAACAGCAGAAAGACTTTTGAAATTAATGAAGAAACGGCTTGCAAATGTTGATTGGAGGATTTCAAAAAACGTCACTTCTGGATTATCCTGAGAAAATCAGTGCTATAGTGTTTACTCAGGGTTGCAATTTCAGATGTCCTTATTGTCATAATCCTGAACTTTTAAAGGCAGATGGGAACACTCCGAATGTGAGTGTTTCTTCTGTCCTTGATTTTCTTAAAACAAGAAGAGGAAAATTAGACGGAGTTGTAATTACTGGTGGGGAGCCATGTCTGCATGTCGATTTGCCAGAATTTATAAAGGAAATTAAGAAACTGGGCTTTCTTGTGAAACTTGATACGAACGGGAGTTATCCTGGCATGCTGGAAAGACTTACAGAAGAAAATCTTCTTGATTATATTGCAATGGATATTAAAGCTCCGCTAAACAGATACAAATATATTAGCGGAATTGACATTGACATTAATAAAATTAAAATGAGTATAAAACATATTATGAATTGTGGTACGCATTATGAGTTCCGCACAACCGTGCTGAAAAGACTTTTGAGTATAGAAGATTTTGAAAAAATAGGAAATGAAATTCATGGCGCAAAACGCTATTATCTCCAAAAATTCGTTCCCTCAAAAGTGCTGGATGAAAATTTGTTAACTTATACACAAAACTATTCTGATGAGGAATTCGGGCAAATTTCCGAAAAATTGTGCTTGCATGTTAATTTTGTCCGTGTACGATAGTATAATAGAAGTTAAGATTTCTTAAAAATTGAGGGTATCTTACTTCCTAATTTAAAATTATGGGGTACAATTAATTTATGACACAAGTAGAGGAACATTTATATTCTGACATCCCGCCTACAAAATTGCGGAACAAAGAGGAGAAATTTACACCTGCAAAGACAAGTCGTTTTTGGCTGATGATTGCAAGTCTGTTTTTCTTTAACATGGTTCAAAACAGATTTTATGCCTTTAGATATAAAGGTGACGAAGGTGTTTTAGAAAAAGGGGTGCCTACTATTTTATATGCTCCTCACAGCAACTGGTGGGACGGAAGTGTGTTATATAATATTACACACAGAATTTTTCATAAAGAAATAAGATTGATGATTGAGGAATTAAACAGATTCCCGCTTCTTCGCAGAGGCGGAGCTTACTCTGTGTGCAAAAAATCTCCTCAGTCAGCAATGAAAGCATTACAATATTCTGTTGATGTTGTCGGTGATTTGAAAAATATGCTGTGTATTTTCCCTCAGGGTATTATCAGACCTCCTCATTACAGACCTATGGTCTTTCAAACAGGTCTTGCATATATTGTTCAAAAGTCAGTAAAGAAGTATGGAAAAGTCAATCTTGTTCCTGTAGCTTTAGATTACTGTTTCTTTAGAGATAACAGACCGGAAGTTATTGCTACTTTTGGTGAAAAAATGACTTTGACAAGAGAAAATATTAACCCTGACAGAAAAGAATTAACACATATGTTTGAGCAGGAATTAGTTAAAACTTGTGACCGTCAGTTTGATGATATTTCTCATGGAAAAATTGAGGATTATAAAATTCTTTTTAAACAGCATCTGAAATGGTATAGACGTATTGAACAAAGATTGAAAAAAATTGATATTCCGCCTGTTGCAGACGTATAAAGGAGCTTGTAAAATGGATGAAAATTGTATTTTTTGTAAAATTATAAGAGGAGATTTTAATACAGATTTCGTTTATGAAAACGAGTATCTTGTTGTGTTTAAGGATATTAATCCGAAAGCTCCTGTACATTTACTCGTTGTCCCTAGAATTCATGTTCCTTCTTTAAATGAACTTGATGATAAAAATTTACTGGGAGAATTAATGCTAGGTGTAAAAGAGGCTGCTAAAAAAGTCGGCTTGAAATCCTATAGAACACAGATTAATACAGGTAAAGAGGCCGGGCAGGAAGTTTTCCATCTGCACATTCATGTTTTAGGAAAGTAATTTCGTAAAATATTCGACAGATTCGTCCGCACGAACAAAGTTTATTTTTGGAAATTTTTTGCGCAGGTCTTCAATTATATTGTAATAAGCGTCGTTTACGATAACGTGCTTTATTCCGCTTTCTTCAATTAATTTTGACTTTTCTCCGACCACTATAAATGAACCATCACGATATGCATGTCCTCCTGTCCCCAATCCGGCACCCACTCCTGCGTTATTTTTTGAAACAAGCGGTGCAGTATGAAAAGGTTTACTTTTATCAATCCCCTTTGTTAATAATGTATTTAATTGTTTTAGCTGATCGGCAACCCCTATTTTTGCAAGGCCGTGAGCATCAAATTTTGAACCGATTTCAGGAGAAAGATTATTTAAAAACACAAATGCGTCATAGTTTACATCTGTTGGAATTTTTGTGTTCGGAAATGCTTTTTTGTATAAAATTTTGAATTCTTCTTCACTGAAGCCCGATAAAATTTTTTTGTACCTGTTAAGGATAATATCGTAGTCTTGATTGTCTAATATCCGGCTGACTGTGTTTAATTTTTTCCCTTCAAAAATTTGCAGTTCTTTAAGTCTGTTTTCTGGTACTGCTTCTAAAATATATGGATTTTTTAAACTAAAAACTGCTTTTTTAGGCATTAAAGTTTTCCCGCTTGCAGAAAGCGGATATGCTTTTTTAGCTGCATTAAATAATTTAATCCCTAGTTTTGATATCATTTATTTTCCCCTGTGTATTTATTAAAAATTTTTATTTAAAAAAAATGCTATTTATGATACAATTTTTTACAAAGTGAAGGAGAAATTAAATGAAAAATGGAATAGAAAATGGATATTACCATGAGATTACACCGGCAGGTTTCGGAATTGCTATCAAAGCCGGTAAAGTTTTGTTTTCAGATAAATCAGAGTTTCAAAAGGTTGAAGTTTTTGAAACAGAGAGTAGTCTTGGAAGAGTTTTGACTCTTGACGATTTGATGATGACGACGGAGGGGGATGAGTATCATTATCACGAAATGATTGCGCATATCCCGATGATGAATCATAAAAATCCTGAATCGGTTCTTGTAATCGGTGGAGGTGACGGCGGTACTGTTAGAGAAGTATTGAAACATAAGACTGTTAAACGTGTTGTTCTGTGTGAAATTGACGGAATGGTAATTGATGCTTGTAAACAATATTTGCCGACTATTTCTTGTGAACTGGATAACCCAAAAGTAGAAATCCTTGTTCAGGATGCAATTGAATATATAAAAGATAAAAAGAACGAATTTGATATTATATTGATAGATTCAACAGACCCTATAGGTCCTGGTGAAGGGTTGTTTACCGAAGAATTTTATACAAATATAAAAAATTCTTTGAAGAAAGACGGGATTATGGTTGCGCAATCGGAATCGCCGTTTGCTCAAAAAGATTCAGTGAAAAAGATGTATAATCTTTTGAAAAAAGTCTTTCCAGTGTGCGAAACATTTACGTCTAATATCCCGACTTATCCCGGTGGTTACTGGGCTTGGGCCTTCTGTTCAGAGGATGTAAAGCCGCTTTCTTATATAGATGAAGATAGATGTACGGAAATTACAAAAACTTGTAAGATATATAATAAAGATTACCATATGGCACGTTTTGCATTGCCAAATTATTTGAAAGAATTACTATAAAAACAGGGAATGTTATGTCTATAATTATAATGATTTTGCTACTCAGCGTGTTAATTCTTGTCCATGAGGCAGGGCATTTTCTCGCTGCAAAAATGTTTAAGATGAGAGTTTCAAAATTCGGGTTTGGCCTTCCGATAGGTCCGACTTTATGGAAAAAGCAGTTTGGAGATTTGGAGGTTCTTGTCCATGCCTTTTTGCTTGGCGGATATGTTGCTTTCCCGGATGATGATAAAGAGCTTGATCTTCCTGCGGATTCTCCGGACAGATTTATGAACAGACCTATTTATCAGCGTTTGATTGTTGTTTCTGCCGGTGTTTTTGCAAATATAGTTTGTGCTTTTGTTTTTGTTGTTCTTACCGCTTTTATTTGGGGGCAGATGCCTTCTGGCAATTATAATATTTTTGTTAAAGATATTGTAGCTCCTAAAGAAGAATCTATCTGGCAGTCGGGACTTCAAAAAGGTGATAGGATTGTTGAAGTTAACGGATCTAAAATTACAAATCCTAATGCTATTGTGACTTTTGTTCAGCTAAGTAAGCAAAACAACGGAAAGGTTGACGAAGCTTCCGTTGAAAAAACTTATGAAAAGATTAAGGCTTTGAATCCTGCTTTTACAAGGGATGAAGTTATTCCGGATGACGTTATAATCAAGTTACCAAAATCAGAGTATGAATCCCCTTTAACATTAAATGAAAATGTGCTTAAGGGTTTTGAAAAATATAAAGATGAAAGATTAAATTTAACTGATGCTCAAAAATCTTTAAGAGATAAAATTCCTCAAGGGAAAAATATCATTATATCGGATGGAACATATTCCTTGAATGATTTGGCTATGGCATATACCGATAATGTATGTCCTGTAAATATTACGGTGGATAGAAACGGAAAAAATGTTGTATTGAAACCTATTTATCCTAATAAAAATGGTTTAATCGGTATTCAAATGGAAATTAGGGAAGTTGTCATCCCGACAAAAGGCTTTAAAGCTGTTATGATAACGAGTACAAAATATTTATGGGATCAGACAACTATGCTACTTTACGGATTGTATCAAATCTTTGCTGGAAAAATCCCTGTAAGTGATCTGCACGGTATTATTGCAATAACTAAAGTAGGTGGGGATGTCATTAATACAAGCGGATTTTTCTCAGGGTTACTGTTGACAGCAATAATTTCTCTGGATCTTGCAATAGTTAACTTCTTGCCTATCCCTGCACTGGACGGTGGGCATGTTTTGTTCTTAATCATTGAGAAAATCAGAGGAAGACGTTTAAGTGATGAAACCGTCGATAAAATTGGAACTTTCTGTTTCTTGCTGTTAATAGCTCTGATGATTCTTGTCTGTTTTAATGATATTTATGCATTGATCACTCAAAAATTATAAATAAAAAAGAACCGCTTCAAAAGCGGTTCTTTTTTATATCTCAGAAATTATTTTTAAAATAAGTTGTTTAAACTTTGTTTTGGCTCTATTGGTTGTTTCTATAACTTCTTCATGAGATAGTTTAGAACCTCCTGATGAGCTTGCCGCATTTGAAATACAGCTGATACCTAAAACTTTAATCCCACAATAGTTAGCAACAATTGCTTCAGGTACTGTTGACATGCCTACAGCGTCTGCTCCAAGAATTCTTGCCATATGAATTTCCGCAGGTGTTTCGTAACTTGGACCCGAATTTGCAAAATATACGCCTTTTTGCAAGCGAATATCTAATTCATTCCCACATTTTTCGGCAACTTGTATTAAATCTTCCTTATAAATTTCTGTCATGTCAGGGAAACGTTCTCCGAGAGACTCGTCATTTTGTCCAATTAGAGGGTTTGTGCCCATAAAATTAATATGGTCTTTAATAAGCATTAAATCTCCTGGATTGTACTTTTCATTAACGGCACCTGCGGCATTGGTAAGGATAAGTTTTTTTACGCCAAGCTGTTTCATAACTTTTACAGGATATGTTATTTCCTGCATTGTATGACCTTCATAAAAATGGTTTCTTCCCTGCATCATAACTACTTTTTTATCATGAATATTTGAAAAAACTAATCTTCCTTTGTGTCCTTTAACAGTTGATTGTATGAAATTAGGGATTTCAGAGTAAGGAATTGCGATATCACAGTATTCGTCAGCAAGTTCTCCAAGTCCTGAGCCGAGTATTATTCCTATTTCAGGTTCAAAATCTCCAATTTTTTCATTGATAAATCTTATACTTTCATTCATTTTAACCCCCTAAATACACAAAAAAACACAAGAGTTGTTTTGTCTTTAATAAATACCAGCTCTTGTGTTTTTATATTAACCAACTAATCTGTTATCATCAGCTTCTGAAGCTTTTACCATAATAGCATGTTCTACAGGATTTTCTCTTGTGTATCCTGTTTCAAAATTTTCTTCAAACCCAAATTCATCGTGAGCTTTTTTAGCTTGATTTTCATCAACAAGTTTCTTTGCGAGTTCAGCAATTTCATAAACTAATTGATATCTGTTATCAGTGTTTTCATTTAATTCCCATGCTACTTTTATAATTTGCTCCATTGTAAACCTCACATTTCTATTTCTTTAGATATATTAATCATATAATATAAAAATTTTTTTCGCAAGTAGTAATTAATTATGTGTTTATGCAATAATAATATTATGAATTCAAAACAAAAAATGAGGTTATATTTTTTACTTGAGTTGGTGATTTGGCTCTTAATTATTATTGTTGGAGTTAGTGCTTTTCGTTATCATAGTATTAAAAAACAAAAGGAATTAAAAACTTATCAAATATTTCTTCAGGATGTGGATGGATTAATTGTGGGTTCTCCTGTTCGTATGATGGGAGTTCCTATTGGATACATAAATAATATTAAAATTATTGAGGATCATATTTATGTTAAATTTGTTCTTACGGATAAGAGTGTAACACTTCCTCAGGGCGTGATTGCAACGGTTGAATTTAATGGGATGGGAGGTTCAAAATCATTAGAACTTTATCCGCCGGATGAGGTTTCAAAGGCTTCAGGACATCTTATTGCAATAAAGCAGACAAATCGTCTGGGGGCAGCTCTCGGCCTTTTAAACGATATGTTTGATAAATTGGGTTCTATTATTGTGCGCTGCCAAATATTTAATGAGGGTGTTGAAAAACTTAAGCCTGAAGTTCACCAGGTTCATGAAAATCCTGTAAAGAATTTTTCTATATCTGTTAATCAATTTGGGATTTTCATTGATGCACTTGATAAAAAGAGAATTCATTTAAGGGATAAAATTAAGGGAGACAGTTATGAACATCAAAAAAATCAGGGTGATTAATAATCCTGTTGTATTACAAAATCTTTGCACTATGCGAAATAAAGATACAGATAGTCAGGGAGTTAGGATTGCAACCAGAAAGATAACAAGGTGCCTTCTCTATGAGGCAGCTCAAAACCTTCCGCTTGTTGATACTAAAATAACTACTCCGTTAACAACATTTACCGCTAAAACTATTGATCCTGATATAAATTTAATTATCTCACCTATTTTGCGTGCGGGATTGATTTTTACGGACGAAGCAATTGATATCTTGCCTCAGGCTTGTATCAGACATATTGGGATGTATAGGGATGAGAAGACTTTAAAACCTGTGTGGTATTATAATAAAGTTCCTATGGAAGCGCAAAATCCGGAAAAGTTTTATGTTTATATAACGGATCCTATGCTCGCAACTGGAAATTCCCTTATAGAGGCAATAAGATTATATGCGGATAAAGGAATTCCTGTTGAAAATATAAAATGTATTTGTATAATTGCAGCGCCTGAGGGTATTGAAAATATTCAAAAGTACTTTCCTGAAATAGAGATTATAACTGCAGCAATTGATGAAAAATTGAATGATAAAGGGTATATAGTGCCTGGCATGGGTGATGCTGGAGATAGAATTTTTAATACATAAATTCTTTACATCTTCATCCCTCTTGAAAAATGGACGAAAGAGGTAGTCTATTAGTCATATAACGCCTGTAAAAAAAGCTATATAGGGCCCTTATAACATAGCAGAAGTATCAATAACACTTCTAGTAATAGGTATAGTCGCCTCATTAACAATGCCAATATTATTTATCGCCAATTAGATTTTAGATTACTTAAAACTTTCAACTATAAAATAAATAGTTGCCGATAAAATCATACACGCAGGAATTGTTACAACCCATGCGGTTACAATATTTCCTACAACCCGCCATTTAACAGCATGTGCATGCAAGGTAGAACCTACCCCCATAATTGCTGTTGATACAATGTGTGTTGTACTCAATGGGATTCCAAAATGTGAAGCCATTAAAATTAATGATGCAGCCGATGTTTCAGCCGCAAACCCATGTACAGGTTTTAGTTTAATAATTTTATGCCCCATTGTTTTAATAATTTTATATCCACCATTCATTGTGCCGGCAGCCATTGTTATAGCACAAATGATGATTACAAATACAGGGATATCAAAATCTCCTGTAGGAGATTTATGTAGATAACCGCATGCTAAAAGTGCAAGAGTAATAATCCCCATAGTTTTTTGTGCATCATTAGAACCGTGACTTAGCGCTATTAATCCCGATGAAAATAATTGTAATTTTCTAAATCTTTTATTAACAACCTGAGGATTTGTATGCCATAAAATACGAATCATAATAAGCATTACGCTAAATCCCATGCAAAAACCCAAAACTGGTGATGCAAACATTGGAATAATAACTTTATCAATTAACGTTGTAAAATGTACACAGGATATTCCTGCTTTTACTATGGAGGCGCCAAGAAGTCCGCCGATTAGTGCGTGAGAAGAACTTGAAGGTAGTCCCAAATACCAGGTAAATAAGTTCCATATAACTGCACCTAATAATGCACTGAAAATTACAGTTAAAGTAACCATATCAGCATTGACAATTCCTGAACCGATTGTTTTTGCTACGTGTGTACCCGTTAAAGCTCCGATAAATTCTAGGGTTGCTCCATATAAAACAGCTTGTTTGGGCGAAAGTACTTTTGTAGAAACTACTGTTGCAATTGCATTCGCACAGTCATGAAATCCATTTATAAATTCAAACGCTAATGCAACGATAATTACAGCTATTAATATTAATAATGTTAATGACATAAATTTTCCTTTTTATACGGGTTAGCTTTGTTTCAGTACAACATTCAAAATTGTATCCGAAACGTTAAAACAAGCATCCAGAGCGTTTTCGATTTCTTTATACATATCACGTAGTTTAATTACATCCAGAGCTTCATATTTACCGGAGAATAGCTCATACATTGCTCTATGATGAATTTCATCTCCGTGTGTTTCCAATTCTTTCATTGCAATATTTGTTTTTGTGATGTCTTCAACATCTGAAACTTTTTTAAATTTTTTAATAATTTCGCCCATTTGTTCTGTAGCTTGAACCAAAGTTAAAGCCTGTTCTTTCATTTCGTTTGTGTATGCTGTTAAGTGGTACACATCTAAATTAAGACAGGCTTTTATGATTTTTTTATTAATTTTATTTAATTGGGATGCTATATATTGAATATCCTCTCGTTCAATCGGTGTTATAAAACTTTTGTTAAGCTGTTTAAGAACGAGCTTATAAGAAAGTTTCCCTTTTTTTCTGAATTTAAGAGCTTTTTCTTTTTGGTCTTCCGTCAGCTGGGTATGCATAATTTCATCATACAATTTTGCGGATTGCAGACAAATTTCCGCACTGTCCTGAAAGAGTTGGAAAAACATCTTATCTTCAGGAGGCATTATGTATGACATTAAATTGAATTTTGGCATATTTTTTCTCCTTTTCATACACACGACCATCATACAAAAAAGGAGATTATTTTAAAAGTAGTTATTTACATTTTGTAATCTTAACGATAAACTGGTTATATGTATGAAATTAAAAAACAAATTTATTTGGATTTAACTAAAAACCAGAAATCTGCATTATGTAATTTTTTACGGGCACTCGTGAAAAAGAGTCCGGAATTGTCTGTTGATGAAATTTTTGAGAAATTTATCGAAGACGAGAGGTATTATTTAGAGATAAACGCTTCAAGATTTGAGTTTCTTGCAGATATTATTGATGATGAAAAGTTTATTGCAGACACAAAACTTTTTCTTAAAGAATGTCGAAAATATTATGACTATAAAAAGAAACAGGAACCTATAATTCAGGCGAATAAAGAATTTGAAAAGAAAAAGAGAAAATTTTTACAGGAAGTCAAAATGAGTAAAGAATTGCCGACTAAAAAACAGCTTTATTATTATGAAAAACTCTGTAAAAAATATAATCTTGAAAAAAAAGAGTTAGCATCTAAACTTGACGCAAGAAATGAAATTGACAGAATTATAACTGAACATGCAAGTAATGCACATATAGAAATTCCTGAAGAATAAATTTTATATTATTGTTGATAAAGACGGAGCAATTGCAATAAAGTGTCTGACTAAATCAGCATCCCAGAGTTTTCCTGCGCCTTCCTGCAAAATTTCGCAGGCCTTTTCAACAGACATCCCTTTTCTGTATGGTCTGTCACTTATAAGTGCATGGTATGTATCAGCTACGGCAACAATTCTTGCGGATAAAGGAATTTCTTCACCTTTCAAATGTTCAGGATACCCGCTTCCGTCAATATGTTCGTGATGGTATTTTACTATAGGAATTAAATGGCTTAAAGCCTCATTTGGAGCAAGCACTTTCTCTGCTCCTATAACAGGATGCTGTTTCATTATTTCCCATTCATCATCTTCAAGTCTTCCAGGTTTTCTCAGGACATTTTCAGGAATCCCGATTTTCCCGACGTCATGTAACAGTCCGCCAAGACGTATTTTTTGGACTTCTTCTTCAGGCAGATTAATTGCGCGTGCTAGTGCTTCTGCATATCTGGAAACACTTGTTGAATGCCCTTTTGTGTAAGGATCTTTCGCATCAATTGCTCCTGCAAGCGAGGTGACCATTTCTATAAGGTGGTTATGAGATATAATTTCTTCATTATTGAATTTATGAACAAGTTCTTCTTCAAAGTTTATTCCAAGCTGTGCATGGCGTTTTGCAATAACTTCTGCAAAAGAATTCAGGGCAGCGTCATCCCAGAAGTTAAAATCTGAGGAACTTATAATTGCCGACATCCCTTCTTTGTATCCTTTGGCCTGAGAAATGTACATTGCCTGTTCTGCAAGAATAAGTAATTTTTCCTGATCTTTTGTGTTATCCGGATATGTTGAAATCCCGACAGAAACCTTAACGGGGCCTACATCATCCACAAAACAGCAGGATAGACAATAGGTGATATATTCTGCAAGATATTTTGCATCATTTGTGTTTGTATTCGGGAGGATAAGAGCAATTTCATCTCCACCGTATCTGCCTGCTTTATCGTTTGAACGGGCATTTTGTTTGATTTTTTCTGCCAGAAGTCTAATGACTTCATCTCCCTTGGCGTGTCCAAGTTCTCTGTTAATTTTTGATATATTGTTAATATCAAACATTATTATAGAAAGAGGTGTATTAGTTTCTTCACTTTTTTGAATTTCATTTGCAAGTACTTCCTGAAATCCCCTGTGATTATAAAGTGTTGTCAGGGTATCAGTGTTTGCATATTTGTTTGTTTTTTCAAGCAAGTCGATGTTGTGCATATACATTGCCGCATAATTTGCTATGAATGATAATATACCGATATTATATTTTTCATCTTCTTTTCCAAGTATCATTACTCCTACTGTCTGATTAAGAGATACAAGCGGAAGTAAAATTGTCGAAGAGCTGTTCATATACGGAATATTCAGAAAGTTATTATTATTTTGAATTACAGCAGAAGAGCTTGTAAAACATTCGATTACAGGGTTTTCTGTTTCTGAGAGGAAAATTTTTGAAGAGTATGTACTCCCCATAATATTGGTTAATTTTAAATTAATGCATTTTGACTTTTCATGATAAATCCCGAATGCCGAAAAATTACAGTGTAATTTTTCGGTGAAGATATTGTGAATAGCAGTCGATAAATCATTAAATGTTTTTTTATGTTGTAGAGAGGAATTTAAATCTCTTATGATTTCGGTATAATCAACTGTTTTATGTGAAGAGGAAAGCGCATTGCTTAAATATCCCCCATACATTTTATTTGAGGTTTTAACTGTGTTTATATTATTTAATCTTGCGACGATCTCTCTGTTTTTGGTAAGCGGATTATCTACAGGAGATGTATTTCGAGCCGGTGCATTCTGCTTTTGAATAACAGTGTTTTTCTTTTCGGTTTTCGGTGTTTTTTTCTTATCTGTAGGAGCTGAATTTTTTGCAACAGGGTTTGTAACCGTGCTGAGCGAACGATTCTTTTTAACTTTTGTTGCATTCTTTTTATTATCTAACTCTAAATTATTTTCCAATATCTACCTGCCTACCACTAAATATGTAAAAACACTGAAGCGTTTAAATTGTCAAAATAAGTACGAAATTTTAACATTCCTTAAAATATTTTACTTCATTCATTGTTATTTACAATACGCCATATAGATGGCAATTTATAATTTGCTACATTGGTAGTATAACTCATATTCGGTTTGATTTGTACTATTATGAGTTTAATTTTTACATAAGTTTATCTTGAAAATTTTGTAAAAATAGATTAAAATAAGGATTATGTATAGATGTAAAATTTGTAGAAAAGTTTACGTTGCCCCCGTAAAATATTGTGATTGCGGTAATGATGAGTTTGAAGTTGTTGTTCAGCAACAACCTAAACAAGCTTCGTTGTATAATATTCAAAATATTATTTCCTGGATTATTTTTTTATTATGTTTGACTGCGGCTGTCCTTGTCTGGTTTATTTAAATTTGTAACAATTTTGTTATATCATTAAAGTTCATGGGTATATTATCCGTATAAACACATGTGAAGTTTTTTAAGGAGATTATTATATGAACTATGAAGAATTGATTACTGAAAACAAAAAAGAAACTAATTTTGAAAATTTGCAAAATGAAATAAGTGCAGTAGAGGCTTTTATTAACAAATGTTTGAAATTCGTATGTGAAAATACTAGTTCCAATGCAGAGCGGGACTATAACGTTACCTCTATGTAACTTGTTAATAATAAATTTGATATGCAAAAGGTTTTCTATGTTATCATGTTTTTGATATGGAAAACCTTTTGTTGAGGATACGAAAATTTATTTTATCGAGAATTTTGGGCAGAAAGTATTATCGCAGCGGGAAATGTAAAGCTTGCGGAAAATGCTGTACCAAAATTTATGTAAAACATTTTAAGCATGTTATTCAGGATGAGGAAGAATTTAAGAAACTTCAATATTTGCACAGGTTTTATACTTATCTTAAAGTCATTGATAAAGATGAGACGGGGCTTGTTTTTGAATGTCAGAATCTTGATCCTTTAACGCATAAATGTAAGATTCATAAAAATCGCCCCGGAATTTGCAGAAGATACCCGCAGGAAGAACTCTTCTCAATGGGAGGGGCTTTGTCTGAAGATTGCGGTTATAAAATGCTTCCGATTATTCCTTTTGAGGAAATATTAAGAAAAACTGCAAAGAAAAAGTTTTTTTTATTAATAATTTTATTGTTTTTTCCTTTGTCCGTCCACGCTAATAATGGTTTTTCTGATAAGTTTATTCAAAAATTCAGAACCTGTTCAATTTATGCTGAAACAAATGATGTGAATAATCATGGAACCGTTTATCATGATTTAAAGTTTATATTTAAAGATAGCGATGGAATATGTAATTATACTCAGATTGTAACGACTGCCTACGGGGCATTAAATGTTCATTGCAAGTTTAATGAACAGCAAGTTTTCAGTCTTTATAATACAATGTCTATATTTAATCCAAAATACGGATATGATAGAACTGCTGAAGAGTATTGGAATAATTTTGTAAATAATCCTTCTGTCTGTGCAATGAGTTCGAAAACAATTGGGGAAGGGAATGTAAAATTTGTCCCGGAGGAATATCTCCCATGGTAATTTGTAACGTTTTGTAAATCTTAATCTGTTAATCCGCAAATATTTATATTCAGGGCTATTAATACAAGTGAAAAGCTTGTATTTAATGCTAAATTACTATACATATATAACCATAACAATACTATAACATAACCAAAATAACCAACCTTGACCTCTTGTTAACAGAAAAGAGGTCTTTTTTTTATTTAATGGCAAAAAAAAAATTTTTTGGTTTTAAAATTAAATAAAAGGAGAATGCAATGCAAGTAAATTTTACCGGACTAAAAAATATTTCAAGTATAAAAATAGTTAATCCTTTTACTGAACAAGAGATTTATTCATTTAATGTTCAGCTTACGGATGATGATAACGGTGAGGATTTAACAGAATTTAACTCTCTACGGTATACAACAAATACAGGTAATAAATATAAAAATCCTGTGAATGAGGATTTTGTAAATATATTTGCAATAAGAAATGACAATTATACTGACAGTGTGGAGCATTATAAATTTTTGCTAAACGGTCAACCTCTTGTTCCGCAGAGAAAAGTTCTTCCATTTTTTACATTTCTTGCTAAGCTTACAAGAAATGTTCAGGTTCAAAAGAAATTTGGTCTGGACAAAGATTATATAACAAGTGAGGATGCAAGATACGGAATACTACCGGGGCATGATTTACATTCTGAGTTGGGGTCGCAATATGAAAAAGTGTTAGAAGGAATGTCTAATCCTTCCAATGTAAAGCTCTCATCAAGGAGAATTAACAATATGATACAAGGTGCGATGGAAGACTATCTTGCATAAGTGACTGTGCTCCATTGTTCGTGATTGATTAAATGCATATAGTACACTTGTTTATGTTTTTTAAATATCCTCTTTTTAGAGGAGTATTTTTGCATGAATATAGTTTAAGTTAAAATTGTAAATATTTTTTGCACATTCTCAAGAAAAATTTTGGTGAAAAAGTTAACAGGCATGGGAGAAATATTGCTTTATTAATAAATATTACTAAAGTTTAAGAAATATTAACAAGCTCAAAAGCATGTGTTCATCATGGTTTCGGGGAAACGAACCTTGTAGTAATAAGTGTAAAAAATAAAATAGTTGTCCATATCCGACTGATAGGATAAAATTATTATAAGCTCAATATTTTGGGCATTTTCTTGTAGAGGTAAGATTATTTATGCAATTCTCAATTAAACGCAATATTTTACAAATACAAGAAGAAATCGCACCTTATAAACCAAATATTATCGCAGTTACAAAATATTTTGACGAAGAAGCTATGATTGCTGCATATGAAGCGGGACTTAGAGATTTCGGAGAATCAAGAGTAATTGAGGCAGTTGAAAAAATTAACCGTTTGCCTGAAGAAGTTAGAAAAAATTCAAAATTTCACTTCATTGGTCATCTCCAAAGCAATAAAGCTAGACGTGCAGTTGAGCATTTTGATCTAATTCATTCTGTAGATTCTGTTAAACTTGCTTTGAAAATAGATGAATATGCCGGTGAAATCGGAAAAGTTCAAGATATTTTATTGCAGTTAAATAATTCAGGGGAAATTCAGAAATCCGGATTTTCGAAAACTTCTTTGATAGATGCTTTTGGAGAAATTCAAAATTTCAAGCATATAAGGGTTCTGGGATTGATGAATATGGCACCTCTCGGAGCGGAAGAGGAGGAACTTACAAGGCTTTTTAGAGATGTAGTTAATACAAAACAAAATCTTGAAGAAAAATTTAATTGTAAATTAAGTGAATTATCAATGGGCATGAGTCAGGATTACGTAATTGCGGCGCGAGAAGGGGCAACAATGCTCAGAATAGGCAGAAAGTTATTTAGTTAAGTAGTAAGAAATAATAGAAAATAAGAAGGACGGAGGAAATACGGTGGCAGTAGTTACAGACAAAATCAAATCGGTTGTAGATTTCTTGGTAAAGGGTTTTGAACCTAAAGAAACTATTTTTGATGAAATGGGTGAAGAAGTTATGGATGATGAATATGAAGTAGAAGACAATCTTGCATTGGATCCTGCTTATTCATATCAACCTAAGCAAGAACGAGCTAATGAATTAAAAGTTGTTAGTCACCCTAATTACAGAGGTTATGAAGTTCTTGTTATGGAACCACGTTCATTTGATGATGCTGCTCAAATCGTACAACACCTTAAAGATAGAAAAACTATTGTTCTTAATCTGCATCTTTTAGATAAAGAACAATCTCAAAGAACTATTGATTTTGTCTGTGGTGCGGCTCATGCACTTAATGGAAAGCCTCAAAAGGTAGGAGAATTGGTTTTTGTATTTACTCCAAGTAATGTTACTTTGTCTGTAGAGATGAATCAAACTCAAAATAAATTTAGCGACTCATTGTGGAGAGCTCCTTTACAATAAGCCGCATAGAGGGTAAGAAGAGAAGAGGATAGTTAATAAAAGCCGTATTTAATGCGGCTTTTTTTTATATTTGCAATAATAAGGTTGTCGTGATATTTTACATATATGAAAAATAAGAAGTTTGGAATTTGTTATAATCCTCAAATAATAAGAGCATCAGAAGTCATGTCGATATTGGGAATGACTCTGAAAAATTATGGAGCAGAGGTTTTGGTGATGGATATTGATAATTTGTCATCGAATTTTGATTTTGTATTTGTTATTGGCGGAGATGGTACTATTTTAAAAACAGCACGGTTTTATGCCAGAAGCCAAACTCCTATTTTTGGAATCAATCTTGGAAGATTGGGGTTTTTATCGCAGGCTTCTGAGGATTTGATTAATGAGGCTGTTGAACGAATAATGCATGAGGATTATGCTGTGCAGGACAGAGTAATGTTAAAGTGTGATAATTCTCTTGCACTTAATGATATTGTGATAAAAAGCTCTTCGACCGGTAGAACTTCCCGTTTTTCATTAAAAATTGATAATCGACCGGTGTGTGATTATCTGGCGGATGGAATTATTATTGCAACACCGACAGGTTCAACTGCTTACGGACTATCTGCTGGGGGGCCTGTTCTTGCGCCGAGTCTTAATGCTTTTGTAATTGTTCCTATATGTCCGCATACCTTGACAGCTCGTCCGCTTGTAATCCCAGATAGTGAAAAAATTACAGTATGTACTTGCGAAAATGATAAAAAATATGTGATTTCTGCTGATGGTCAGGAATTTTGTGAGGCACCTTCAAATATTGAAATTGTAAAGTCTGATTTTTGTGCAAGGTTGGCTTTATTAAATAATTCTGATTTTTACTCAATCCTTAGAGACAAGCTGCATTGGGGTGAGTCGCCAGCGTTCTGTATTTCTTAATGTTTGTTCATAATTGAGTCGAAATTATTGTACATTTTTTTTATTTAAAATAGTATGTTATTATATTATTGATGAATTCTAATGTTAAATTAGGGTTGATGTATGGGTAATCAAGTTAATATATTAATATAAGAGGTAAAACTAGTGGAAAATTTCGTATCAGATATCTTTGCGAAAAAAGATGAAACGGCAACAGGCCAGTCACCTGCCCCAAGAACAGGCGTTAATCCTACTAATATAAAGGTTGTAGGTGTAGGCGGAGGAGGCGGAAACGCTGTTAACAGAATGATTAAGTCAGGACTTTCAGGTGTTGAGTTCTGGTTAATGAATACAGATTTACAGGTTCTTGAATATGGTCAAACCAAGAACAAAATCCAGTTGGGTGCAAAATCAACAGAAGGTCTTGGAGCAGGTGGGGATCCTGCGGTTGGTGAAAAGGCTGCCGAGGAAGCTCAACAGGAAATAACTGAAGCATTAGATGGCGCTGATATGGTATTTATTACAGCAGGTATGGGCGGTGGAACAGGTACTGGCGCTGCTCCTGTTGTTGCTAAAATTGCTAAAGAGTTAGGTATTTTAACGATAGCAGTTGTTACAAAACCTTTCTCTTGGGAAGGTCGTAAAAGACAAAACCAAGCTAATCAAGGTTTAGAAAAATTAAGGGAATCGGTAGATGCCGTTATTGTTGTTCCTAACGATAAATTACTTCAAGTCGTTGATAGACAGGTTTCATTAACAGAATCTTTCTTGATTGTAGATGAAGTTCTTTTAAGAGGTGTTCAAGGTATTTCCGATATCATTACAATTCCTGGTATGATTAACGTTGACTTTGCTGATGTTAAGAGTGTAATGCAGGGTTCAGGGTCTGCATTGATGGGTATCGGTCGTGCTCAGGGTGAAGGCAGAGCTGTTAAAGCGGCTGAAATTGCTATTAATTCACAACTTCTTGAATCTTCTATTAATGGAGCAACAGGCGTTATTGTTAATATTACCGGTGGTCCTGATATGACATTACACGAAATTTCAGATGCTGCAAATATTATCCATGATGCAGTAACTGATGATGCTACAGTTATTATCGGTACAGCTGTTAATGAAAATATTCAGAATGAAATTAACGTAACTGTTATTGCAACTGGCTTTGAAATTAAGAAGAATGTTGAAATTGCTAGCAGAGCAGATGTAAAACAAATGAGTGCCTCTGATTTCTTTGCTGGAACTTTCTCAAATTCTTCGGCAACGCAGGCTTCACCTAGAAGAAGTTCAATGCCAGAAGTATCAACAGGTTTTTCAAATATTGAAATCCCTGACTTTTTGAAAAAGTAATTTAAAAAAGACTAATATTTAAAAATCCCGCTTAAAAAAGCGGGATTTTTATTTCTATTAAAATTTTATAATCTTTTTTATTTTACGGTTAATTTTTTCTTTGATTCGTTTTCTGTGTATTTTTTAGGTGCATCAATTTTTAAGACACCATGTTCTAGTTTGGCCTCTGTTTTTTCTACGTTTATATCTTCAGGGAAGTAAACTGTTCTTGAAAATTCCCCATATCTGAATTCTGACTTTTTGTAAGCTTTTTCATCAACCTTGTTCTCTTCAACTTTTTTGGCATTAATAGTTAAATAGTTTTTGTCAATATCAATATCAAGGTCTTCTTTCTTAACTCCCGGCAATTCTGCTCTTACTTCATAGTCACGACCTTTGTCAGTAATTTCTACGGGCATGGAAAATTTATCTTCGTCATCCCAGTATGCTGCTTCAGGGAAATAACTGTCAAAGTGTCTGTTCAACAGAGAGCTAATTTCATCATTAACTGTTCTTATAAAACTTTCCGGTGCTTTTCTAACTAAAAATTTCATAATCAACACTCCTTTCAAATCCTTTATTTATTCCTTACATTTACGTTATAACTCTTTATTTCATAAAACTTTAATTTGTTAACCAAAACTTAACAATTAGTAATTAAATATTGAAGTTTTTTCCCATTTGTTCCGTAAAAAATGATGTAGAAAGGTAGAGAATTATGGGTGAACAGATTCCGGGTATCCCGTTTAAGTCAACGATTAATAAATCTGATTTTACATTTGATTGGAATAAATATGGAAAGGAATTAGAACAAAGTTTATTCCTTAATTTTCATAAGCAAAAAACTAAAAATGAAGATGATGAAATAAAGCAAAAAGTATTTGAACTTCAAAGCAAATTAAAACCTGAAGTTCCGAAGTTATCTGATGAATTTGTCGAAAAAGTTGTAAGGCTTGCCGGAAAAGTAAAATGTAAACCTGAAGATTTGCTTGCAATAATGTATCATGAATCTGGGGGTTGGAACCCTGCAATTACCGCAAAAAACAAAAACGGTGAAATATTGTATGGTGGCTTAATCCAAATGAATCGTCAATCATTAAAAATAATTTCAACACAATATTCAGATTCGCTCAACCTTAAATCAAATATATCAATGGAAGAATATTTAAAATTATCAAGAGAAAAACAGCTTGATTATGCTGAAGGCTATTTTATTTTAATGAAGGATAGCTGTAATTTGGAAAAGAAAGATGCTTTAACCGCAGGTGAAACTTGGGGAATGCTAAAATCTCCAAGACTCACGAAAGCTCACAATAATAAATTTTTACAAAAACTCAGCCGTCATGTTGATAGAATAAAGATGAAAATTTTCAAAGAAGAAGTTCACAGTATTGATGTTAAAAATTAATATCTGAAATAACTCTTTTCATAACTGAATTCCAAGTTTCATCTTTACCAGCAAGATATAATTTAACGCTTTCATACCAGTCACAGTAATTTAAATCCATATGCCACCGCCAATTATAGTTATAAGGGAGTAAAATGCAGCAAGGTTTGTGCATAGCTCCTGCAAGATGTGCAAGAGAAGTGTCATTACAGATTATTAAATCCAAATTTTCAACGGCTGCAGCTGTATATGAAAAATCTTTAAAACTTTTACTTAAATCAACAATATTGTATTTTGTAGCAAGTTTATTGAATTCTTCTGCACCCTCAAAAGTTTGTGCGGAATACACCTGAACATTATCTAACTCAAAAAGAGGTGCAAAAGCATCTACATTAATAACACGATCAGTTTCGTAATAGGTATTTCCCTGCCATTTAATCCCGATTTTAAATCTGTCGTTATTAAAGTAATTTTCTTTATATAATTTGACTTTTTCACTGTCGGCCTTAAGGTATCTGTCTCTGAAAATAAACATATCATCCGTTGACAGCCCTAACGCAAGTGGAACACTTAAAAATGGAATATGGACATCAAATTTGAGATTTTTTTCTTCATAGAAGTAATCCATGACTTCAACATCAGGAAAATTTTCTCTGAATAGTTGACATAATTCTAATTGTGGCTTAATAATAAGTTTTTTACATCTTTGTTTTAAAAGCGGGATATATCTCGCAAACATAAGCATATCACCGAATCCTGCTTCATAATATGTATAGAGTATCTTATCTGATATATCTTCTCCGTTCCAGATTTTAGAATTCGGGATAAGATTCGGATAGGTAATAGCTTCTGTGTTAATTGCTGTTTCCCGGCACAGTCTGCTTTCAAAGTATGACAAACCATTGTCATAATCTTTGAGTCTGAAATAATTCAATGCCAGAAAATATTTTGATTCTCTGTCATCCGGCTCAAGTTCAAGACATTTTAGGTATGCGAGTTTCGCTAGTTGAGGTTTGTGGAAAAATGTGTATAAGTTCGCAAGATTAAAATAAGTATCACGTGATGTCGGATTTAATTCAATGGCTTTAAGATAGTACTTCTCTGATTTTTCAAAGTTCAAAAGATTTTTATATAAAAGTCCAAGGCTGAATGCAAGTTCAAAATTAAGCCCAAAATTTTGTTCTTCAGCAAGTCGTACTGCAAGTTCTTCTTCAAATTTGTTCTGACGAAAAAAAATCTGCGACAGAGTTTCATAAAAATATCGGACTTTTTTTATGGAGATAGCATCTTTAACGTATTTTTCTGCGAATTCGAAATTTTCTTTTTGAAGTTCTCCAACGCCAAGTAGGTTAAGTACTTCGTAATCTTCAGGATTTTCTTTTAAAATTTTTCTGTAAAAATTTTGAGCTTCTTCAACGCGCCCGGCAGAATGCAGTTTAAAGGCTTTATCAAAATATTCTTTCCTCAGCTCTCTTTCCATAAACTGATTATAACATATTTTTGTGGTAGAATACAAATATGTTCACAGGAATTATAGAAGAATTAGGAAAAGTAAAATCTTTTACACATCATAGCAAAGGGGCAGTAATTCAAATTGAATGTCAAAAGGTGCTTTCAGATGCAAAAATTGGTGATAGTATTTCGATTAACGGATGCTGTCAGACTATTGTTAGGTTTGACAACTGCTCATTTACTGCAGATGTGAGTGACGAAACTTTAAATGTTACAAATTTCAATAAATTAAAATCTGGTGATAACGTAAACCTTGAGCGTGCCATTACTCCATCAACACGAATGGGCGGACATATTGTGCAGGGGCATATTGATTGTACGGGAAAATTTTTGAAATCCGAAAAATTATCGGATTTTTATAACTTAACATTTGAAATTCCTTATAATAAAACCAAATATATTGTGCAGAAGGGTTCTATTGCGATAAACGGTGTAAGTTTAACAGTCGCTGATATCGAAAGAAATATTGTTAAGATTGCAGTTATTCCTCATACTTACGCCAATACGGTCTTAAATTGTTTAAAACCTGACGATATTGTAAATATTGAAACAGATATTATAGGAAAATACATTGAAAAATTTTTATTAGTGGATAATAATATTAACACAATAAATGAAGAATTTTTGAAAGAAAATGGGTTTGTGTAATGGATAATTTTAAATTTGATAATATAGAAGAAGCTCTTGAAGACTTCAAAAACGGGAAAATGTTAATCGTTGCAGACGATGAGGATCGTGAAAATGAAGGAGACTTAATCTGTTCTGGTCAAATGGTTACTCCTGATATCATTAATTTTATGGCAAGAGAAGCTGGTGGACTTGTTTGTCTGGCTATTTCAAACGAAATTGCAGAGAAACTTGAACTCCCACAAATGGTAGAACAAAATAGCGAAAGTATGAAAACAGCCTTTACTGTAAGTATTGATGCTGATGAAAAATTTGGTGTAACAACAGGAATTTCAGCTTACGACAGAGCAAAAACAATAGAAGTTGCATTAGCTCCAGATGCCGTCCCATCAGATCTTAGACGACCAGGTCACCTTTTCCCTTGTGTTGCAAGAAAGGGCGGGGTCCTTCAAAGGACTGGGCATACAGAAGCAGTTGTCGATTTGGCAAGATTATGCGGTCACATACCTGCCGGTCCGATGTGTGAGATTATGACTAAAGATGGTCATATGGCAAGAAGGGACTACCTTAGAGAGTTTGCAAACGAACACGGTATAAAATTTATTTCTGTTGCAGAATTAATTGCATACCGTTTAAAATCAGAAAAATTAATATCCAGAGAGGCAGAAGCAGATTTGCCTACAAAATACGGACACTTTAAAATATACGGATACATAAATAAACTTACCGGACAAGAACACGTTGCGCTTGTAAAAGATGATGGGTCCGATAAAATTCCGCTTGTTAGAGTTCACAGTGAATGTCTTACCGGGGATATATTTCACAGCCTGAAATGTGATTGTAATTCTCAATTACATGGTGCGATGAAGATGATTGAAGACTATGGTAAAGGAGCCGTGATTTATATGCGCGGTCACGAAGGCAGAGGGATCGGACTTATTAACAAAATTAAAGCGTATAAACTTCAGGAAGAAGGGCAGGATACTATTCAAGCAAATATTTCTTTAGGTTTTAAAGCTGATTTGAGAGACTATGGAATAGGAGCTCAAATTATTCGTGATATAGGATATAATAAATTTAATCTCATTACAAATAATCCGAAAAAAATCATAGGTTTGAAGGGTTACGGGTTAACTGTAAATGATATAGTAAAAGTAGAATCGGAAGTTACGACATATAACAAATTTTATCTTGATACTAAAAAAGATAAAATGCACCATATGTTATAATGTTGGAAAAGGAAATAAGGGAAAATATATATGAAAACTGTTTTTGAGGCAAGGTTAATACGACGCGAAGATTACTCATCCTTTGAGGCAATTTATAACGATTTCAAAGACAGAGCCATTGAAGAATATAAATTTGAGCTTGAACCTTTAGATTATAAGGGTTTTATAAATGCTATAGAAAAAGACTTGATAAGATGTATAGTCCTTTTTGAGAATACACTTCCGACGGCATTTTTGATTTATACAACTTCTATATCAGAAGCTATTGAATTGAATATAATACACTCTTATAAGATGGAGAATGCTCAGGAAAGAAGCCGTTATTTAATAGAAGAATTTATGGCAGAAACAAAGCAAGAACGACAAAATATGGTTGTTTGCTACCCTATGCTTGGAAATCAAAAAGTCTTAATCAATGAAGTTGCACAATTTGGGTTTAAATTTATAGGAATTGTGGTTTTAAGATTTATGATGCATGGAACCAATTCAAGAGAGATTCTTGAAATGCTTGAGTTAGAGCAACTTCCTGAAGGCTATAGTATGGTTGAATGGAATGATGAATATTATGGATATGCTGTTGAAATTATTAAAGAAGCATTTAACAGCAGTGCTGATGCTCTTTTTGATCCGAGATTTAATTCGGATGAAGGTGTTAGAGATATTATGACAAAAATTACCAGTGATGTATATGCAAAATTTTTGCCTGAGGCAACTACTGTCCTTCTTTATGATGGGGAACCTGTAGGGTTATGTCTTATGAATTTAACTGGGGGAAGTATTGCAAATATTCCTATATTTGGCTTAAGAAAAGAGCATCAGGGTAAAGGACTGTCTAAGCATATGCTTAAAAAGTCAGTTGAAAAACTTATTGACATGGGTGAAGAGAGTGTATATCCTATTAGTGAAGTTAATACGACAACAGAAACAAATAATTTTCAAGCTCTAAAGATGTATAGGCATATTGGTTTTAAAGAAGATTATAATTATCCGCAATCTTATTTGCCTATAAAAAAATAATATGCTCAATGTCTTTTATTGTAAAGTTTTGTAAAGATAGTTAAAGAAATTCCTTAATTGAGACGTCATTCATATTGAGAAGAAAGGAATTTTGATTAAACATGGGTTTATCAGCATCACAGGCTAAATTATTAAGTATAACCGCAAGGTTGTCTGATAATGAATTGCGTTCTCAAACGATTACAAGCGCCAAAATGGCTCTTGCAAATCAAACAACAGCTGCAAGTAAAGAATATATTGATGCTCTAAATTCAACTGAATTAATCTATACAACATATGACTTGGATGGCAATAAATCTTATGTTGATTTAACAGGGGCTCAATTGTCCACTTACGCTCCGTTAAAAAATCAATATGGTTTAATTAATAACAAGGGGCAAATTCTTGTCTCCGAGCTTGATGGAAAAAATTACACAGATAGTGCAAATATTAATGAATTTTTGGAAAAGTACGGCATAGAAGCTATAGATACGGGTGAAACTCAAATAATAGAAAATCCTGAGTATGAAAAGGCTTACGGAGAATGGCAAGAAAAATATGAGGACTGGAAAAGTCAAAAACCTGATCCAACTGAAGAAAAATATTGGACAGAAAGCTCAAGTACTGATTCTGAGCTATATAATATATTTAAAGAAGCGTCAGAAAGCTGTTTTAACAATGCGCTTAATGGGGGTAGCGGCTGTTATCTACACGTACTTGCGCATATGATTGACTTGAAAACGGATGGGAACTATGGAAACCCTATTCTTTATCCTATAACAAAAACGACTACAACTGGAAGTACAATAACTATTGACGCCTTTCAAATTTCAGGTTCCGCAATTCATGGTTCAACACTTTCTTCTGGTATTAATGCCAGTGAAGGGATGGTACCTGTGTCTGATGCCATACGGGATGGTTGGAAAGGGCAAACAGTATATGCTGCAGAACATCCGTCAGAAAATTTAGATTTGGCAACCGCAACAGAAGCAGAAAAATTAATAAGTGATTATTACTTGCAAGAAGCTCTTGCGAATGGTACAACCCCTACAGAAGTTCAACAGCTTTTAAGTAACTATTGTTATACTTATGACGGTGCAGGGAATATTACAGGAATAGAGCAAAAAACGCTTTATCAAAAGTGTATTGACTTATACTATGCTGTAGAAAATTCTGGTACTTTAGGTATTGATTATAATACAACATTAATTGATATGATAAAAACATTCCAGGAAGATATGAGTCTTGCATTTACTGAGAAAATATTTAATCAGGATTTATATGATGAAGATTTGAATAAATGGAAGTCTGAAGAACCAATTATGGAAGATATTCCTGCAACTATTGAAGAAAAAATATATGAGTACAATGATAAAGATAAAGCCCAATGGTATGTAAACTTGTGGCACAGAATGAATGGTCCGAGTGATGAAAAAGACGGAACTAAAACTGATACGACAATAGATGTCTCTGAGGAAAACGGTGAGATTATTGTTACAACAACCGATACAACCGGCCCGCGCTGGGATGTATTGGAAGATGGTCTCATGAATAGTGCAGAATGGCTTCAATATGCACTTGAAACAGGTCAAATTACTTTAGAGCGCGTAAATTATGCAAACCCTACAGAAGAAGGAACCGGACTTGAAGATGCAGAGTGGGCTTCTATAATCTACACAAATGCGTTGGATATCTCCGAACAGACAAATGAAGCTGCAATTACAAAAGCAGAAGCAGAATATCAGGCAAAAACGAAAGATATTGAAGCAAAAGATAAACAATATGATAATATGTTAAAACTTCTTGATACAGAGCATAGTGCGCTACAAACAGAATATGACTCTGTTAAATCAGTAATTTCTAAGAATTTGGAAAGAACTCTGAAAATGTATTCTGCATAAAACTTAAGTTTACATAATTAAAATTTTATGATAAAATTTTAATTATGATAGATAGATATTCTCGAGATGAAATTAAAAATATATGGTCACAGCAGTCTAAGTTTTCTTATTATTTGAATGTTGAAACTGCTGTGTGTGATGCATACGTTCAAATAGGTAAATTCCCTGAAAAAGATATTGAACAATTGAAAAATAATGCAAAGTTTGATGTTCAACGAATTGAAGAGATTGAACGTGAAGTACGACATGATGTGATTGCCTTCCTCACAAATGTTAATGAAAGTCTGGGGGATTTAGCGAAATATATGCACGTTGGAATGACTAGTTCCGATGTTATCGATACTGCTTTTTCACTCCAAATTCAGGATAGCGGAAAAATTATTCTTAACGATCTTAATGATGTTATTAATTCTTTAAAAAAATTAGCGGAAAAACATACAAATACACTTTGTATAGGTCGTTCTCATGGTGTTCATGCTGAAATTATGACGTTTGGATTGAAAGTTTGTTACTGGATTGATATATTGAAACGTCAAAGAAGTAATTTTGCAAATGCTCTCGAACAAATACGTGTAGGGCAAATTTCAGGTCCTGTCGGAACTTATAGTAATATCCCTCCTGAAATTGAGGAAATTACCTGTGCGAACTTGGGGCTGAAGCCTGTAAAAATATCAACTCAAATTATCTCAAGAGATTATCATGCATACTTTATGCAATCTCTTGCTATGATTGCATCTGTAATAGAGCAATTCGCAACTGAAATTCGCCACCTCCAAAGAACTGAGGTTCTGGAAGTAGAAGAAGGTTTTGGTCAGAACCAAAAGGGGTCTTCTGCGATGCCTCATAAGAAAAACCCTGTTCTAAGCGAAAATCTTTGCGGGCTTGCACGTGTTGTTAGGGCTAATTCAATGGTTGCGCTGGAAAATATACCCCTCTGGCATGAAAGAGATATCTCTCACAGTTCTGCTGAGAGAATTATTTTTCCGGACAGTCTCACTCTTGTTGATTTTATGCTTGCAAGATTCAACAATATTATTGAAAATCTTGTCGTGCATGAAGATAATATGTTGAAAAATACGGATAAATTCGGGGGAATTGTTTTCTCGCAAAGAGTTTTATTAAAACTTGTAGAAAAAGGACTGACAAGAGAAGAGGCATATCGCGTGGTTCAAAGAAATGCTCTTGAAGCTTTTGAACATGACGGAAATTTTAAAGCAAATCTTCTTGAAGATCATGATGTAATGTCAAGATTAACTAAAAAAGAAATTGAAGAAATATTTGATAAACAATCATTCCTCAAAAATGTAAGCGTTATTTATAAAAGAGTTTTAGAGTAAAAAAAGGAATTGTTTTTAAACAATTCCTTTTTTATTGCTTAGTTATGAATGTTATTAGTCTTTAGCATGTCCTGCTGTACCTAAAACATCTCTCATTTTGTGCATAACCATTTCTTTAACAGCTGTTCTACCAGGTCCCATATATTCTCTAGGGTCGAATTTTTCAGGATGTTCAATGAAGAATTCTCTGATAGTAGATGTCATAGCTAATCTTAAATCTGTATCAATATTGATTTTAGCTACACCGTGTTTAGATGCATAGTTAAGCATATCTTCTGGTACACCTTGTGCATCAGGCAAGTTACCGCCGTATTTATTACATTTAGCAACAAACTCTTTCGGGACTGATGAAGAACCGTGTAATACTAATGGATAATCATATCCAACAACTTCGTTAACAGCTTTTTTAATTTCAGCTAATCTTTCAAAGTCTAATTTAGCTTCACCTTTGAATTTATAAGCCCCGTGAGAAGTTCCGATTGCAACTGCCAAAGAGTCACAACCTGTTTCTTTAACAAATCTAGCAGCTTCTTCAGGATCAGTGTATGTTGAATCTTTAGCGTGAACTTTAACATCATCTTCAACGCCAGCTAATTTGCCAAGTTCTGCTTCAACAGAAACACCGTGAGCGTGAGCATAATCAACAACTTGTTTAGTAACTTTGATATTTTCTTCCAACGGGAATCTTGAACCGTCAATCATAACAGAAGAGAAACCACCGTCAATACAAGCTTTACAAATATCAAAATCAGCACCGTGGTCTAAGTGTAAAGCGATAGGTACTGTAGTTGTGGCCAATGCAGCTTCTACCAATTTAATCAAATAAGTTTGGTTAGCGTATTTTCTAGCACCGGCAGATACCTGAAGAATAATAGGTGATTGAGTTTCTTCAGCAGCTTCTGCAATACCTTGTAAAATTTCCATGTTGTTAACGTTGTAAGCACCGATTGCATAACCGCCTGCGAGTGCTTTTTTGAACATTTCTCCTGTTCCAACTAATTTTCTTTCACTCATGTGAGTTCTCCTTCTTTTTGTAAATAATATTACACACCATGTAAAATATAACAAACAAAAACATAATACAAGCAATTCAGGTTGATTTTAATATGAATATAAATCTAAATGTAAATTTTTATTAAAATAGTATATACCTTTTTACATGGGGTGAATTCGTCTGCTATAATGCAAATATAGGGGAAATGAATTAAAAATATATGGCAAAAAAAATTTTGTTAAAGTTTTGTCATATCATTACAACATTAAAAATAAAATAATAAAGGAGTATGAATTATGGCATTGCAACCGGTATCTAGTGTTACACCAATTAGTACAAAAAGTATTGCATTTAGTGGTCAAAAACGTGAAGTGGATGAACGTTATCAAGAGCCTTCTTCAAGAAATACAGGAGTTTTAAAGGCTGTTCCTGTCGCTGTTTTGATAGCGATGAGTCCTTTGAATAAAGTTAATGCTGTTAATCCTCCTGAAGATGTTTCCGGAGTAAATGATATTGAACTTGTTGAGCAATCACCTGTTGGGAAACCAAAACTTATAAAACATGATCATTTTTCAACAACTGGAGAACCTGGTGGGGTTGTCTATGATGTAAAATTTTATAGTACAGACGGGAATGACAGTAATTTTGAGTTTGTGGACATTAAAAGATCATTAGGTAAAAATTTAATTCACCGTTGTATGGCGAAAACCGTTCTTATAAAGGATGAAGTTAATCCTGACGGCGGGCAGGAATATACTTTGATAAAAGGTATTCCTCTTCCAGAAGATAATGATGGTTTTAAATTGGGTAATAGACGGGTTTATACTCTTGAAGAACCTAACAGTAACGTCTTTGCAGATTATATTAGAAAAGTAGTGGCTTCAGAGGCAAATAATGACGCAATTAAAATAGGAAAACCTGCTTATGCGGCATACTATGCTAATGGGCTAAAATATTTTGATGAAGTAAAAAAGATTTTCCCTCAAGAATAATGTAAATTTTTGTAAATAAAATGTAAACATGTCGCAATCAGGTATTGCGGCATGTTTTTACATGTATATAGAGAGTATAACCAGAGGATAATGTAACTATGTCATTAGATGGTGATTTAATTAAACAATCGTATGTGAATAATGATACGACATCAGTTCAGGTTACTTCTGCAAGTACCTCTTCTACACAAGTAGCATCAAGTTCTGTGAATGCAGTATTTGAAACTAAAAAAACAGAAGAGATTGCAAAAAAATTAGGTCTGACAACTGAAGAATATTTAAAATTAACAAATGATCCAAATTTTATTTCATTAACACCGGAAGAACAGATTAAGTATATTAAAGCCTATAAGGAAATGCAACAAACTCAAGTTCCTGCCACACAGACTACGCAGGTAATATCAACTGGGGAAAATTCTGAGTTACCACAGTCTGTTATTTCACAAAATGTAAAAGAAGCCAAAGTTCAAGAAAAAATACCAACAGTAAAAGAAACTGTTTCGACAATAGAGGAACTTGAACTTAAGCTTAATGAAAGTGGTTTTTTTGACTCAAAAACTTATAGTGAACTTGAGCCTGATAAACAGCGAGAAATTTATATAAGAGAATATACAAAGAATAAATTTTTATTTGGTGACTCTACAAATAAACCAACTATTGATGATTGGAATAATTTAACTGAGCAGCAAAAAAATCGCTTGATGAAGCAGGCAAGTAGAGAATTAATCAAAGAAAAATACATTTTATCCAAAGATCAATCAGACGAAAGTGGAGTTGATGTAACTCAAGAATCTGCGTATTGGCAAGAAAAAATGAAAAAATTGCAAGCTGCAAATTCTAATTATATTTCGTTAAAAGAATTTTCTGTATTACCAAAACATCAACAGGTAGATTATATGTGGACTTACCTGCATGAGAAAAATTCTATGAGTCCATCAAGCCTTTCTGATGTAGAAAAACAAACTATTGATTTTTTTGATATGTCTTTGACTTCAGTTAAAGAATATTTAGCTAAAAATGGTAGCACGGATGGAGATATTTGCTTTGATGATATTGGCAGATTGGTACAAGAAGGTGACGTTAAACTTGGCGTTGCTATGCTGGATTATCTGAAAGAAAAAAGTAAAACCGGCGAGTTAACCAAGATGGAAGAATCAATCCTCAAAAATTTAGAAAAAGTATCTCCTAAATATCTTGAGGAATTTGGTATCCGTTTTGGTGAAATCTCTGCAATTTTGGAAGAAATTCAAAATGGAGATTCAAAATTTAGTGCAAGATATAATAGAGCATCTTCTCAAGTCGAGAAAATGTCTATTGTCTCAAAATATGTGTCTGAAACATATAAAGATTCTCCTGAAAAAATTCTTGAGATGATGCATGATGCCAATGAATGCGGTGATATTGCTTTAGTTATGACACTGCACTCTTTAGCAAAAAACAATCCTGAATTTGCTAAACTTTTGGCAAATGATAAAAATATCGATACCATTAATATTAACGCTAGCAATATGGATGTTTTGGGTGATTCTTCTTTAACGGCAATGAAATCTATTGCAGCATTAGAAGATATAAATCCGCAAACGGCTGAAAATTTCGTGGTTGCCGTTATTAATTCTTCAACAGATGAACAATTTGCGGAGATTTCTGCAATTTCTTCAGGAATGACATCCGAAATCGTTCAACAAAGAACTGTTGACAGAGGTTATGAACTTAAAAACGCAGACTTTCAGATGTCCGTCATGCAAAATGTTAAAAAGAATTCAGTCGAAAAAATTAAAGATTATGCCGCAGCGAATGCTGATAAAGCATTGGTTGAATTACAGAATAAAGTACTACATCTGTTTACTGACGATTCTGCTACAGCAACGCAGGCTGCAATTGATTCGGGAACAATTACAAGATTTGCTAAAGAAAATCAGGTCGAAGGTTTTAAAACATTACAGTTTAATGCTGAAGCTCTTTTACCTCAGGATACGGCAATTCAATCTTTAAATAAATTGTCTGATCAAATTGCAGATTGTGATGTATCTAATCAGCTTGATATGCATAAATCAATTACTGGTAGTAAATATGCAGAAGTTCAAAAGCATGCCGCATCTAACATATATAAGTATGATAAATCGGTTCAAGCTGAAGCTTTGAATGTCACTTATGACTCTGGGAATGCCGAAGCTATAGAAGCTGCAAACTTACAGCTGGATAAATATGATAAAGAAGCTTTGAAATCTGTTTCAAAGGAAATTTCGATGCAGCTGCAAGCTATGGAACAACGTAGTACTAAGCTTCTTGCTCAAAAAACAGGTGAGTATCTTGTCTTTATGGATGCTGCGAATGATCCTGCTGAATCTGAAAAATGGTCTGTTGATGATAAAAATTTAAAAGTTGCTGAATATATGCAGGAATTTATGAAGGCCAATCCTGCAACAAAATTTAAAATGATTAGTAAGCTTCAAGGTGTATGGCAGGCAGAAGTTATTACTCATATTGCGACTTATTGCCCTGAAATGCTTTCATCTTTAATTTCAGCAATGGGTTCGGATTTATTCCAGTTGCAGATTACGCCTGAAGTTAAAAATAAAATTATGCAGGAAATGTTAAGAATTCCTGATATGCAGGCGGATGCTTTGAAATATTTTAAGGATAACCCGAACGGATTTAGCGATGATATAAAGCAAACTTGTGCAGAATTAATGGTTGCAAGAAAAGATTCAGCTCTTGACAATCCTGTTATTAAAGAATCATTCCATTCCGAATTGTATATGAGTTCGCCAGACTCTTTTGCTTCTGGAGGAAAGATTTCTAATAGGGAATACTATAGTAATTTTAGAGGAAACACAACTTTATGGAAACGTGATAAATACGGAAATTTTGTATGCTGATAATTTAGGGAGGTACATAATTTGTAGCAGGCACAGGCAGATGAAATTCTAAAGCCTGTGCTTGATTTTATAACAGGTTTGTGTTCAAATATTAATACAGCAAAGCTTTTACTTTGCGAGTCTATTGAAGAAAGAAGACAATATTAATTGCCTAAAGATATTAAAATAGCAAAGTTTGCAGGTTTTTGTTACGGTGTAAAAAGAGCCGTTGAAACTGCAAAGAAATTGAAAGCAGAAAACCCTGATAAAAATGTTTTTGTATTGGGTGAACTTATCCATAATACTGACGTTATTAATGAACTTGAAATTCTTGGAATTAAGACAATAACTGAAATTCCAGAGCATGGAGAGGGTATTTGTGTTGTAAGAAGTCATGGTGAATCCCCTGAAATTATTGATAAAATTCAGAATGCAGGGTTTACACTTGTTGATCTTACATGTCCGGATGTTAAAAAGGTTCAGCAAAAGGCTATCGAACTGGCCAAAGAAGGCTACTTTCTTGTAATTGTTGGCAAATCTGAACACCCTGAAGTAGTTGGTATTAAAGCTAATGCAAGACTTTGGAGTGATAAAGTCATAGTTGCTGGTTCCGTTGAACAGCTTAAGCGATATGAAAAGGAAATTAAAATTCATAAGCGTGTCGGTGTGGTAGTACAAACAACTCAGATGCTTGCGACTTTAAATTCTGTTGTAGAATACTTAACTTCCGTTTCTAAGGAATTGCATATCGCAAATACAATTTGTCAGAGTACTGCAATGCGCCAGTCTGAGGCTAAAGAGCTTGCAAAAGAAAGCGATTTGATGGTTGTAGTGGGGTCTAAAAAAAGTGCAAACACAACACATCTTGCTGAAATTTTGAAAGATATCACACGTACGGTTCATATTGAAAATGATAATGAATTAGATGAATTTTGTGATATTATATCCGCATCTCAAAAAATTTCAGTAACTGCCGGGGCATCTACTCCACAAAATGTTATAGAAAAAGTTGTAGAAAAAATAAGTAAAATTTAAAAAAGGAGAAATACAAAAAATGACAACGACATTAGAAAAAACTAATTTAGATGAATTTGAAAGACTATTGGAAGAATCTTTCTCTAAAACCTATTCTGTGGCAGATATAGTTGAAGGTACAATTGTGAAAAAAGATAGTGATGGTTATCTGGTTAGTGTAAGAGGCGCTAAAACAGAAGCTTTTCTTCCTAACAAAGAATTATCTTCAGCTGAAACAGAAGGTGATTTACAAATTGGTGAAGAAAGAGAATTTTATGTATTAAAAGAAGAAAACGATGATGACGGAATGTTGTTATCTTTAAAAAGACTAGCATTTGCTCAGGCATGGGCTCAACTTAATGATGCTAAAATTCAAGGTGACACTATTCTTGCAAAAGTTGTATCAGTTGTTAAGGGTGGAGTTCTTGTTGATGTTGCAGATTTGAAGGGTTTTATTCCTTCAAGCCAATTAAGAACAGGTACTCCTTTTGACGGCCTGGTCAATACAAAAATAGAAGTTAAAGTTTTGGAAGCTGATCCTAAGAAAAATAAATTAATTCTTTCTCAAAGATTAGCTGTTGCTGAACAAAGAGATCAGGTTGTTGATAATATTCTTTCAACTCTGGAAGAAGGCATGGTTGTAAAAGGGGAAGTTGTTAGAATTGCTGATTTTGGTGCATTTATTGATATTAATGGCATTGATGGTTTGCTTCCAATTTCTGAAATTTCATGGCAGAGAATTAAACATCCTTCTGATGTAATTTCTTTGGGTGAAACTATTGAAGTAAAAATTATTAAAATTGATAACGAATTAAAGAGAATCTCTCTTTCATTAAAGAGAATGGGAGAAGATCCTTGGCAGCAAATTGAAGGTCAGTTTGAAGAAGGCCAAATTATTACAGGGACAGTTAACAAAGTAACTGGTTTTGGTGCATTTATTAATATATTCCCTGGTGTTGAGGCTTTGCTTCCTGTATCTGAAATGAGCAGTGAAAATGTTAATCCGTTTAATGAATTTAAAGTTGGTGATAGTGTAGAAGTTTTAATTAAAAAATTCACACCTCAAGAACATAGAATTGCATTGAGTATTAAAGATATTAACAAAGATGCGGAATAATTATTTCAGCTGAAAACTGTCAAAAACCCGTACCGGTCAAGGTGCGGGTTTTTATATATTAAGTATTATTAATAAAACGTAATAAATTTATTTTTAGATAGCAATTTTTTTTTTTCTGATGTATTATTCTAAACATCACTTTATTTATAAAATAAAGTTTCGGAAAGTAAAATGATGAAATTATTAATAGAAAAAGAATTAAACTCTACGGATAAAATTTTAAAACCGGATTTTAACTCAAAAACAGGCCGCGAGTTACTTGTGTTTTATCTGCAAACAAAATTCAGACAAATTTTAGCTTATGACAGACGTTGTGATGCCCCGATATTTTTAAGCGTTAATCCTGCATTCATAAATCGTTTTTCAAAAAGATTGATTAATAATCCGTCAAAACGTTTACTAATTGGAATAACTGGGGAATCAGCTTCAGGTAAATCAACAATATGTAAAGAAATAAAAAGAAACATAGAGCAACTTTCAATGCCTGTTTCTGTGTTGAGTACTGATAATTATTTTAATGATATATCAAAACTTATCGCAGAATTTGGTAGTTTTGATAACTTGAGGGATAATGGTTATGATGTTGACGCTCCGACAAGTTTTCAATTAGATATTTTAAAAAAAGATTTAATACTGCTATCTGAAGGTCGTGATATTAAGGCTCCTATGTATTTGCCTAATGGAACCGGTGTTTCTCTTCCTAATGCTCAGGATATACATTCTCAAAAAATTATTGTTGTAGAAGGTATTGCAACAATGTATGAAGATGTTCAGGATATTTTTGATATAAAAATATACGTTGAGGCTGATAATGATATAAGAAAAAGCCGTTTTATGGCAAGAGCCTGTAAAGAAAGAAACCAAAGTGAAGATAATGCTCTGAAACATTGGGATTACATAACAAATGCCGGAGAAAAATATGTGAAACCATTTAGAAATCAGGCGGACTTGATTCTCAATGGGAATGCTGATTTAGATTATTTTGCAGAGATTTTGGAATATATTTACGCAATTACAAATAATTTTGAACAATAAAGTTAGAATTTAATATAACTTAATATTTGAGCCTGTTTTGCCAAAATTTTTAATATATGTTATTATTTTAAATATGATATTATAGAAAATTTTTTAATGGGGTATAAATAAATACATTAAAAGATTGATACACTATTTCATATGTTTTTATATAATCAATATGTCAAAAAAGTAAAATTACGTGATGAGAGAGAAAGTGGTTTTAAAATAGTATGGAAAATAAAACAGGGATGCCTATGAAAAAAAGAATTAAAATGTTGTTCACATTAGCGTTCGCTTTTGTATTAGCGCTAAACTTATCCGGTTGTGCGCCAAAAACTGACTCTGAGGATGTACCGCAGGATCTTCCGCAACAGATTGAAACAGAGATTCCGGCAGAAGAAAACAATTCTGCTGATAATAATACTGTAGAAATTCCTGCAGATGAAGAAACTGATAAAATGGTGTCTGTTCCTGTAGAAAATGTAGGAAGAGCACATCCTTTTTTGCCTCCGGAAGAAGCAGAAATGCTGGCATCAATTCCTAACGAAAAGTTGAAATATGATTTACTGGAGCCATTGGAAAGCCCTGAGGCTGATCCAAATGCCCAAAAAGTTGTCACGACCAAAGTGTCTGGTATAATGTATGATAAGAATAATCCATCTGCTATTTTAAATATCGAGGGATCTGATTATCTTGTAAGATCTGGAGATGTGATAAACGGCTATAAAGTTTTATCAATCGGAAAGAGTTCCGTAACTGTTCAAATGGGCTCAAATGTTTATAAAGCAGGCGTTGGACAGCTGGTAACAGATGGTCAGGTTGAAGTAAACTATAATACGGTAGCGAATTTAACCAAGAAATTTGGTGGGTCAAAAAAGTAGAAATAATAAGAAGATAAGCAGGAGCAGCGATGAAAGATACGATTAAAAAAATTACGGTAAGTACGATGTTGTTAGCATTTGCACTAACAACTCCGGTTTCATCAACATTTGCAAAAGATGCCGGAAATGAATTGCTTGCATACAGTGCGGACTATATGCCTTCAATCAGAGGTAGTGCACCTTCTATTGTAAAATTGCAGGCGGATGATGGTATTACAAACAAGAATCTCAAAGTTAATTTGAGTCTTAGAGATTCTGACGTAAAACAGGTATTAAGAATGTTTGCTGATAAAGCAGGCTTAAATATCATCTTTAAAGGTACTGTTGAAGGAAAAGTTACTATGGATTTGGTAAACATTCCTTTGAACTCTGCTTTTGACATGGTTTTGACAACGTCAGATTTAGCCTATACACTTCAGGATAACACTTTGATAATCACAAAAAGTGATGATAAATCAAGTGTAGCAAAACAAGAGATGGCGGTAATTCCTGTTAAATATGTTGATGCTGGTGCTTTGGCTAAGTTTTTAAATTCTAATATTTATGGTATGAAAAAACCTGGTTTATCCGGTTCTGAGATTGCGACAACAAATCCTGCTACCAACGAAGTGTTAATTTTCGGAAGTAACAATGACGTTGCAATTGCAAGAAAAGTTATAAGTCAATTTGATAAAAAACCTGTAGTAAGTGCTTTCAAGGTAAATCATACAACTCCTGCACAAATGGCTGATATGATTTGTAAAATGCTTTTACCTAGTGCTGGAGCTTCAACAGGTGCAGCTGCAGGTGTAATGACCGGTGCCGCTGATGGTGATATTACTCTTGGTGAAGGAACGATTGCTTGTAGCGGTTCATCAGGTGAAGGTAGTAAGGATAACGTTCCGCTCGGATTGAAAAGTTTGTCTGTTGCTTATTATACTCAATTAGGTACAGTTAACTTAATTGGTGGTTCTCCACAGCAAATAGAGATGGTAAGAGACTTTATCACGGAAAATGACAAACGTCAACCGCAGGCTTATATTGAATTTTCAATTATCGAACTTAACGAATCAGGTTCAAGAGAGTTCAACAACTCTTGGAGCTTTACAAGTAAGCACTTCAATATCACAACTGACCATACAGGACAGGTCTCTTTCGGGAATCAGGGTTTTGGTATTTTCGGGGGTGAAAATAGACCGGTTTATGGTTCTGGGTCTGCTTCTTTAATATATACTCTTAATATGATTATAGAAAATGGTAAGGGGCGTACAATTTCTAATCCGAGAATTCTGGCGACAAATGGTCAGGAATCTGTAATTGATATGACTGGTGACTATGTAAAAACTGTAACATCTCAGGTTGTTCAGGGTGCATATTCTTCAAATGCTACTACCCAGAGAACATATGAAATCGGTGATGATGAAGGTATTAAAATTACTGTAACGCCGTTTATCTCACCGGATGGATATGTTTACTTAAATTTAAAACCGGACTATACTACTATTAAGGAACAAATCTATGCGGCAGCAGCTGATGAAGAAGCGGCAGCTGCAGGTATGCAGGATTTGCAGGCTACATTACTTCAAAAAAGAAATCTTGAATTGAAGAATGTAAGAATTAAAGACGGTGATACTTTAGTTCTTGGCGGTATGATGAGAGAACACGAAACAAAAACAGTTCATAAAGTACCGTTCCTTGGAGATATTCCTGGACTTGGAACTTTCTTCAGAAGTTCAACTGTTGATAAGGAAAGATCTGAATTAGTTATCTTGGTTACACCTAAAATCCTTGTAGATTCAGATACTGCTGCAAATGGCGAATCCTTATAGTTTAATTTAATAAGATAAAAAGATGAACGAATTACAGAACAGATTAAAAAATAGCATTAATAAACAAATACTAAATCAAGTCGATAAAACACTGATGGAACAATATAAATTTGTTCCTATCAGTGTCAAAGACAAGTATTTGTTTGTTGCTATTAATTCTCTGTCTGATAAGGATACTGTTAACGAAAAAATAAAACAAACATTAGATTACCCTATAAAATTTATTCAGGTTCCGGATAAGGATTTGGATGAATTAATTGCAGATTTAGTTGCTACTGCAATTCCTAAGCCTGTCGAGGAAAAAGTCCCGCAAAATGTTGTACCGCAACCACAATCAAAATTAGGTGAACTTCTTATTGAAAAGGGCTATATTACTGATGTTCAGTTGCTTCAGGCTCTGGCAGAAAGTAAACGACAAAAAGTTCCTGTCGGTTCAATGTTGTTTAAACTTGGTTTTATAACGCTTGAGCAATTAAAAGAGGCTTTGCATGGTCAAACCGGTTTTGATATGGTTACTGCAGATCAACTTGCAAAGCAGAGTGCTTTCATCAATATATTGCCTGAAGATTTTATAAAAAATAATAAAGTAGTACCTGTATCATCTGATGGTAAGAATTTGGTTTTAGGTGTTGTTGCTCCTGTTAAACCCGATGTTTTAAAAGAGATTATTTATTTAACGGGACAAAATCCAAAACAATTATTAATGACCCACTATGAGTTTACTAACTGTATGGAAACTTTTTTCTCTGAACAGAAAAAAGAAACCCAGCAAATTATTAAACAAATTGAGGATGAAACGTCTGCACTTCAGGTTGAAACCTCATTATGGGAACAGGTTGATAATGAACTTCAAGACTCAAGCGGTTCAATCGCAAAATTCGTAAACCAGATAATTACGACTGCTATTGATACACACGTATCAGATATTCATATAGAACCGAGATTATCTGGTTATATTGTTCGTTATAGAAAAGACGGTATGTTGTCTAAGGTTCTGGATATTCCGACAAAAGTTGAGACGTCTGTAATTTCTCGTTTCAAGGTTTTGTCAAGAATGAATATTGCAGAGCACAGACGTCCACAGGATGGTACATTTTCGATTAAGTACAAAAATCAGTCGTATGATTTCCGTATAAATACTCTTCCTGTTGCTGGAAAAGAGAAGGTCTGTATTCGTGTACTGGCTCCTGCGGTTTCATTAAACGCTGCTGATAAAAATATTAATCTTGTTGGAGGAACTCCTGAAGATATTGCTAAAATCAAAAATATGATTACTTGTCCGAATGGAATTATTCTTACATCTGGTCCTACCGGTTCAGGTAAAACAACGACACTTTACTCTGTATTAAAGAGTTTGAATAATGAAGATGTAAACATTACTACAATTGAAGACCCGATAGAAATTAAGTTGGAAGGAATTAACCAATCACAAATTAATGCAAAAGCGGGCATTACGTTTGCATCATGTATGCGTGCAATTTTACGTCAAGACCCTGATATTATTCTTGTCGGTGAAATTCGTGACTATGAAACTCTGGAAATTGCTATTTCTGCGGCATTAACCGGTCACCTTGTATTAAGTACCGTCCACACAAACTCTGCGGCCGCAACTGTTACACGTATGGTGGAAATGGGTGCAAAGGATTATCTGGTTGCCTCCACTCTTTCAGGTGTAATTGCACAACGTCTTGTCAGAAAACTTTGTGATGATTGTAAGGAAGAATATTTCCCTACAAGAGAAGAGGTCTCACAAATTACAGTTGATGAAGAAGAGATTGAACGATTGATGAAGACACCTTTATACAGAGCAAAAGGGTGTAATAAGTGTGGTTTCTCAGGTTATAAAGGCCGTCTTGGTGTGTATGAAATTATGGCGATTACAAAAGGTATCAGAAAACTTGTTGCATCAGGGGCTCATGATATTGAAATTGAAGAATTGGCTGTTAAAAATGGTATGAGAACTCTTAATCAATCTTGTATTGGTCACATTGTTAATGGACAAACTACTATTGATGAATTCATTCGTGTACTCGGTATTGTAAATGAATAGGAATACATATGGCGATATATAATTATGAAGCGTTAAAAAACGGAAAAGAAGTTGTAAAAGGAAAGATTGAAGCTGAAGATATACGGGAAGCCCGTGATAATGTCAGAAAACTTGGATTTTTACCTACAAAGGTTTATGAAGAAAGAGTTGGTAAAGATGCTAAATCTGAGGCTTCTTCTGGTGTTCAACCGGGTCAAATGAAGACGTTAGGGTTGAGTGATAAAATGGAATTCACATCAACTCTGCAAATCCTTGCATCTTCTGGTATTCCTATGATTGAATCTCTGATGTTTATTGAAAACGATGCTGCAAAGCTTAAAATAAGACTTGTGGCAAAGGAATTGAGACGTCAGATTATGGCTGGTTCAACATTTGCTGATACTCTTGCAAAATATCCTGAACAATTTGGTCAGATTTATATTGGGCTTTGTAAAGCCGGTGAGGATTCCGGGGAATTAGAACGAACTCTGGATCGTTTGTTGGAAATTTTAACAAAGCAGGCAAATATCAGAAGTAAAGTTATCGGAACTCTAATGTATCCGGTGTTTGTAATTTGTTTGGCTGTCGTAATTGTATTAGTTATGTTGATGTTTGTATTCCCTGTATTTAAAGATATGTTTGATAATATGGGAAAATCATTGCCTTGGATTACGCAAACACTTATGGATGCAGGTTTATTCCTACGAGAATACTGGTTATTTGTTCCATTTATGCTAGGTGGTGCGGTATTCGCAATTTATTATCTGTTTAAATGGCCTGTCAGTCGTAAAAAAATTGACCAACTTTCCTTAGAAATTCCTTTGTTAAAAGATTTGGTTCAATTTTCAAATTTTGCAAACTTTATTGCAGTTATGCAGGTTGCGTATGATGCTGGTGTTCCAATTGTAGAGTGTTTGTATCTGGCAAATTTAACTTTAACGAACTATACATTGCGTCAAAAAATTGAATCAGCAACAGGGCTTGTGCAACAGGGGCAGCATTTGTCTGTTGCTTTGCGAACTACAGAATCAGTTCCTAAAATGATTTTATTTATGATTGCAACAGGTGAGCAATCAGGTCGTTTGGGCGAAATGTTGATGCAGGCTACTAAATATATTGATAAAAAATTAGATGCTATTGTAGATACAATGACCAAGATGATTGAGCCTTTAATGTTGATAGTAATCGGTAGTATTGTATTAACATTGGCGTTGGCATTATATCTGCCGTTATTTGGATCTTACGTAGAATAATGAAGAGAACAATTGTAATTACAGGTGCAACTTCCGGAATTGGAAAGGCTTTAGTTGAAGCTTTTTCAGAAGATAATATTGTCTTTGCCGGATATAGAAATCCTGATTATGAGATTCCTTTGAAAAAGATTTCGTCAAATGTGGTACCGTTTTTTATTGATATGGAGAAAACTTCTATAATTGATGGAGCAGCTGTATTTATAAAACGGCAGGCTAAAAAGCTAGATTTACTGATTAATGTCGCTGGTTGTGTTATGGCAGGGCCGATGGAGACGATGCCAATATCAAAATTAAGAAAGCAGTTTGAGGTTAATACTTTTTCTCACCTGCGTTTTACTCAGAAACTTATGCCTTTACTTGAAGGAAGTAAGGTTATTAACATAAGTTCAATGGCAAGCTTCGGAATATTCCCGTTTATTGCACCTTATTGTGCGTCAAAAAGAAGTCTGGATATATTATTTAATGCTCTGGAAGTAGAAACTAACCATAGAGTTAAAGTTGTTTCGGTTAAGCCCGGTGTGATTGCGACTCCTCTTTGGAGCAAGTCAGTACAAATTAATCAGGACTGCATTCAGAATGATATGTCGTATAATAAGGAGATGATTTTTCTGGCCGAAAATGCTTTAAAAAATGAGCGAAGAGGTTTGTCTACAGCAAAAGTTGTTGATTTGATTAAAAAAATAGATTCTTTAAAAAATCCAAAACCATCATATGTTATAGGAATCGATGCAAAACTGGGTGAAATTGCTTCTCATTTTCCTCTGTCCTGGATTAATAAACTGATGGATTACGGACTTAAATTGAAGAGATTAAGATAAATCCTGCTTAACATTCGGCAAAAAAGTCTCGACAAAAGGTTTCCTTTGTTGTAATATTTTTTTACGTTAGAAATATAAATAGAAAAAGGAGACATATTATGCAAGTTATATTAAAAAAAGACGTTCAAAATTTGGGCGAAGCAGGAGATATGGTAAACGTTAAAGACGGTTATGCAAGAAATTTCCTCCTTCCTCAAAACGTTGCAGAAGTTGCTACTGAAGGCGCAGTAAAAAATCGTGAACAAAATATTGCAAGAATTAAAGCTAAACAAGAAAAACTTCATCAGGAAGCTCTTGCTACTGCTGAAAAAATTGAAAAATTTGCAGAATTGAAATTAAGCGCTAAAGCAGGTGAATCTGGCAAATTGTTCGGTACTATCACTACTAAGAAGTTAACTGAAGAATTACAGGCTCAATCAGGTATCGAAGTTGATAGAAAAAATGTTTCATTGAATGCTCCTATCAATAAAGTTGGTTCTTATACAATGCTTATTAAATTAACTTCTAAAGTTAAATGTGAATTGGCTGTTACAGTTACAGCTTCTGAAATTTTGAAAGAATCTGTTGAAGAAGTTGAAACAACAGAAGAAGCATAGTTTTTAATAGATGAGAGGTTTGATGGGACAGGATTTGAGCAATTTAAAGCTGGAATGTATTGCAATAGGTTCTGTCCCTCATACTAATCTTTCGGATGCTATGTCTGTGGTTAAGAGTTGTTTTGCTAAAATCCCTTTTTGGCCACAAATGGTAAAGGTAAGTAAAAATGAAGACATGATACTCCAGTTTCTGGAAGGAATGCCTTCATTTTTTTATGACAAATCTTATCTTGATTGTGATTATGATGCCTTTTATGAGGATTTGGAGCAGTTTTTCCTTAATTATGAGACAATTCTTTCCCAGGAGGAAGAGGATACGCTTCTTGAAAAATATTCGATTTCTTCAAAGTATGCTTCTTCATTTGATAGTTTTATAAAAATGCTTAAAGTCACCCGTCCTTGTTATGCAAAGGGGCAGATTGTAGGTCCTTTTACTCTTTCAACAACCCTTGTGAATATGGATGGGAAGTGTGCAATTTATGATGAAACATTAAAAGAAATTATTGTCAAAACACTTACATTAAAAGCTTTATGGCAGATAAAAAGAATAAAGAAGGCTAATCCTGAAATTGTACCTATAATTTTTATTGACGAACCGTCTATTTCACAGCTTGGGACTTCTGCTTATGTAACAGTTGATGAGAATGATGTTCTTTTAATGATTGAAGAAATTTCGAATGCTATTAAGTCATTTGGCGGTTTGAGTGCAATTCATTGTTGTGGTAAGTGTGATTGGCAACTTCCTATCCGAAGTGGTGTTAATATGATAAATCTTGATGCTTATTGTTTTGCACAAAATTTGAGTATTTTTTCTGCTGACATTGACAAATTTCTTAAAAATAACGGTAAAATTGTATGGGGTATTGTTCCGACATTAGACAGCCCTGCTCTTGAAGAGGCTGACTTAGCTGTTTTATATGAAAGATTCAAAATGTCTGTTAAATATTTGACTAAAAAGGGTGTTGATGAGAAACTTATTATAGATAACTCTTTGATATCAACATCCTGCGGGGCGGGAAGTTTAACTGTTGAGCTTGCCGAAAAAGCTATGAGATTAACAAAAGAGTTATCTGAAAAATTAAAAGAAGAGTACAGATAAAAAAGAGGTATTATGACATTTAAACTTGCGATTACTGGTAAAAGTGGGAGTGGAAAAACTACTATTACAAAGGCTTTTTTAAGAATTTTTCAGGAACAGTTCCCGGAAAAATCAATTCTTCTTTTTGATAATGATCTGGCAAGTGAATTAGGGCACAGCTTTGGGCTTGATGTTAGAAATACCATTTACGGTATAAGAAGCGGAAAACATGAGTATAAAACGGGAATACCTGAAAATATGTCCAAGCAGGAGTTTATAGAATGGGCAATGGAAGATATTCTTGTTCAGATAGATGATAATGTTGACTTGATAGTTTCGTGGTTTGTTGGTTCTAAAGACTGCCGTTGTCCTATAACTGGTCAGATAAATGATGCTGTTCAGAAGCTGATTGACAGATATGATATAGTAATTTTTGACTGTGAGTTTGATCTGAAATATTTAAATCAGCTTGTTGATACTGAAATTGATACTACTATTATTGTGGCAAATCCTATTGAAGAATCTGCACATCTTGCAAAAAGAATAGAGGAGTTCAGTGCAAAATATGCGGCTGGCAACCAGCTTGGTGTTGTTATAAATAAAGTTGACAATAACGATTTAACGACACTTTATGATTTATTGAAAAAATATGATCTTGACGTTTTAGGTGTAATTCCGTTTGATAAAGAATTATTAAAAAATTCTATTGCAAGGGATTCAAAAATGGTTCAGGATGCTATTAAGCAGTTTTATTTCAGATTAAATTTACCACAGGGCGGTGAGTAGATGGCAGTAATATTGGATGGGAAAAAACTAAGAAATAAGCTTCTTGATAAGCTCAAATTTGAGATTGAGCAGTATGGGGTAAAACCTTCTCTTGCTGTAATTCTTGTAGGAGATGATGCAGCAAGTCAAATTTATGTTAATAATAAAAAGAAAACGGCAGATTCCCTTGGTATTAAATCAACAGTTATAATATATCCTACAACTGTTTCTGAGATGGTTCTGCTTGATAAAATACAAGAATTAAATAATGATGATTCTGTTAATGCTATTCTTATTCAGCTTCCTTTACCTGAACATATAGATAAGCAAAAGGTTATTAACAGTATTTCTCCGATTAAGGATGTAGATTGTTTTACTCTTGAGAATTGCGGTCGTCTTGCTACAGGATTGAAACCTTATGTTTATCCATGTACTCCTAAGGGAATTTTATTGCTTTTGGATGAATATGGGATTAGCCTTGATGGGAAGCACGTTGTGATAGTCGGGCGTTCTAATCTTGTGGGAAAACCTATGGCACTTATGGTTTTGAATAGGAATGCTACAGTTACTATATGCCACAGCCATACAAAAAATCTTAAAGAAATAACAAAAACTGCAGATGTTTTAATTTCTGCAGTAGGGGAAGTATTAATAGAAGATGATATGATAAAAAATGAGGGTGTAATTGTTGATGTGGGGATTTTTCGTGACGCTGATGGAAAAATTCGTGGAGATGTCCAATTTGACTCTGTTTCAAAGAAGTCTGCATATATCTCACCTGTACCGGGTGGCGTTGGCCCTATGACAATAGCTTCTCTGATGATTAATACTGTTGACTTGTATAAAATACAAAATAAAAAAAGTTCATAGTCTTCCTTGAAAATTTTTTCAAGGACATCACTACAAACTTCTTTGTTAATTGTTTATATTTATGAAGTTTATTTACTAGTTACCAAGCAGGTTCAATCCGCAAGACTGCTTAATATTGTTATTAACAAGTGTCTTACAAGAGTTAATTTCTTCGTTTAACAATGTAATCTGGTCATCAAGATTAGATTTTCTTGTTTCAAGCTGTTCTGACATTTGTTGTAGCTGGATGAAATACGGATCTTCATCTGGACTTGCATCAACGCCTTCTTGAGAATATTGTTGTGTAATGTAATTTTGTTCTCGTTGACACCAGTTTACCTGATTTAAGATCAACATTTGCTCAAATTGAAGCTGATTTTTCTGCAGCGTAAATAAACTTTTTTGCGCATCCATTGCAAGAAATGACATAATACTCTCTCCTTATATTTTACTCTTCTTTATATATATAAAGTTTTTATAGATAACCTATTTTCACAAAGTCTTATTTTTGTTACATAACTTAATATTTTTTAATAAATAAGCACAAGCTGAAAAGGCTTATAAATAAGCTTTTTATAAATATCATTAAGAAACATTAAGAAGAAGCGAAAAAAGATTAAAGAAAAATAATAAATAGACCGTAAAAGAGAATAAGGAAATTAAACGAAAGGGACGA
>CALVHA010000016.1 GCA_944327255.1 Candidatus Gastranaerophilales bacterium | reverse complement strand
GCTTGATTTTATTTAATAACGGTTGTAATTTAATGCCCAGTATGTTGCCATAATAATAAAAATTTATTGTCGGGCTGTAATTTAACGACCGGTTTTATTTGTACGGATACTTCGATTATTTTGGACAGTCAGCTCTGAGAGGGCTTTTTTAGGTCGGAATTTTAAGTTTTCCAAAATAATCAAACTGTCGAACTGGACTTTTTTCGGACTGTACGGATAGATTGAGATTTCCTTAATATAGCTGAATTACGCACCGATTTTGAGTTATACTGATAATTTGATTATTTCAGCAAAGTCCAGTTGCAACCTGCAACTTATTAATGAAATTTTTTCACTATATTTCTTGTCTGCCAGAAATATAGTTGACCATTTTTTATTCCACCTTCTATATCTTGAGGTTTTCCAAATTCTTTTTCCAGTACAAGAGCATTTTTTACCAAATTTTTAACAACATCCCAGACTTTTTTAACATCTTTTGGCTGTGAAGCTTTTTTATCTATTAATTTATAGTTTTCATCAAAAAGATATTCTTCATATTTACTATGTTCTTTCTCTATCTTTAATTCTTTGGTTAGTTTATTATATGTAATTTGATATGGGTCAGGTTTACACCATCTGTTTTTATTTATAAACAATTCTATTAACATTTTATTCTTATCAAAAGGTGCTTCTGTGTATGTAGTAAATGAATAATCCGAAATAATACGGTCTTGTATTATTACACTCGGTTTTATTAAATCGTCAGGAATGTTATGTTTCTCTCGTGATTTGACCGCGATTGGCTTATTTTTTGAATTCATTACTTGATAAATATCATATAATACTAAGTCTTTAGTATCTTGAGGGTGTGAATCATATAATCCGGCGGCGGAATAACCTTCTAAATCTTCGCCGTTAAATGCAGAACGCACCATAACATCCCGCTGTGTAATGATTTTTGAGGCATAGTCTTTTATTTCATCAAGAATTTCATTATCATGCCATTTGTTGTTCGGGTTTTCTGTAATTATATTTTCAACCTTTTCTAAATAACCATAAGGCAGCACAAAAGCATTCGGAATAATTACATCTTGCAACTTTCCTTCGTTTACTAAATTTTTCATCCGTTTAAGATTATATGCTTTATTTCCTACTGTATCTTTTTCACATTCTTCTAAAGATAAAATTTTATCCACTCTTTTCATTTGAGGAATTTCGATTGTATTATTGTATTGTATTGTATTGCCCATATCTTCTATTGATTTAAATTCAATATTTTCATTTTCATTGGATATAGAAATAAATTTCCCTTCCAGATTATGTAAATCATTTAACATTTTTTTATCCGTAACCAGCATTCCAAAAGAAAAATAATCCCTGCACAATGCTGCGAAGTGGGATAACAAGCCAGCATTGCCTGATTTTAATATTATTCCGTTTGCTCTATTTAAGTACTTATAACATTTTTCAAATTCTTTATCATTGTCGCAAATTATAATTAACGGCTCTTTTGATTTTAAAAGTGTATCATCAATATTTTTTGCCTGAACAAGTTTCCCTTGAGCGGAACCTTCTGATAAAACTAAATTTGGAGTTTTCTTCATTTGGTTTGTAAGCAAACGTAATTTTTCCGGTATAAAATATTTTTCTTTTCCGTTATTTTCGTATTTACCTGTATCTTCGTATTTTATTTTATATTTGTTAGTATCGTAAATATTATATTCTGTCGTATAATATTTGCCATCATAGACCATTGGTATTTTTTTATTTTCTGTCTCCAGTATAGGATGAGAACCAAGGTTTTCAGAATTATCCGTACTTATGTATATACCGGAATATTGACCGTATTTTTTAACTAAGAAAAAATTTGCCTTAAAATTTATATTTGGATTAGTTCTTATTCTATCTACCTTCATTAACTCTTTCCCGCATACCTGTCAAGGCCTCATTCGTAACATATACTATAAAAATTCTAAAAAATAAATTTGCTATTAAAACTTTCTTTAATTTTTGAAATAATTAACCATAGATGTTCTTGTTTCCATTATGGCAATTCCCCGTTCTCTTATTTAATCTAGCTAATTTTACGGTACTAATACTAATATTTAGTTGTTCTGCAATTTCTCTGCATGATAGATTTGTATTTATTAATTCTTCCAGTTTTCTTCTTTTATATTCTCTAGGTGTTTCTGGAATGTTTGTTTTTATCCATTTATTAATACTATATTGACTAAAACCAGTTTCTTTAGATATTTTGTTTATTGATAATCCCATATTTATATATTGAGGAAGAACTTCTCTCAGTTGGTTTTCAAGAATTTTTCTTTTTGAAGGAATATTAAATTTTTTCATAATAATATACAAATTTTTAGGATCCATATTTAGTTCCTTTGCAATTTCATTAACTGTTTTTTCGGATTGTAAAAGTTCTTGAATTCTTGAGAGTGATATTTGTCTACTGCTGAAGTAAGGTGTGGTATAAGTATGTAAATTATTGTAATTTATGATCATTATTACCTCCTGATATCTTTTTATTATATTTAAGTAAAATCTAAACATAGTTTAATTTGCTGTTTTATAAATAAATGTAACAATTATTATAATTTTTGAAAATTTATTGCGTTTGTATACTTTATAAATATATCAGTTAAAAATACTGACTTATGTTCATTTAGAATGGAAAGGGGCGACGAGCCCCTTTCCATTCTTTATTATTTGATATAAATTATTCTTATGATTATTAATACTGGTGGTAGAACAGATACAGTTAATTATTATGGGGATTGGTTGTTTAATAGATTCCGTGAGGGATATGTATATTCCAGAAATCCATTTTATCCTACACAGGTTTATAAGTATGTTTTATCCCCTGATGTGGTGGATTGTGTTGTTTTTTGCTCTAAAAATTATAGCCCTGTCTTAGACAGACTGCATAAAATTTATGATAAATTTAATGTATTTTGTTTTTATACAATAACAGCTTATGGAGAGGATATAGAACCAAAAGTTCCGGATATAGATGAAAGTATTGATACTTTAATAAAACTTGCAGAGCTTATCGGGAAAAATAAAATATCATGGCGCTATGACCCTGTTTTACTAACGAAAAAATATACTGTTTCCAGACATTTAGAAACTTTCGATTATATGGCTGAAAAACTTTCTCCATATGTTTCTTTTTGTATTTTTAGTTTTGTTGAAATGTATAAAAAGCTTGAAAAAAATATGCCTGAAATTATACCTTTTACCTCTGAAGATAAATATAAAATACTTGATGGATTTGGTAAAATTTCTAAAAAATATAATTTGAAACTTCAAACTTGTGCAGATATAGAAAATTACGGGGAATATGGTATTTCCTGTTCTGGCTGTATTACAACGGAAGTTTTATCAAGGGCACTGGGGGTAAAATTTAGAAAAATTCCACATCACGGGAACAGGAAGAATTGTAAATGTATGCCGAGTCGTGATATAGGGGCTTATAATACATGTCTAAACGGTTGTAAATATTGTTATGCAAATTCAAGACCGGATATTGCTTATCAAAATATTTCAAAACATGATCCTAATAGTCCTATTCTTATAGGTAATATTTATAAAGACGATATTATAATAGAAGGGAAGCAGGAAAGCTTTTTAATTTCTCAACAGTCACTATTTTGAATTTAAACTTGTATAATAAAAAGAAATTTAGTAAAATAACATTATGTATAATGAGACTTTTAATACTATAATAGAAAAATATAAAAGTTTAGATGAGGTAGAGGCTATAGCAATTGGAGGTTCTACCGCTGCAAAAACAAGTGATAAAATTTCAGATACGGATATTTATGTATTTGTTTCTAGGAATATTCCGTTGGACATAAGAAACAATATTGTAACACCTGTTTCTTCAAAGTATGAAGTCGGTGGAGAATACTTTGGTGCCGGGGATGAGTATTTTGTTGATAAATTAAATCGCCAACTAGATATTATGTTTTGGAATAAAAACTGGTTTGAGGAAGTTGTTGATAATGTATGGATAAAACATTATCCTTCTAATGGTTATACTACCTGTTTTTTGTATACTCTTAAAAATTTTGAGATTATTTACGATAAAGACAATTGGCTTGGGGCTTTGCGTGGTAAAATAATGACCTCTTATCCTAAAACGCTCAAATATAATATTATAAAAAGAAATATGATGCTATTAAAAGATAAACCTTTTGCATCATATTATGAGCAGATTAGAAGTGCAATCAAAAGAAATGATATAGTAAGTGTTAATCATAGAATTGCCGCTTTTCTTGCAAGCTATTTTGATATTTTATTTGCGCTAAACGAAATGCTTCATCCTGGAGAAAAAAGGTTAATTGCATACGTGAAAAATAATTGTAAAATAATTCCTAAAGATTTTGAAGAAAATATTACTAATTTGTTAAAACACCCAGCTGAGAATACTTTAGACTCCCTTGATATGCTTATTGATAATTTAAAAGATGTAATATAAAAAAAATCCCCTCTAATAATGAGGAGATTTTTAGTTATTTTATAAACAAATTTTGATATCATCAGTAATTTGCTCTTTTGTAAGATGGTACCTTTTATAAAGCTCTTCAATCGGAACTCTGTCTGTAAATTCCTTATCTGCACCATAGTTTAGAACTTTTATTCCAGATTTTCCATAATAAGAGGCTATTTTTTCTCCAAAACCTCCGTCTTTAACTCCGTCTTCCAAAGTTACAACAATTTTGTGGTTCCGATTTAAAGATTCAAGCAGCTCTTTATCCAAGCCGCTGATGAACTTTGGATTTATAAGTGTTGCGTTAATTCCAAGTTTATTTTTAAGTTCTTCTTTAAGCGTCTTCCCAAGATGGAAGAAATTTCCTAGACCTAGAATTGCAACAGTCTCTCCTTCTTCTTCAATTTTGTATTTGTTAAGTTTAGAATAGTCCGTATTATCTTTCTTTCCATTTGAAATTAACGGTCCGAAAGGAACCCTTATAGCTACCGGATAATATGTTTGTTCTATAGACCAGTCAAGCATTTTTAAATATTCTTCTTTACATGTTGGTGCGAGATATACAATATTAGGAATATTACTTATGAGAGGAATATCGAAACATCCTAAGTGCGTTGCATCTCCACCCGAAATTGCGCCCCAATGTACGAGAATTGTTGCAGGACTGTTGTTTAGTGCTAAATCTTGTGATAACTGATCGTATGTTCTTTGTACAAATGAACTCATAATTGCGAGAACAGGTTTTGCTCCGTTTCTGGCAAGTCCTGATGCGTAAGCAACGGCGTGTTCTTCACAGATTCCTACATCCGTGTAGCCTTCTCCCATTTTTTCTCTGAATTCAGGAGTAAACCCATATGCTCCCGGGGTTGCAGGCGAAATCGCAATTACAGTTTTATCATTCATTCTTTTTTCAATAAGATAATCTGTTGTAATTGAATTATATGTGGCTTCTTGCGAATTCGATTGTTCTTTTTTATCTAAAGTCCCAGGTAGGATCCAGTGGAAAGACTCTTTATTCTTTTCGGCCACTTCCAGACCTTTCCCTTTTAGAGTATGCAGGTGTATGATAACTGGATGATCAATATCTTTAACTTTTTGGAAGGCGTTTATTAGTTCTTCAATATTATTCCCATTCTTAACAAAGAGATATTCAAATCCCATTGATTTAAAAAAGTTGCATTCCGCTTTCCCTTCAGTTTCTTTAAGCAGTTGCAGGTTAGCATAAATTCCGCCGTGATTTGGGGCGATACTCATGTCATTATCGTTGACAATAATTATTATATTACTGTTTAAAACGGCAGCATTATCAAGTCCTTCAAATGCTTCTCCACCGCTTAAAGACCCGTCGCCAATTATCGCAATTATATTAGATTTTTCACCTTTTAAATCTCTGGCTTTTGCTAGCCCTACTGAAAGACTTACTGATGTTGAAGTATGTCCGATAAAAAAGGTATCATGTTCGCTTTCCTGAGGGTTGGTATATCCTGAGATTTCAAAATATTTTTCGGGATTTGTAAAGTTTTCTCTGCGTCCTGTAAGCATTTTATGTGGATAACTTTGATGAGAAACATCAAATACAATTTTATCCACAGGAGAATTAAATACATAATGCAGTGCAATAGTTGGTTCAATAAATCCTAGATTAGGCCCCATATGCCCGCCTGTTGTGTTGACTTTTTTAATTATTGCTTTCCGCATTTCATCCGCAAGGCTATTTAATTCTTCAAGATTAAGTTTTCTCAAATCTTTTGGTTGATTTATTCTTTCTAAAATATTTGTCATAAATTTCCTTTCTTAGTATTTTTATTTCGACTTAATTTATTTATTATAAACTTTAGAGTGAACTCTCAGTCAATAGTTTCTATAATAAATCTCCACCTGTGCAATTGTATTTTAAATCTTTTCCTTTATGATAAAATTGTTTTATAAGGGAGAAAAATTATGAAAAAAAATATCATTATTGTATTGCTGGTTTTGTTGGTTCCGATTTTTGCATATATGATTTTGAGTGCGAATTCAGGAAACGAATCTATGAGTGTTAACGCAAAAACTGCAAAACCTCAGATTATAAAATTTACATCGGCAATGTGTCTGGATTGTCAGACTATGAATAAAATAATGAAAGAAGTTTATCCGCAATATCAGGATAAAATAGCATTAACAGAAATTCAGGTTCAGGATAATAAACCTTCAACTCAAGAATGGATTAAAAAATACGATGTTACTCTTGTTCCGACAATTATATTGATGAATTCATCAGGGCAGCAGGTTCGACGGATCGAGGGTGCTGTTGATAAAAATGTTTTTGAAGGATATTTAAAGGCTCTTAAATAATGACTAATTATGTTGATTTATTTACTACAAGCGGCAGTATGCCCTTATTATACGGGCTATCTTTTATGGGAGGTTTAATTGCCTCTATTTCTCCCTGCTCTCTTGCGATGCTTCCTATAATTATAGGATATGTCGGAGGATATTCAGATGCTAAGCCTGCAAAGACTTTTATGCAGTTATTGTTTTTTATAATGGGATCGGCTATAGTTTTTTCTGTCATAGGTATTATTTGTGCAGTGACAGGAAAAGTGTTTGTTTCCTTTGCTGGTGGATATTTTAGTGTAATTATAGCCAGTATTGTTATGATTATGGGGCTAAAACTTGTTGGTGTTTTAGATTTTGAAATGCCTGTATTAATAAAGGAAATGCCTAAAAATGATGGGACAAGTACTTTTTTGTATCCTTTATTACTTGGTGGGGTTGTAGCTCTTGCTGGAACTCCATGTTCTACTCCGATATTGGCTGCAATTATGGCCTTTGCCTCTTTATCTGCAAGTCTTACACAGTCTATAATTTTGTTGTTTCTGTTTTCTCTTGGACAGGGCTTTATTCTCGTCTTTGCCGGAGTTTTAACTTCTAAGCTTAAAACGTGGAAAAACTTTTACAAAATTTCTGATTGGCTTATGAAAATAAGCGGTATATTATTAATCATTACTTCTATATATATTTTTTATAAGATTTTTGCTCCACTGCTTGTAAAATAGTTAACTGTGTTGTACAATATAACCAGTTATAAGGATATGTGGAGAATATAAATGAAAACTTATGAAGGTCAGTTAGTAGCAAGTAATGAAAAATTTTGTATAATAATCTCAAGATTTAATGATTTTATCGGTTCAAAATTATTGTCAGGTGCGATAGATGAATTAAGAAGACATGGTGTAAATCAGGAAAATATTGATATCGTAAAAGTCCCAGGCGCTTTTGAAATTCCTTTGGCTGCTCAAAAGTTTGCTAAAACCGGGAATTATGATGCTATTATTACACTTGGAGCAATAATTAGAGGCGCTACTGCTCATTTTGATTATGTTAGTGCTGAATTGTCAAAAGGTATTGCGAGTGTCAGTTTGCAAACAGGGGTTCCTGTTATCTTCGGGGTTTTAACAACAGAAAATATTGAACAGGCAATTGAAAGAGCTGGAACTAAGGCAGGAAATAAAGGCTCAGATGCCGCGAAAGCCGCAATTGAAATGGCTAATTTAATGAAATTATAGATATATGCGTTCTGATGGTGTTTATATTATAAAGGAGGTATCGGCATGAGTGACATTATTACTGAATTTAGGAATGAAAATACAAAGGATATTGATATCCTGCCGACTATTGAAATCGTGAAAAAAATGAATGATGAGGACAAGCTTGTTGCTCTTGCTGTCGAAGATGAATCTGAACATATTGCGGAAGCAATTGATTTAATCGCAAAACAATTTTTAAAAGGCGGAAAACTTTATTATTTTGGAGCGGGAACTTCAGGCCGTCTCGGGATACTGGATGCCTCAGAGTGTCCTCCGACTTTTAGTGTTCCTTCAGATATGGTTAACGGTATAATTGCAGGTGGTGATTCTGCAATGAGAAAGTCTGTAGAAGGTGCTGAAGATGATTTTGATTTAGGGAAATCAGATGCAAAAGTTTTAACGGAGAATGATATTGCGGTTGTTATATCTGCAAGCGGAAACCCTAAATATTTATTAGGGGTTCTTGCACAAGCCGAAGAAGTTAATTGCAAGACAATTGCGGTTACATGTAACCCTAAGGGGCGTATTGCCGAGGAAGCAGGTCTTGTTATTTGTGTTGAAGTTGGTCCTGAAGTTATTGCGGGTTCAAGTCGTTTGAAGGCAGGGACTGCTCAGAAAATGGTATTGAATATGTTAACAACCGGTTCGATGATTAAAATCGGTAAAACTTATGAAAATTTCATGATTGATTTACAGGCTGTTAATGAAAAGTTAAAAGACCGCGCTATCAGAATTGTTGCTCAAATTGCAAATGTGCAGCATAGTGAGGCTCTTGCAGCTTTATTAAAATGTAATTGGGAGATTAAAACTGCTATTGTTTCTATTATAATGAAAATGGATATAGAAACATCCAGAGAAGAGTTAAGAAAACATGGCGGAGTTTTGAGGAAACTTATTAATAAGTCAAGACTTGCTGTATAGGAGATAAATTTATGAAGTTAACGGTTTTAGGTGCAGGATGCTGGGGGCTTACTCTTGCGTGGCTTTTAACAGATAATTTTGAGAATATAACTGTTTGGGGCAGAGAGCAGGATCTTTCTGAAGATTTAATTAAAAATAAACACACGTCAAAACCTCTGGAAGTTCAGCTTGCAGATAAAGTCCAAATTATATCTGATTTATCCGCTGCTATCAGTGGTGCTGATATTATTTTATCTGTTGTTGCAACATCTGGAACACGTGATGTTTGTGAAAATTTGAAAAAGGCAGGAATAAAGTCTGAACAAATTCTTGTTAATGCCTCAAAGGGAATAGAACTCCCTTCATTGATGAGAATGTCTGAAGTTATTAAGGAGGTTTTGCCTGACCAGAAGCTGGCTATCCTTTCGGGACCGACTCTTGCGAAGGAAGTTTTGGCAGGAAAGCCTACCGCAGCATGTGTTGCAAGCGAAGATATGAATGTTGCAGAATTTGTTCAACATTCTTGTAATGTGCCAAATAAATTCAGATTATATACAAATAGTGATGTGATTGGTGTTGAACTCGGCGGAAGTTTGAAGAATGTTATTGCTATAGCTTCTGGATTTGCTCATGAAATGAATTTGGGAGATAACTGTACTGGAACGCTTCTAACGCGTGGCATGGCTGAAATTGTAAGAGTAAGTATAAATCTGGGGGCTAATCCTTCAACATTATATGGACTTTCAGGCATGGGAGATTTGATTGCTACATGTTCAAGCCCTATGTCGAGAAATTATACCGTAGGTTCAATGCTGGGGAAAGGGAAAAAAATAGATGATATCTTGAGAGAACTCGGTTCTGTTGCCGAAGGTGTTAAAACTTCTAAGGCTATCTGTGAGCTTGCTAAGAAGCTTGATATAGAAGTTCCTGTCTCAAGTGCGATATACGAAGCCGTTTATACTGACATAACCCCTCAAGAGTTGCTATCAAAACTTATGAATAGAAAGTTGAAAGAAGAAGAAAGATACGTTTAATGAAATATGCTGTTAAATATTTAAAAAATACATTTTATCCGTTAGAAGTACCGGAAACAATTACGGTTGAAGAAGGTCAATTGGTATTAGTGCGTACTGAAAAGGGAGAAGAGGCTCTTAAGGTTGAGCTTGTTAGTCCGGAGATTTCTCAAATCTGGGAGAATTCATCTTCAAAACCTGTAGCTTTACATGTAATCAGGGTTTTGAACCAGCATGATTTAGAAGTTCTTGCTGAAATTAAAAAGGAAGAAGTTGAATCGTTTTTTAAGTGTCAGGCACTGATAAAACAACATAATCTTGTTATGAATCTTGTTCAGTGCAGAATAACTTTTGATAGACGTAAAATTACTTTTTACTATACTGCGCCTGAAAGAGTTGATTTTAGAGCATTGCTAAAGGACTTAACTCAAGTTTTTACACGAGTCCGTATTGATTTAAGACATATTGGAGTGAGGGATGAAACCTCAATTCTTGATGGTGTAGGGATATGCGGGCGTCCATTCTGCTGTTCTTCATTTTTGAGGAAGTTTGCAACAATTAATGTAAAACTTGCAAAGGATCAAGGCATGCCGATTGCTCCTGGAAAAATATCCGGTACATGTGGTAGATTACTTTGTTGTTTGACTTATGAATATGCAAATTATATTGACGCAGCCAAAGGTATGCCTCCAATTGGCTCGTCCGTAATGACTTCTGAAGGTTTAGGCAAAGTTTGTTACTTGCAGTTCTTGAGCGGAAAGGTTGCTGTAAAAATGGAAGATGGTAAGATTCGAGAATTCCCTAAAAATGATATTGAAATGGTTGATGCAGATGTCAATGTGGAAATTGATGAATCTCCAATTAACAATGCATACGCAGATGAGTCGGATAATTCTATTGATATTAAACAGCTCGAAGATGATAAAAACAGTTCAACTGGGAATGTTTAAACTTCTTCTGGAACATAAAATTCGCTCTTGTTAAGTAATTCTCTTATATGATCGTAACAGCAGGCATTGCGTGTGATTTGTTGGTACTCTCTTACAATATTCAACACATCATCCACTGACATTTTGATGATTCTTCTTTTTCCTTCAATAATTCTAGCCATAATTTTTTTTCCCTTTCTGTTGAATATTACGGCAGGAGTTTATGAAACTTTTAAAAGATCCGATAATTGTATTATAAGCTCTTTTTCGCATTTGAAAAGACTGATGAATAATTGACGATAGCTGTAAAATATGTTATACTTGCTGGAGTAAAGGAGATAGGAGTTTTTTATGACTTTATGGCAAATATTTTCTGTAATCGCTGTGATTTCGCTCATTTTAGAGATACTTGTTCCTCTGGGATTCTTTTTAAACTTTATGGTTGCAGGGATTTTAACAGCTTTATTATCACTTTTTGTTAATAGCTGGAATGCTTTGATAATCGATTTTATCATTCTTTCTTTGCTTTCTGTTTGGTTAATCCGTCCGTTGTTATTGAAACATAGAGAAGATAAAAGTAAGGAAACCGGTATGGATGGAAAGTATATCGGTAAAGTTGCAAAAGTGATTATTCCAGTAACAAAAAATTCGGGGGCTATAACCATTTATGACGAAAGGTGGGATGCCCGTACTTTGCATAATGAAGAAATTCCTGAGGGTGCAGAAGTGAAAATTCTAAAGAATGATAGTTTAATTTTATATGTAGAAAGGGTATAAATATGGTAATGTTAATTTTGATTTTACTAATTGCTCTTGTTGTTTATATTGCAAAAGGTATCATTATTGTGCAACAGCAGCAGGAAGTTATAATTGAGCGTATGGGGCGTTATGAGAAAACTCTTCAGGCTGGATTAAATTTTATTTTTCCTATATTGGAGGTTCCTCGTGGTATTTTAACCAAAGTTACGCAAAGAGGTTTTGATGGTCAGGTATTCTCAGTTTTGAAGATGGTTGACAGAATTGATAAACGTGAACAAATTTATGATTTCCCTCGTCAGAATGTAATTACCGAGGATAATGTTTCTATTACTATTAATGCGTTAATTTATTTTCAGATTATTGATTCAAAAAGTGCGGTATATGAGATTGCAAATCTGCCTGAGGCTATTGAAAAACTAACTCAAACAAATTTGAGAAACTTAGTTGGTCAGATGGATCTGCAAAAAACATTGACTTCCAGAAATACTATTAATACTGAACTTCGTACAATTTTGGACGAGGCAACAAATAAGTGGGGTGTTAAAGTTAATCGTGTAGAAATTCAGGATATTTTTCCTCCGGCTGATATTCAGGCATCAATGGATAAATTGATGAAAGCTGATAGAGAAAAAACTGCAACGATTACGGAAGCAGAAGGGTTGAAAGAAGCTGCAATCAGAAAAGCTGAAGGTGAAAAGGAAGCCGCTATTCGTTCTGCAGAAGGTGCAAAACAGGCAGAAATTTTAAGAGCAGAAGGGGTTGCGCAGGCTCGTATGATAGAGGCAGATGCAGAAAAAGAAGCAATTAAAAGAATCATTGAAGCTTTAGAAGATAAAGGACAGCCTGATAAATATTTAATTGCAATGAAATATCTTGAAACTCTCGGGGACTTATCTAAAGGACAGAATAATAAAATTGTTTATATGCCTTATGAAGCAACAGGAATATTATCTTCTGTTGATGGAATTAAACAAATGTTTGATAAATCTTCAAAATAATTTTGAAAGAGGGACTGTTAAAAAGTCCCTCTTTTTGTTAGACTTAAAATATGGAGAAGTTGAGAGGGGTATTTTGTAATATTATAAACAGACCGGAAGTTTTGTTTTTGGTTTTCGGTTTTGTATTTGGCGTCTTATTTTTATTTTTAACTCCTCCATTTCAGGTGCCTGATGAGCAGGCTCATCTTCATAGAGCAATTGAGACTGCAAATGGTATTTTTTATAATAAAATTCCTCCTTCCTATTCCAGATATGATGCCATTATTGAAAATATGGATGAATATAAGAAATTTAGCTCGAAATATACTAAAAAATTTCATCAAGTTAGCGGTTATTCTTCTATAATGTATCTTTCGTCGTCTTTAGGGGTAAAAACTGGAGCTTTATTTCAGAATGCTTATTTGATGTTTTATCTTGCAAGATTTTTCAATCTTTTAAGCTGGCTTATATTAATCTATTTTGCAATAAGAATAACCCCTGTTTTTAAGTGGCAGTTTGCAATTTTCGCACTTTTGCCGATGAGTATTTATGAAGGGATGTCTGTTTCTGCAGATAGTTTTGTTAATTCGTTTCTATTTTTGTTTTTTGCATACATGTTTAAGCTTGTTTTTGAAAATAAAGAGAATCTAAAAAATTATCAAATTGTTATATATGCTTTTATGATCTTAATCAGCTCATTTTTGAAGGGTTGTTTGATTTACCCTGCATTTTTGATCTTTCTTTTGAGAGATAAAAGAAAATATCTGATAGGGGGTATAACAATATTGTTTGGAATATTAATCGGCGGTTTGTGGGCATCCCATAACTATGTAATGGTTAGCCCTGATGTCAATCCTGAGTTAAATAAAGAAATTTTGTATACTTTCCCTGTTAAGGTTTTATTCTTAATTTTTAAATCATTAATTTTAAATTCTTTATATTGGTTGAAAGGGGCGATTGGAATTTTGGGAAATCTTGATGTTAGATTCCCGCTATTTATTTATTCAATTATTTCTATAATTTATTTTTTGAGTTTTTTCCTTATTCCAGTAGAGAGAAAAATATGTATGCGATATAGGGCATATTCTTTAATTCTTATTTTGTTATTTTTTATAATTGTATGTACGGCATTGTTTTGTACCTGGACTCCTGCAGGATTTCCTAAAATAGGTGGATTTCAAGGTCGATATTTGATTTCAATATTTCCGTTGTTTTTTTTATTATTCGGACAGAATGCAGCAATTATTAAAAGACCAAATAGAATAATATATTTATTTGAGATTTTTGTCTTTGTAATTCTTATTTATACATGTACTGTGCTTGCAAATGTTTACCAATTTTCATAAAAATATAAAAAACTGTTTACTTTTGTATGTTTTTGTTAAAATAATAATAGACATTTACACATAAAAGGAAGAGAAAAATGATAAGAACAAAAATGAAATCACACAATTGCGGAGAGCTTAATCTCAGCAATATTAATGAAGAAGTTACCCTCTCAGGTTGGGTCGCAACAATTCGTGATCTTGGCGGTATTTTGTTTGTTGAATTAAGAGATAGAAGCGGTTTTTTTCAAATAGTTACTAACCCGCAGATTAATCCAGAAGTCCATAAAATTATGGAAAAAGTAAGAACAGAGTATGTTATTACGGTAAAGGGAAAGGTTACAAGACGCCCTGAAGAAACTTATAATGAAAAATATGCGACAGGGCAGGTTGAAATGTATCCTGAAAGTTTGGAAATCCTTTCAACTGCAAAAGTTTTGCCTTTTGTTCTAGATGATGATAATGTTTCTGAAGATATTAGACTTAAATACAGATACCTTGATATCAGAAGAGAAGGTATGCTTAATAATTTGAAATTGCGCCATAAAATTTGTCAGGCTGCAAGAAATTATTTGAATAATGAAGAGTTTATGGAAGTTGAAACTCCTATTTTGATTAAAACAACTCCTGAAGGCGCAAGAGACTATCTTGTTCCTTCCCGTGTTCAAGAAGGAAAGTTCTATGCGCTTCCTCAATCTCCTCAAATTTTTAAACAACTTTTGATGGTTGGTGGAATTGAAAGATATTATCAAATTGCGAAATGTTTCCGTGATGAAGATTTACGTGCTGACAGACAGCCGGAATTTACTCAGATTGACCTCGAAATGTCTTTTGTTGAGCAACAAGATGTTATTAAATGTGTCGAAGGTCTGATTGTTGAAACTTTTAAAGCCGCAGGTGTTGAAGTTAAACCACCGTTTATTCAGATGCCTTGGCAGGAAGCTATGGATAGATATGGTTCTGATAAGCCTGATACACGTTTTGGTTTAGAGTTGTTTGATATCGGCGATATTATTCTTGAATCTGAATTTGAAATTGTTAAAAAGACTCTTCAAAATGGTGGTATCGTAAGAGGTATCAGAATCCCTGGCGGAGCTAAATATTCAAGAAAAGATATTGATGATATTACAAAACTTGCTGTATCATTTGGTGCAAAAGCTTTGGCTAATATTATTTATAATGAAGATGGCACCGCTAAGTCTCCTGTATTGAAGTTTGTAACTGAGGATCAGGCAAAACGAATTCAGGAAAGAGCAGGTGCTGTCGCCGGTGATATTATTTTCTTTGTTGCTGATAAACCTAAACTAGTTTACGATATTATGGGAAGATTGAGATTACATTTTGGTAAATCTTTAAACCTTATAGATGAAAATAAACATAACTTATTGTGGATTGTTGATTTCCCTATGTTTGAATGGAGTGATGAGGAAGGCAGATTTATGGCAATGCACCATCCATTCACTTCTCCTTGTATTGAAGATTTAGATAAACTTAAATCTGGAGACTTGGGCAACGTTAAATCAATTGCCTATGATATTGTATATAATGGTACAGAACTTGGTGGCGGAAGTGTAAGAATTCACTCATCAGAAGTTCAGTCAGCGATATTTAAGGCTCTTGGTTTGACAGAGGATGAAGCAAAAGAAAAATTTGGCTTTATGGTGAATGCTCTTCAATACGGTACGCCACCTCATGCAGGATTGGCTATAGGTTTAGATAGACTTGTAGCTTTACTTGCAAGAACAGAATCTATTCGTGATGTAATTGCGTTCCCTAAGAATTCTGGAGCAAAAGATCTGATGAGTGATGCTCCTGGTGAAGCCTCTTTACAGCAGTTAAGAGAACTTCATCTCAAAAGTACTGCTCATACAAATAAATAACTTGATAAGTAAAAAAAGCTCTGCTATAATGATTGGCAGAGCTTTTTTAAGAGGTTTGTTTAATGGAAGAAAAAACTTATGCGCAAATGAAAGAGGAATTCAGACTGTTTTACCATAAAGAGGTAAAAGATAAATTGGCTGAATATGAGCAAATGCGAAAACAAAATGTTCCTAAATTGCTCTGCGTGTATGGTATAATAATTTCGACATTGTGTGCTTGGATTTTGGGAGCCTTAGGTATAAAGAATTATTCAATAATATTTTTTATATTGTTGTTTGTTTTTGCAGGCATTCTATTGATAATAAATAAATTTTCCAATAAAGATTTTTTTAATAATACCGAGAAAGTATTAAAAAATATCTTAATGAAAAAATTTTTAGAAATATTTTTTACAAACTTTAAATGGAAAAACTCTATCTCAAATAAAGATATTCCAAAAATCCAACAATATCTCTCACTGAATATTTTAAATAAGGCACCATTTATAGTTTTTGATGATATGATAATTGGTCTGTTCAGAAATGTTAGTATAGCTATATATGAAGCTAATAATTACACGTTTCGTGGCCTGATCGTAGAGTTTCAGATGAATAAAAATTTTGAGGGCCATACTTTCTTTCTTGAAAAATCACTATCTGCAAAGAAAATTCCTATTAACTCATCTGTCTTTAAAGAAGTTAAGTTAGAGATGTCGGAATTTTCAAAAAATTATACTACATATTCGGATAATCAGGTCGAGGCTAGATATCTTCTAACAACAGCATTTATGGAGAGAATATGTAATCTCAACCTGGCATTTAAAGCAAAATTTGTAAGAGGTGCATTTAAGGACGATAAATTGACCCTTGCAATAGACTGTGGAAAAGATATGTTTGCAATGGGAAGCAACTTTAAGACATCATCATCTAAAACTTTTTCTCAGTTATACGATGAAATGATTTCTATATTAAAAATTATTGATGAATTAAAACTGAATGAAAGAACAGGGCTGTAATTTTTTAACTAATTCTTGACTCAGATTCAAAACACGATATACTTTTATTATATGGCAAGAAAAGTTATAGCTTTGGTTGATTGTGATTCATTTTTTGTTTGCTGTGAGCAAAAGGTTAATCCTGAGCTTAAGGGAAAGCCTGTTTGTGTTGTTTCGAATAAGGGCGGGTGTGTCGTTTCTCGTTCTAAAGAAGCAAAAAAGATGGGTATTAAGATGGGTGAACCTCTTTTTATGGCCAAAAAAGATCATCCTAAGGGAATTTATATTGTTGCAAATCATGATCTTTATTCAGATATTTCTCGTCAGGTTATGAATAAACTTAGAGAATTTTCTCCTACTGTTGAAGTTTATTCGATTGATGAAGCATTTGTTGATTTAACAGGTTTACGCAGGCTTTATAAGATGGAATATATAGATCTTGCATCTTATATCAGAGAACAAATTAAAAAAGAACTGGATATTAATGTCTCAATCGGGATGAGTTCTTCCAAAAGTCTTGCTAAGCTTGCCTCTGATAAAGCAAAGAGGGATGATTGCGGAGTGTATGCGATTAATCCACGGTTTGCCTTCGAGGAGTTAAAAAAGACTTCTATTGAGGAAATTTGGGGAATAGGGAGAAATTTAACTCAACTATTTCATCGCTCGGGAATTATAACTGCTTACGAGCTTGTATCTCAGTCCGATGTATGGCTTGATAAAAAGGTTGGGATCCGCGGGGTTGAACTAAAACATGAACTTCTTGGTGAAACAGTATCTCCTGTTTCTAATGAGGTTAAACTTCCTAAATCAATTCAAAATACAAGTGCACTCGGAACTTTTACTTCTGATTTAAATTTTATAAAAAATTCGCTTAATTATCATATACATAGAGGCTGTTCAAAACTTCGCAGATTGAAGGCAAAGTGTTCGGTCGTGAGTGTAATGTTAAGGACAAAAGACTTTAAAGTATATGTAGAGAAAAAAAATCTTGAAAAACCAACCTGTTATGAGTGGGAAGTTTCGGATATTGTATTTAAATTGCTTGAAAACATTTATAAACCTTCAGTGTTATATCGAAGTTCTGGAGTTATGCTGGATAATATCACTTTTAATGCTGCTGAACAGCTTTTCCTTTTTGCTGATAGTGAAGAAGAGACTAAAAATCAAAAACTTGCAAAATGTTTGGATAGTTTAGAAAATCGTTTTGGGAAGAATGTTGTAAAAACAGGATTTACAGATAGAAAAGGAACAGATTAGACTTCATTGTATGTTTTAAAATGTGCTTTACAAACTTCAATAAGGCGATCTTTCCCGAATTTTGCAATAAATTCTTTTGCGGCATCCTTAACCTGAGGAGCGCAACCTTTCGGAAATTTAATTCCGTAGGTATTTTCCATTTCTTGAATTTTATGAACAAATGTAGCTCTTGCTAGTACTGAGGCCGCCGCAACAGCAACATCACTCTCAGCTCTTACCATTTGTTCAAGTTTTATACTCTGCCCCTTTTTCATTAATGCCGATTTAATAAGACTTTCGTCTCCAAATTTATCCGAAAGAGCATATTCACAGGTTTGTTGATCAAGGACATTCTCTATAACTCTTGCATGTCCCCAAGCAAGAAGCTTGTTAAGATTTTTTATATTCGCATAAAGTTCATTATATTTCCCGTTTGAGATGGGAACAATTGAGTAAATCGAATTTTGTTTAATTATTGGCTCAAGTGTCAGAATTTTTTTATCGGTAATTTTTTTGCTGTCTCTAATCCCTGCATCAACAAACAATTTTGCCGCTTTTTCATCGACCATAACTCCTGCGATAACAAGCGGTCCGAAAAAATCCCCTTTCCCTGATTCATCAGTCCCTATGTGTGTAATGTATTCATTCATTAGCGTATACTCTCCGGAGTTGCCATTGGTATTGGTGTAGGAGCTTTTGTAGTCTCAGCTGGAGTTGTTGGAATTGGTGCCGTTTGATTCTTTTGTTCCTGTTGTTTTTTGAAATTTTGAACAGCTTCAGCAGGAGTTGTTGCTGGTCTTATAGGTTCCTCCGATACAGGCGGTATAGCTGTTTGTCCTTCAGGTTGTTCTGGTTCATCAGTTTCTTTTTTGGTGTTTTGTTTTAGCAGATACGTTGGGATAAGTTTAACTTCTGGATAATCGAAGTCAACTTTTCCGTATTCCTGAGTAGCTGTTTTCATAACATCTTTCCAAATTAAAGCGGGAACAGTTCCTCCTTGAATAGCTTTAGTTGCTGCTGTATTATCGTCATTGCCTACCCATACACCTGTGACTATGTTCGGAGTGTAACCAACAAAACTTGCATCTTTGTAATCATCAGTTGTTCCTGTTTTTCCGGCACAAGGTACTCCGATATTTGCTGCACGTCCCGTTCCGTTTGTAATTACCGTTTTTAGCATTGCAGTCATTTCTGCTGCTGTTTTTAAGCTGATTTGTCTTGTTGCTTTTGCTTTAGGCGCGCGGTATACGGTTTTCCCTCTTGATGTTTCAATCCTTTCAATGGCGAAAGGTTGTACGACATATCCCCCGTTTGCAAATGCTCCATACGCACGGGTAAGTTCAAATAGTTTACTCCCGTTAGAACCAAGAGCAATAGTGTAATCGTATTCAAGAGGGGTTGTTATGCCAAGAACCCTTGCAGTTTGTATTACAGAACGGATTCCTACTTCTTTTATCAATCTTACGGCGCAAACGTTTGAAGACATCATAAGCGCTGAATATAGAGGGATTTTCCCTTTATATTTGTGGCTGTAATTTTTAGGTGACCAATCTCCAATTGTTATAGGAGCATCTTCAATCAAATCATTCGGAGTATAACCGTGTTCTAATGCAGCTGCGTATACAAATGGTTTAAAGGCCGAACCTGCAGGGCGGATTGCTTGAACTCTATCATATTGTGATTGCGTGTAATCTTTTCCCCCGGCATATGCAAGTATTCTTCCGTCCACCGGAGAGAATGAGAAAACTGCTGCCTGCTGATTCTTTTTTGTCAAACCATAATTACGCATATTTTTTAATATTGCATCATTTAATTTTTCCTGTGTTTTATAATCAAGTGTTGTTACAATTTTGTAACCGCCTTGAGATATATCTGTTTCATCAAATCCGAGTTTTTCCAATTCACTCATTACGTAATCCGTAAAGTATGGCGCTTTATTTGTTGTATAAAATCTCGGAACTGATGTTAAATGAACCTTAGCTTCTTTGGCTGTTTCATATTGTTCTTCCGTAATATATTTCATTTTGTACATACGTAATAGAACCTGATTTCTTCTTTGGATTGCAAGATCCATATTGTTAAATGGAGAATAGACTGACGGAGCTTGAGGAAGTCCTGCTATTAAAGCTAGTTCAGGCAGAGTACAATTTTTTAGATGTTTATTAAAATAAGTTTGTGCTGCACTTTCAACTCCATAGGCACCAGAGCCAAGATAAACATTATTAATATACATTTCAAGAATTTTGTCTTTAGAAATAGTTTTTTCAATTCTTGCAGCAATAATTATTTCCTTTATTTTTCTGTCAAAAGTTTTTTCATTGGATAGGAACAGAATTCTTGCAAGTTGCTGGGTAATAGTACTTGCCCCCTGTACAACTTTCCCGGCAAGAATATTTTGGATAGTAGAACGCGCAAGCCCGGTTAAATCATAGCCATGATGCGAATAAAAGTTTTTATCTTCTGTTGCGATTAATGCTTTTTTAAAGTCTTCCGGCACTTCTTCAATATCTATTTTTTTAGAAGTATATGCCGTGAATGTTTTTATAATTTCGCCATCATGTGAGTAGAATTGTGTTACAATATTCGGTTTAAATCCGTCTAAATTTTTAATTGGAGAAAGTGATGATAGGTATAATTCAAAAGCCACAATTCCGGCTAACCCGCATGCAATTACAAAAATAATCAGAGTTCTTATATTACTCCAGAAACTACTGCCCTTTGTGCGTCTTCTTGATATGTTGGCTTGTGCAATCTCTCTTTCAGAGGAGTATCTGTCACTTCTTCTAATTCTTGCCATGATTAATAATCCCTTCTCTTCTAGAGTATATTTTATTATAAAAAAGGGGGTATGGCAAATTCTTTATGTTATTATGTTAATATGTTTGATTTTTTGTCTTCATTTTGGAATGAATTTCGTTCATATTTTGTACCTGAAAAGATCTCCTATGAAATTACTGGAGAATGTAAAAAGTGCGGAAAATGTTGTAATTATATGTATAGCGTTGATACTTATACAGAAAAAGAGTTTAAATTTATGCAATTTTTATTTCCGCAATACAGGCGTTTTTATATTAAAGGAAAAGATGAGTTTGGAAATCTAATTTTTGCATGCAAACTTGTGACAGAAGACGGTTTATGTTCGGACTATAAACACAGACTGAGAATGTGTAAAAATTATCCGGCAAAACGTGTTTTTTACCCTGCAAAACTTCATGAAGGGTGTGGGTATAGGGTTAATATAAAAACTTTTGAAGATTACTTAAAATAATATGTTTGAAATTATTTTCCTTGGTTTTATGTTGCTGATGACTTGAAAATTAGTGATAAATGTTAACAATATGCTGTTTGTGATTTTTCAAAAATTTGCATTGATATTATTCCAAAGAGATAGTCTTTGCGTTTTTTTAGTATAAAACCTTCCGATTCAAATTCTCTGATAAGGTTTTCAGGGGTGAAAAATTCATTTTTTGATTTAACCAGATAGTCATACGGAAGTTTGTTTCCGTAAAACAGGTGAATTGTTTTTTTTACAATAAAATCAAATATTTGTGATATGAACTTTTTTTTTCCGAAGTCCAGATGCATTAGCTGTCCACCGTCTTCTAGGACCCGAAAACTTTCTTTTATTGCCTGTTTATGGTCTGATATATTCCTTAACCCAAAACTCATTGTTATAATATCAAAACTGTTTGAAGTAAACGGAAGTTTAGTGCAGTCTTCCTGCAAAAATGTAATTTTAGGATGCTTTTTTCTGGCAATTTCGACCATCTTTTCAGAGAAATCTACCCCTATAATGTCTGTGTTAGCATTTCTCTTCTTTAAGTAATAGGCAATATCTCCAGTTCCGCTGCATTCATCAAGAATTCTCATGTTGTTTTTGAGTGTAAGATTGCTCACTGCAAGTCTTTTTATAAGCTTATGTAAACCGAGAGATATTATATTATTATTGAAATCATATTTTGATGCGATTTTATTAAACATCTTTTTTATATCTTCGGGATTTTTAGATACTGTCATAATTTGTTACCTTTTTGCATAACGATTATGTTAGCATATAATATAAATTATGAAAATAGCTTTTATTCCAATAGATAATCGTCCGGTTTGTTATCAGATGCCCAAGATGATTAGTGAAATTGATAAAAATCTTGAGTTCTTTATTCCGGGAATTGGGTTGCTTGGTGACTTAACCCGTCCTGCTGATACTGATGGTCTTTTGGAATGGCTTAAGTCCTTGCCTGAAGTTGATGCGGTTATTTTATCACTTGATACGGTTGCATATGGAGGGTTAATTCCTTCCAGACGTTCAGAGGATTCTTTCGATGCTATAAAAGAAAGAATTTTTGAATTAAAAAGTATACTTATTTCAAAAAAAGCTAAAATTTATGCTTTTTCTTCCATAATGCGTATTTCAAATAATAATATAAATGAGGAAGAAAAGCAGTATTGGAATTTATACGGGACTGAAATTTTTAGGTATTCATATAATTATCATAAACTTGGGGAAACAAAAAATGATATTCCGAAAAATATTTTGGAGGATTATCTGGATACCCGAAAACGTAATTTCGAAATAAATAAAATATATCTTGAATGGCAAAAAGAAGGTTTTTTTGATACATTGATTTTTTCAAAAGATGATTGTGCGGAATTTGGTCTTAACGTGATGGAAGCAAGAGAATTAGAAGCACTTGGAGGATTTACCAAAACAGGAGCGGATGAAATTCCTCTTACTCTTTTGGCTCGTGCTATAACAAAGAAAATAAAAGTGGCTCCGATTTTTCTTGAACCTGAATATAAAAATTTAATCTCTAATTATGAAGATATTTCGATTGAAAAATCTGTTGAGGGACAACTTACTCTTGCAGGATGCGAAATTGTTGATGAAACTAATGCAGATATCCTTTTGTATATTAATAATTTTGAAGAGTATCAGGGTGAGATTGTAATGAAACGTGATACAAAACATTTTCATGGTATTTGGAAAAGACCTGATAAACCATATATTATAGCTGACGTTCGTTTCGCAAACGGGGCGGATAATGAATTTGTAAGAAAGATTTTTGATGTTGGTGTTGGCGATAATTTCTTAGGTTATTCTGGGTGGAATACTTCTGCAAACACTTTGGGGAGTCTAATTTGTTCAATGAAGACAACTTATAATTCTGATAAAAATAATGCTTTTAAGAAATTACAAGTTGTGCGGTTTTTGGATGACTGGGCTTATCAGGCTAATGTTCGTCAAGCTCTTAAATCCACCGATGTTGAGGAATTAAAAGATAAAATGTGCGAATTTGAACAGGTTATTAAAAAAGTCTTAAACATTGATTTTTCGACCTCTTATAGCTTTCCTTGGAATAGATTGTTTGAGGTGAAAATTGAGTTTAATTGATTTAATTCTACTCGCGGTTGCACTTGGAATAGATTGCCTTGTAGTTTCATTTTCGCAAGGTTTAATATTTACTGCCAACAGAACAAAAAATTCTCTTGCCTTGGCTCTTACAATGGGACTGTTTCAGGGCGGGATGCCTTGTATAGGTTTCTTTTGTGCAGGATTAATCAGTAAATATGTGGTTGCTTTTTCTCACTGGATTGTTTTTTTTATTTTTCTTGCACTTGGTTTAAAGTTTATTTATGAAGCTTTGTTTGAGGAAGAAAAAGAAAAAATTTGCTGTATAGGATTAAGATGTTTAATCTCAATGGGAATTGCAACAAGTATAGATGCATTGGGTGCAGGTGTGAGTTTGAAGTTCTCTGGTGTTGATCTCTTTACTTCTGTTGTATTAATAAGTATGGCATCTTTCTTAATGTCTTTAATTGGTTTTTGGCTTGGAAATATGTTTAAACATATTCCGTCAAAATATCTGGAAATATCAGGTGGAGTTATCTTGATAGGTTTGGCTGTAAAAGCTGTTATATAAAAAAGAACCGGACTTTTAAGTCCGGCTTGCTTTTTATTTAAAATATTGACTTGCATCAATTCTCTGGCGTTCCTGTTCTGTTGCTTCAATAAATGGCATACCTTGAATATTAAATATTTTTGCAACAATAGAACTAGGAAATATTTCTACTGCATTGTTAAGATCTTTTACTGCTGAGTTATAAAATCTTCTTGCTGCTGCAATGTGTTCTTCCTGTTCATTATATGTTTGCATTGCCTGAATCATTGTTTGATCTGATTTTAATTGAGGGTAGTTTTCTACTGAAACCATTAATTGTCCCATCATACTGCTAATTTTGCTGTCCAGATCAATTTTTTCCTGCGCTTTAGTCATATCTGCAGGAATTTTCGCAGCCTGAGCACGAAGTTGTGTGATATTTGTAAGAAGTTCTCTTTCGTGCTCCATAAATTTATTTGCTATAAATAAAATGTTTGGAATAAGATCATATCTTTTTTTTAGTTGTACGTCAATACTTGAGAATGCTTCTTTTACGTTGTTTTTCTTTTGTATCAGTGAAACGTAAATCAGGTAAAGGATTATCAATAATGCAATAATTATAATTAGCGGTATCGAAAACCCTTGTTGCATAAACGGCACAAATTGTTTTTCCATGCTCTTGAACCTCTTTCTTTTTAAATAATAAATTGTACTTTTTAAGTTTATATGAAATTTTGTATTTTTAGTACATACAAATATATGAAATAAAATTTTTGACTAAAGCTTATAATTATGATAATATTTGTTTAGGTAGAGTATTTTCAGTGAGGGGTATGTATTGTATGAAAAAGGGTTTATTATCCATAGTTTTATCTTTATTCTTTTTACCGGCTTTTTCTGCGGATGTGGAAGTACCTAGTGTTCAGTCTGTTAAATATTTTTCTCAGCCTCAGGATTCCAGATTCCAGTATGACCTTCCGGCAGCAAAAGATTTTTTAAAGTTTAAAAAAGATTCAAAACAGGACATCGAGAATGAGGATGCAGAAGTTACCCTTGATGCAGAGGATATAAAACCTGCGAAAAAGATTATTAAAAAATTAGGGGATAATCCTGAGCCTAAAGAACAAACTTTAAATCAACAGGATCTTCCTATGAACTATGATTCATTCCCTAAATATTACGATGCTAATGATATGATGCAACAGCAGTTCATGCCTATGTTTTAGTTCTAACTTCATAATTTGTAATAATATTTTTTGTAAAACGCAAAAAATATTATTTGTTCGTTTTTATAAATTTGTATAAAAATGAAAGGTGTGTGTTGTGAATGGTATATCTTTTAAACAAAGCCTAATCCAAAATATTGATAATAAAACTCCGGCTCCAACTGTTGACGAAATTATGGCTCAACCACCTGTGTCAACTAATCCTCAAGAGAAGAAAAATTCTAATTTGGCTGGTAAAATTGTAACATCGGCTGTTGTTTTAGCGGCGCTTGGTTTTGCTGGACGGCAAGGCTATTTGTCTAAAAGAGTTCAAAAACTTCTTGGTGGGACTCCTAAATTATCTAAAGCACAAATTGAAGAAAAAATTAATGCAAAACTGAATGATTATATTGCTAGAACGGAAAATACGATATTTGATATACAACCACTTGGAACAAATAAGTATAGAGCAACTCGTATTAAGGCAAACGGGAATAAAGAAGTTATCACGTTTAATGCAAAATCGGGGTTGCCTGATTGTAGAGTTGAGTTTGCCAAACAAAAGGGCGACAAATCTTTAGAATATACCTCATATATGGGAGCAGATATTCTTGATGCCGATTTCGATGATGCAGCTAATTTTTATAAAAAATTCTCCCGTACAGGAATTAAACGTAAACATGGTTTTGGTACAAAATATACAAATACTATGATAAAATACGGAGAAATGGTTAACCCAGAAGGTCTTCAACCTTTGCAAAAAAGAACTGATTATTATAACAATAATCAAATTAGTCGAATTTATGAAAAAGATGCTTTTTCAAATAATGAAATTGTAAAAGAGTTTTTATATGGAGTAAATAATAAACCAAAAGGAATAGATCTGATTACCAGTGACGGTGCGGTTATAAGAAAACTTAACGGAGAAGCTCCTGTTGAAGTAAATGCTCCAAATAGAAAAAAATTCTTAGGGAGAAGGTTTTTAGAGTTTTTCTCAATACAGAAAAAGAATATTCTATAATTAAAAAGCTCAAGGATTCCTTGAGCTTTTTAATTTGGGTCCGGAGGGGCTCGAACCCTCGACCAATTGATTAAGAGTCAACTGCTCTACCAACTGAGCTACAAACCCAAAAATTTGAATTTTACATACACAAATCTATCACTAACAACCCGAAAAATCAAGAGCTAATTTATGCATCAATAATTCCGCCTCCAAGCAGTATGTCGTTATCATAAAATACTACTGATTGCCCTACTGCAATTGATTTTTGTAAGTCAATAAACTTCACAAGAACTCTTCCATCCTCTAAAGGAATAATAGTTGCATCGGTTGGTTTCTGTGTTGAGCGAATCTTTGCGGTACATCTTCTTTCTTCTTTTAAATAATCAAAAGGCATCCAATTGAGATTTGTTGCAATCAGAGAATCTTTCATAGTTTTATTTTTCCCCCCAACAACAACTTCGTTTGTATCTTTCTTTAACTCTAAGACATAAAGAGGCTCTGAAGCGGAAATTCCCAATCCTTTTCTTTGACCAATCGTATAATTCCAAATACCATCATGGTGTCCGAGAATTTTTCCTGTTGTATCGATAATATTTCCATGTTTAGGAGCCACTTCCAAAAGTTCGTTATAATCGCCTGCATAGAAATCTTGACTGTCTGGCTTATCAAATACTTTTAGTCCATGTTTTTCCGCAATTGAACGAATTTCATCTTTTGTATAAGTCCCTAAAGGCATCATTATTCTTGACAGTTGTTCTTGTTTTAATCTGTAAAGAAAGTATGATTGATCTTTTGCATCATATAAACCTCGTCTGATAACATATCTGTTATCTATTTTATCTATTCTGGCATAGTGACCTGTTGCAAATTTATCAAATTCTAACCCGTTGGTCAGAGCCATTTTAGGTAAAATATCAAATTTTATAAGACTATTGCATAATATACAAGGATTTGGTGTCCTGCCATTAAGATATTCTTTCTTAAAATTTTCCAAAACAATTTTTTCGTACTGTTCGGCGCAATCAAATACATAGAAAGGAATCCCAATACTATCGGCAATTTTTCTAGTCTCATCTATATCTTGAATTTTTTCAGGACCGTAGCAGGCAGCATGTGTTGGTTTATTCCCTGTCATTGCCTCTAATTTTTTCTGAATTTTTTTGTGAATTTCTTTTTTTCCCCATATAGACATTGTAGCGCCGATTACTTCGTGCCCTTGTTCTTTCAGCATTAAGGCCGTAACTGAGGAATCAACACCGCCGGACATTCCAACTAAAATTTTCATTTCTTAATTCTCCTTTTAAATTCTATATGGGGTATATTAATTTAATTTTACATTGACTGAAAAAAAATATCAATGAGTTAAGTTTTAATTTACCTGTCAGAGGACCAATTATTTTCTTATTGTACAGCGTTCAAGTTTGCGAACAAAGCGTACTATAGGTTTTTCTATGTCTGCAGAAATTGAATCAACAAGAATCGTTGTACATCCTAGTCTTTTCCCGCATAAAATATCAGTAAGAGGTCTGTCCCCGACAAATGCTGTACAAGTAGCTGTTAAATTATGGGTGCTCATAAATTTTTCAGTTGTTTTAATGTTCGGTTTTCTTGCCTCAAACACAATAGGAAAATCTGAAACTTCTTTTACTTTATTAATATATTCCTGATTATTATTATTTGAAATAACTGCAACGAAAAAATCCTTTTTTACTTTGTCCAGCCATTCAAGAGTTTTTTTCGTATATAATCCTGTTTTAGAAGCCATAAGAGTACTGTCTAAGTCAAATAAAAGCGCATTAATACCTTTATTTTTTAATTCGTCTAAATCTATATCGTAAATACTTTTCAAATTGTAATCCGGTTTAAGAAACATGTGATTTTACTCCGATTGTTCTTGCTATAGCATATTTAAATTCCGCGGGAGATTGTGAAAACTTAATCCAAACATCATCATTGGTGTTGCCAAGAGGTTTTTCTTCGCCTTCCTCATTTTTAATCTCAATAATTTTAGACGTAAATTGTTCTGATGGTGTTATAATTTCAACTTCATCATTAATATTTATTTTATTTTTAATTTTAACAAGATATGCACCGTCTTTTTCTTCCCCTTTAAATTCACATAAGAAATCTGCTCCGGCAAGCCCTTTTGAAATATCATAGCTGTAACTGTCAGGTTTGTTTTCCCCAAGTGCAAACCCTGTAGTGTACCCTCTGTTCCCGACCTTTTGCAGCTCAATAAAATATTTATGTAAATCAGCTGACGGATTGTTTAAACATTCATCTATTGCCTGTCTGTAAGTTTTTGCAACTGCGGAAACATAATATAAACTTTTAGTTCTTCCCTCAACCTTAAGGGAGTCTATTCCTGCTTCAATCAATTGCGGCAGATATTCTACAAGACACAAATCTTTGGGACTTAAAATGTGTGATCCCCTTTCATCTTGATGAATTTCATAATATTGTCCAGGACGGGTTTCTTCAACTAGTTTATAACTCCATCTGCACGGCTGAGAGCAGTTGCCGTGATTTGCTTTCCTCTCTCCATCTGTAAAGTAGTCGCTTAAAAGACAACGTCCGGAGAAGGAAACGCACTGTGAACCATGAATAAAACTTTCAAGTTCTATATCCGGAACATGCCTCCTTATTTCGGCAATATCTTTAATCGGAAGTTCTCTGGCTAGTATTACACGCGTTGCACCAAGGTCTTTCCAGAATTTTACACTTTCATAATTTAGAGTATTTGTCTGCGTACTTACATGAATTGCAGTATTCGGCATTTTTTTTCTTACAAGATTAAAAATCCCGAAATCACTCACTATTACCGCATCAGGTTTCGCTTCTTTAAATTTTTCAATGCATCCTTCCAAAAGCTTTATATCTTCATTAAATGCAAAGATATTTAATGTTACATAAGCTTTTGCTCCTAATTTATGGGCAAGTTCGACCGCATGGTTTAGATTATCAAGAGTAATAATACTCCCCTTTCTCATTGCTCTCAGGCTGAAGTCCACAACTCCAAGATAAACTGCGTCAGCACCATATCTTACGGCATATTCCAATTTTTCCATATTGCCAGCAGGCATTAAAAGTTCTACATCTTGCATACCTGTATATTATCCGAAAGGATATAAATAATCAACTAATCGGGTGATGTCTTTTTAACGATTTTGTCGAAAATAGATAATGTAAGAGATAGTTTTTGGAGAGTTTATAAATGCAAACAATAACAAATGCAACTGTTACAATTAAAGAAATCTGGAGTTTACAGCATCCGATTATGCATAAATGGTTTTTATTCAGCGCACTTTCTTTCAGTGTATTGTTTGCGTTTCTATTTATTGCAGTTTAGTTTTATTCTTGGTTTGCTTGTTTTACATTTACATATGCATTAAAATCTATTGAACCATATATAATTTTTAGCTGTTTATCTTTTTCGTCAGTTATAAGTTTTACGAATTGTACTTCTGGTTCGTTATAGTCTTCAAGTGTTTCTGAGGCTTCAAATTCGGCCATTAAATAGTGTGATTGATATAGCTTAAGATAAATTTTACCGTTGCGTTTTTCCCCTATAACCTGATAGTGGCCTATAGGTAAAACGGCGGTGTCATTTATCTGTATCGGTGTAGAAATACAAATTACCGGGAGTTCTTCTGGAATTTGATTTATTACTTGTGTTTCATTGCTTTCCTGAATGCTTTCCCCTTTCATTTTTTTAGGTTTTTTATTACCTTTTTTACTTTCTATTGCTTTGTCAAAATCCTCATCCGAAACTACTTCTTTCGTTCCGTAAAAATTCTGATCGCCAAAGTTATCCCATAAATCTCCTTCTGCAAAACTTGGAGTATTTATTGTTAAGAATAATGTCATTATTATCACAAAAGTTTTTTTCATACTTTTATTTTAATGAAATTTTTTTATAAGTAAACATCTGTTTAAAGTAAATAAAAGCGGTTAATTTTTATTAACCGCTTTCTAAAGTTTTAATATTACGAGGAATTCACTACTTCCCACTTAACCTATATATGCAGAAAGAATTTCTTGTCCTAATGTTGATGTTCTCATTTTTTTTAATGCTCTCATTTCTGTTTGTCTTATACATTCTTTAGTAACCCCATAAATGTTACCGATTTCTTCAAGGGTTCTTCTTGTAGTATTACCTATTCCATAGCGCATTCTCAAAACTTCCTGTTCTCTTTCTTTTAATGTTGAAATTACCATTTCGATATCATCTTGAAGATTTTTATATTCTGCATTTGATGATACGGATGAGTTTTGATCTTCAAGAATATCTGCAACATTTAAGTCCTTGCCATTCTCTCTTTGAAGTCCACTTTCTATTGATATTGTTTTGGTGTAGGCTGATAAGAATGTTTCAATTTTGTCAGGTGCAATATTCATTTTTTTTGCAACGTCCTGAGTTTTTACCTGACAGTTGTATTCTTTTTCCATTTGTGATTTAATTTTTGAAAATTTTGAAAGTGTTTCCTGAATATATACAGGAATTTTCATGCAGTGTGATTGTTCTGAAATTGCTTTAAACATTGATTGTTTAATCCACCAGCTCGCATAAGTCGCAAATTTATAGCCTAGTTTATAGTTGAATTTTTCGACTGCAATCATCAACCCCAAATTCCCTTCCTGAATTAAATCCGTGATGGGAATGCCTGAAACATGAATTGCCTTTTTTGCTATACATACAACCAATTTTAAATTTGCTTGAATAAGCTGTTTTTTTGCTTCTGAATTTCCTTCACCGGCTAATTTTGCAAGTTCTTTTTCTTCTGCTTGGGTTAGAGAAGGATAATTTGCAATTTCTCTCAAGTACTCTTGTAAAATATTGTCATTTGATGCCTGAAGAACGTCATATTTTGCTGGATCTGATTTTGATGACGTTTTTTTCATCTTTACCGGGGTATTTTTGCTCATAACATTAAACTCCTTCTTATTCTTTATTGAATAAGATTCTTAAAAGTAACACGATTTAAACACAACTCTTTATATACATAGTATATATTATAGTATATACTTTTTCAACCCTTTTATTAAGAATTGTTAAATTGATTTCTTAATTTATTTCTTCTTACCCTGAAAATGTTGTTTGTAGTATAATTTTAGCAGGAGGGTTTAAGATGAAAAAGAAATTGATTATTGGATTGAGTATATTTCTAGTCGTTTTGTTAACATCTGCAATAACTTATGCGGTTAATAAAAATGCTGTATATGATTTGGCTAATAAAAAACATGTTCCGTCTGATTATAAAATAGGTGTTACTTATGATGAGGCTTTGAAATCAGATAAACCTGTTTTAGCTTTGTTTTATGTTGATTGGTGTGGTTATTGCTTGAGATTTATGCCTAAATTTAAAACTATCAGTACTATTTATAAGGATAAATACAGTATCGTTATGATAAATGCGGAAGATCCGAATTTTGAGAAATTAATTAAAGATGTTGCGCTTTCTGGCTTCCCTACAATGTATGTTATTGATAATAAATACCAGAATAGATTTTTATTGAATAATGCTATTTATATGGATTTGAAAAAGCTTCGAGTTGAATTGGATAGATATCTTAAGGTTAGAGAACGTCTTGAGATGGCTGAGTCCTGTCAGAAATAGTTAAAAAAAAGACCTTGAATCTTTTCAAGGCCTATCCGTTTAAATAAGAAGAGAGAGCTTTATATTTATATAAAGTCTACCCATAAATAAAAATTGCTAGTTTTAATGCAAATTTGTAATAAAACTTTACATTGGATGCGAAAAATGAAAGATATTCAGAATTTAAGAGATACAAGAAATGTTGATATTCAAAAAGTTGGGATTAAAAATCTTGAGCTTCCTTTGATTATTCAGCGTAAAAACAGTTCTAATCAGGTCGTTAGTGCTCAGGCACGAGTTAATGTGTCTTTGCCAAAAGATTATAAGGGCACTCATATGTCACGTTTTGTTGAAGTTTTGAATGAGTGGAGGACTAAAAATCTGCTAGGTGTTGATATAAAAGGATGTCTGGAAAAAATTATTGAAAATCTGGATGCCCAAAGTGGGGAATTGGAGTTTAATTTTAAATATTTTTTAGAGAAAAAATCTCCAGTAACTCATCTTCCTGCTGTTATGAGCTATGATTGTTTGTTTGAGGGCAGAATTTCGGAAAATAATTATAAATTTATTCTGGGGGTTCGTGTTCCGGTAACCACATTATGTCCTTGTTCAAAGGAAATATCTGATAATGGGGCTCATAATCAAAGAGCTTTTATTGCGGTTAAGGTATCTTATGATGAGGATAAACATATATGGCTTGAAGACTTAATTGATATGATTGAAAGCTGTGCGTCCTGCCCTGTTTATCCTCTGTTGAAGCGTGAAGATGAAAAATTCGTAACGGAAAAGGCTTGGGATAACCCTAAATTTGTTGAAGATGTTTTGAGAGATGTTGTTGTTAAATTGCGAGAGAATGAAATTGTAAAAGAATTTGAGGTTGAATGCGAGGCTTTTGAAAGTATTCACAATCATTCAGCCTGGGCTTATCAAAAAGAAATAAAATCTTAAAACGTCTGTGTGTAAATTATATTTACTCCCCAGTTGCCTTTGTTTTTCCCCCAGTCTTGAATGTTGTATCTTTGTCCTTCAAGAGCAATGGAAGCATTTCCTATTTTTTGTTCAATTCCTGTAAATACTCCGGCTCCTTGAGTCCAATTTTTAGTATTATAATTATATTTGCCGACAAGATGTGGGTTAATATATGCGGTTGTAGTTTTTCCGACTGGAACTGTCACTGTAAGCGGAGAAATCCTTATTTGTGTCGAATTTGAGCCGTCTGAAAAATTGTTTCTTATTCGTACATTATTGCTGAAAATTCCACGTTTATCGTATTTATAATTTTCTTTTAAATCTACTAATAATGCTGGATTATTCGGGCCATTGTTTGAAAGTCCCGTAAATACGCCTAATGACAAATTGTTTTTTTGAAATTTATTTTCAACTCCTAAAAACATTTGACAATCATTATTGTTGTAAATATATGTACCTGCTGTACCTGTTTGTTTTAGTTTCCAATTTCCCATAAAATCCCCTTTATAAATATCCTGTCCATATATATAAAGTAAATTTCTGAAGAAAAATTGCTTTTATGCAGAATAAATTTTTAAAGTTTTTTCAATATTGTTATTGATCACGCTCTTAACTGAATCGTATTCTGCTTCAAGGGCACTATGTTCTGTATCCAGTTGTTTTAATATATTGTCATATTGTTTGTCTTTATTTTCAAGTTCTTTGCTTTTTTGTTCGAATTTTTGTTCAATTTGTGCTAATTGAGTTTCATCTTTTTCTTCTCCTATATCAAGAGCATTTGTATAAATAATTGATGTCCATGTTGCATTTTTAAGTCCTGTATTTGCTTCGGGTTTGTCATCAAAATTTACTCTTTCAAGAGTAATTGCTCCTTGCTCAAGTGCTCGTTGAAGCCAGGCTGAATTATTCATAAGCCCGTCTTCAAGGATGTCATAATTTCTATTTGGGATTGTAGAAATTATTTCTTCTCCATCATTAGTGTATTTACCTGTTCCGTTTTTATTATCGGAAGCTCCGTTAACTCTGTGCCATAAGTTAACATACCATTGGGCTTTGTCTCCATCTTCATATGTATAAACTTTTTCTTCAATAGTTGCAGGAATATCTGGCTTTTGTGGCTCATTCTTTAACCATTCATCATATGCTGGGTTTGGCTCTTTTGTTACTTCAATTACAGGAGGGTGTTCTACAATTGTTGCCTCATCTAAATCAAATTCGATTATATGCCAGAATTGAGCAATGTGTTCGGGATTTGCAGTTCCACCTGTATTGCTACCGATCCTATAGTCACCATGTACTTCCCACAAAAGATCAATGATTTTTTGCTGTACGCTTATCCCAGAATCACAATCAGTATCTTTGCAATTTACTTTGTAAATAGTCCCATTATAATTTATATCTACAGTTTCGTTGTGTTCCTCTCCACATGGAGCTAATGTTTTAAGTTCATCTTTTAATGTTTGGGTTACTGGATGTTGATCAGTATTCCAGCACCAGCTAGCACTGTGTTCCGTACAATTCCCTTCATAAATGTCAAATTCATTTCCATCTGTGGTGACATAATGTCCTGCTCCTAAAAGACTTGACAATACATGCATATAACAATTTGTATTATTCAACGAACCGCTTATACATCCAGTTTTCATTACTTGTTTGTATATTTCACTTGTGTGAACTCTTTCAGTCCAAGCTTCTTGAATAATTTTTTCTCCAGATATGATTTCTTTTTCGGGTTCAGAAGCAAGCCAATCTTGATATTTTTTATTATAGTCATCCATTGCAGAAGCGTATGCAGGATTTTCTATTGTAATGGTCTCTCCTGATTCGATCTGTTCAATTCCGTATTTGGCTAAAAATTCGTTTAAGTTATTACTTGCTTCATAGTTTGCTGCATCTTTTTCAGACAGCAATATTTGACCGCTGCTATTAATCAAGCCATATTGATTCTTTAGTGGGGCATAAGTGGTTAAAAGTGAACCCGTAAGAGCAGAAGTAATTTTATTACCCATAGAATCATAACTTAAGTAAGTAAGATTGGTTTTGTTTAAAGCATTAATATAATTTGTATGTGCTTCATCAATTTGATTGCTTAGTGATGTTTTCGCCCTCGTAATATCCTGTGAGCGAAGTTCAACTGTTGAAATTCTTGAAGTTATTGATAACAATTTTGCTTGAGAAGCCGATAAACCCATAATTCCATTCCTTTTAAAATATTTATCGGCATTTGTCCTAATATCTTTAATTTTTGTTACATAACTTAATGTTATATTAAATACTTGAAATATAGATATATAGAACTTAATGTAAGAGCAATAAAAGTTGAGAGTGCTCCGTATTTGAGAAATCTCATAAAGGATATAGGGTACCCCTTAGTTGTTGCGGTTTCGCTTACAAGAACATTTGCAGCAGCTCCAATTAGTGTAAAATTGCCTCCCAGACAGGCTCCGAGTGAAAGAGCCCACCACATTGGATTATGTCCGCTTCCAGTATAAGGAATTACATGTTGAACCTGATCTATTAGAGGGGCCATTGTTGCTGTATAAGGAATATTATCGATTATTCCGGATAATATTCCGGAGCCCCATAAAATAAGCATTGTTGCAGCTGTCAGGCTTCCATGAGTTAATTCAATTAACTTATTTGCAAGAAAGTTTATTCCTCCATTTGCTTCAAATCCTCCTATGATTATAAACAAGCCTATAAAGAAAAATATTGTAAGCCATTCAACATCTTTATAGATTTCTTTGGGTTTTTCAAAAATCAAAAGAAAGCTTGCGCCTGCAACCGCAAATACATATGCAGAAATATGGGTGATATCATGTGTTACAAATCCTAGAATTACAAGGATTAATGTAATCATTGATCGAATCATTAGACCTTTATTAGTGATTGTTTTAGTGTTATCAAGATTTACCACTTGCTTCATTTTTTCTGGAGTTGCCGTAAGCCCTTTACGGAACATAAAAATAAGAATACCTGTTACAATAAGGAATATAACTGTTACAATATCTGTAAGTTCGATCAAAAAATCCATAAAACTTAAGCCTGCGCGTGCACCTATGATGATATTAGGAGGATCGCCAATTAGTGTTGCTGTCCCCCCTATATTTGAGGCAATTACTTCTGTAATTAGAAAAGGAACAGGATCCGTATCAAATTCCTTTGCTATTACAAAAGTTACTGGCATCATTAGTACTACAGTTGTTACATTATCCAAAAATGCTGAAGCTACAGCTGTAAAGGCTGCAAGGGTAAATAAAACACGTTTCGGATGTCCTTTTGTAAATTTTAGCAATTTTATTGCCATCCACTTAAAAACACCGCTTTGACTTGCGATATGAACTATTATCATCATTCCAACAAGAAGGAAAATTACATCAAACTCAATATAATCAAATACAGCTTTTATATAGGTTCCTGTTTCTTTGTTCACATATCCCTTAAATGGCAGTAAACCAAGAAGCATAGTTAGTGATGCTCCTACCAGCGCAACTACTGATTTTTGAATTTTTTCAGTAGCAATAAATATGTAAGCTATTAGAAGAATTGCCCCTGATATAAGCATTCCGTGTGTTGATATAATGTTTGCCAGCATAATTCCCTCCTTGGGGGAATTATAGCATAAATATTGCTGACTGTGTATATCTCCAAAAAATACCCTCTACTATTAATAAGAGAAGAGGGTATTTTTTTAGGTTTTTCTATGAAAGTTTATCAGCAAGTTCTGTTTCAAGCCTGCCGTTTAATGTTTTATTTATTTTTTGTAGTTTTTGAGCAATTAATTCCATGTTGTCGGTCCAGACAAAGTTGTCCATAACATATTTTTCCGCCTTTTTGAAATCTCCATCAATTTGAATTCGTACAATTTCTGCGAGCATTTTTTTTGCAATTGGTACAACTTTATCTATGTTAACGTGAATTTTTCCGTCGATAATTTCATAACCGCCTCTGTCTGCAAAATATTTATTCTGCATTACAGTTCTTACCCTGTGAGCCTGTGATAATGTTGGTTTTGACTTAAGAAAATTATCTGCAATTGTTGTTACAATAATCTGCTTTCTCTGTTCTTCAGTATACATTCCAAGTTTTGTTAATAAGTCTACAAATGCCAGCGAACCCATATCCGCTTTGTTTTCTTCTATGATATTTCTGTATTTCCCAAGTTTTTCATTTCCTTTTCTCGGTCCGAGAGAATGAGCGTTTTCGTGTCCTATTGTGAACCAGTGGTCAGCCTCATCAAGGTAATATTTATGTTGTTCCTTATCTAGTGTCTCATCTAACCTTTCCTGAAGCTTTTTCATATCACTTATAAAGCGGATTTGTCTGTGATAAACATTCCTTCTTCCCCCGCCGATTGTAAGAGAAAGTTTGTCGTCATTCGGGAGGTTTTCTGCAAGTGTAATTCCTCCTCTATACTCTCCTACATCGCCTGATGCCTGAACCATATCTACATCAACCATTGTTTGTTTTGTGTCTTCATCCGGTTTAATGTTTTGTTCGTATTCATTATTATATGGCATGTTTTTTGCAAGAGTCGGCAGGTATTTTTTTATTGCCATTAAAGCCTCTGTTCCTTGCTTGTTTACTATTCCTACCCTGCCTCCAAGAAAATCTTTCGGAATCGGATTTATTTTGTTTTCATCCAAAAGAGCTTTTAATTCCGGCGTTTCAATAACTGTTCCGGTCATCTCGTCGGCGTAATTTTCTCTTGTAATCGTGAATTCAAGAGGCGTATCCTGCAATGTTGCCCATTTTTTATCCGCATAAGCATCAAGAAGCGGGTCTGCAACTCTCAAAGCTTTTGCTTGCAGTTTTAAGTACTCGTTAAAATCCGTATTTGTCGAAACTTCGCTTGCCTTTTCAAGTTCATCTGCCATACGGGAAAAATCATCTTTAAATTTATCTATATAGTCAATGCCGACAAGTTCTTCCCCTCTGCGTTCTACAACAGAGCGTTGTGTAAGAATTTTTCTAACATCATCGGACTTCCCGTCTAATAGCATTTTTGTCAGAATTTTGTGAAACTCTTCTTTGGTTAAATCTGAAGGATAGACTCCTTTACCGGCTCTTCCAGGAACTTCTTTGGCAAGATAAATCGGTTGTGACATTGAGTCAATTGCATTAATTCCCTTTTGGGCATCAAAGAGGATTTTTGTAAGCTCCGCCTGTTTATTTCCATTTTTAATTTCTTCTTCTAAAAATTCTTTGAATGGCAGATTGTCTTCATTATCAAGCTGCATATTAATTTTTTCTAAAATATTTGCAGCTCTAACAAGATATTTTAGGGCTTCCTTATCCCCTTCTGCAAGTGCAAGATATTCTGGTGCATCAGCTTTTAAAAATTTTTTTGTGATTAAATAATCTTTATGTGTACGCTTTTCCAACTCTTCCATGGATAAGTTAAGTGTGTATTTTTTCATTATAAAGCTCCTTTTTGTCTCTTGCGGAATTATAGCATTTTTTTTTCTGCTTGACAATAACTGAAATTCATAAAAATGTTATTTATGATAAGTTTCGTGTCTCATAATCTTAAAAGCTCTGTAGATTTGTTCGACAAGTATAAGTCTTGCAAACTGATGCAGAAATGTCATTTTTGACATACTCATTTTTAAATTAGCTCTATCCGAAACTTTTTTTGAAATTCCACATGATGAACCTATTACAAAAATAGTCTCTGTAATACCTGTGTTTATTAGCTCTTCAAGCTTCATTGAAAATTCTTCCGATGAAAACTGTTTCCCGTTAATCTCCATAGTGATAAGATATGATAATGGTTTTACATGTGCTAAAATCTTATCGCCTTCCTCTTCTAGTGCACGTTCCGTAAGATTTTCATCTTTAATTTCAACAGGTTGTAATTCTATTATTTCAACTGGAGTATATGGAATTAAACGTTTAAAAAATTCGTCTATTCCTTCTTTGAGAAACTTTTCTTTTATTTTTCCGAGCGCAATTATTTTAATTTTCATTTTGTGCTTGTCCTGCAATATACAGTGTTTGTGTTGGGAAAGCAAATTCTATCCCTTCTTCCCGGAATTTTTTAATAACTTCCATTAAAAAGTTCTCTTTCACTTTTAGATATTTATTAAAGACTTTTGTTTTAACGTAGGCATTTACTCTGATATTTATTGAACTGCTTCCGAGTTCATGCAGATTAACTATGTAATCTTTTGAAATTTCTTCATGACTCTCGAGAATTTCTTCAATAATTTTGACTGCACGTTCAATTTTTTCGTTACTTGTATCATAAGTAATTCCTATTATTTCAAAAATACGTTTTCTTCTTCCTGCAGAAATGTTTATAATCGCATCGTTTGCAACAACGCTGTTAGGAATTATTGTCAGAGCATTGTCAAGCGTTCTTATTTTAGTTGAGCGCATGTTTATATCTTCTACAGTTCCTTCATACGCTCCGAATTTTATATAATCTCCTATTTGAAAAGATTTATCAGATATAATTGATATTGAACCAAAAATGTTTGCAATAGCCGAGTTCGCAGCAAATCCAACTGCCAACCCCGTTATCCCGAACCCTGCGATCAATGATGAAACTGAGTATCCGTGAGTTTGTAGAAAAGATGCAAGAATTATGAAAAAGACAGCAAATTTTATAATCCTGTTAATTGCAGGTATAATTTGTAGCATTTGGGTTTGCTGATTTGTTTGGGCTATCTTAGATTTCATTTTTTGTTCAAACAAATCTAAAAATTTAAAGATAACTGCAAGTAGAACAAGATTAAATATAATTTCAAAAATAAATCCAAAATTAATATCTTTTAGTACTTCTACCATTTTGTCAAAGTAGCGAACAAATTTTTCTATCATATGTAGTCCCTTTGATTAATTAATTCAGATCCATTGCTGTAATTATCCATTTACCATCGATTTTTTCGAAAGTTTCAGAATTACATTTGTCTGAACTTTTGAAACATTGAGTAAGTGTGTATTTATTTTTCTCAATTTGTTTGTAGGTCTGGGATTTAATATCATCACTTATAGGGATGTTTCTGAAAGCAATCCACATTAATTTAAATTGATTTTCTTTAACGGTATTTTCTTGAGGAGAATTAAAAGATGTTTCCAAATCTTTTCTAATTTTTTCAACCATTGCTGGTTTTATAGCCTGAGCTATTGCTGCTCCAAATGCTGCATAAGGATTATCTTCTTCGAAATCTTTTGCTACGTTTACGGCAATGAAGTTGTCGACAATTTTCTCGACATTAAAATACTTCATGCCAAGCTCTGCATTATTATTTTGTGTTGCTACATATAATTGGTACAATGTATATTTAGGAGAGTTTTTGAAGTCAAGATATAAGAATGTAGGTATTGCAATAAGAATAAACAATATAAGCAGAAACAAAATAATTAAAATTTTCTTTTTCATATTAACTCCTATTTTTATTATAACAATAAAAAGCGGAAGACGAGACTCGAACTCGCGACAATCTGCTTGGAAGGCAGATGCTCTACCAACTGAGCTACTTCCGCTTAAGTTATTTTATTGACAAGACTTAATTTACAATAAACATATTTTTTTTGCAAGCTTAATTTTTTATTGCAAATTGATGTTTTTCAAGTATTACCATTAATACTGAAATATCAGCAGGTTTTACCCCTCCGATGCGGGAAGCTTGGGCTAATGTTTTCGGTCTTATTTTGTTTAATTTTTCTTTAGTTTCTGATGAGATATGTTCAATAGACATGTAATCGATATTTTCTGGAATTTTAAATTTATCCAGTTTCCCAGCCTGTTCAACCTGAAATTCTTGTCTTTTTAGATATCCGTCATATTTTATCATGACTTCAGCTTGTTCATAGACATCTCTTGAAATATTTAATTTTTGAGTTTGTGGGTGAAGTTCTTTTATTATATTATAAGTAATATTTGGACGTTTTAGAAGCTCTGCAAGCTTCATTCCTCTGTCGATATGTTCACCGTATTTGGCAAGAATACTATTTGTGTCATCATTTGCAGGAACTTTTTCTTCTTTAAGTCTTGCAATTTCTTTTGCAATATTTTCTTGTTTTATTTTGAAAATATTAAACTGTGCTTCGTCAACAAGTCCGATTTTATGTCCAATTGGAGTTAATCTTTCGTCGGCGTTGTCTTGTCTTAGGAGTAATCGATATTCAGAACGGGATGTCAGCATTCTATATGGATCCTGAATATCTTTTGTCACAAGATCATCAATAAGAGTTCCGATATAAGAAGAGCTTCTTGATAGTTCAAGCATTTCAGAGTGATTCAGATAATTAAATGCATTAATTCCTGCAATCAATCCTTGCGCTGCAGCTTCCTCATAACCGCTTGTTCCGTTAATTTGGCCTGCAAAGAACAATCCTTTAACCTGTTTTGACATTAATGAATGTGTGGTCTGTATTGCAGGAACGTAATCATATTCGACAGCATAAGCAGGCTTTATGACATGAGCTTTTTCAAGTCCCGGTAGAGTTCTTAACATTTTAATTTGAACATCAGCAGGAAGACTGCTGGAAAATCCTTGAATATAAACTTCATAAGTACCTAAACCTTCCGGTTCAATAAAAATATGGTGAGAAGGGTTTTCATGAAATCTAACGACCTTATCTTCTATCGAAGGGCAATATCTTGGACCAACCCCTTGAATAAGCCCTTGAAACATAGGAGATTTATCAAGATTTGCACGGATAATATTATGAGTTTCTTCATTAGTTCTTGTTAAATAGCATGGATATTGTTTTCTTACGGGACGATTTGGCTTAAACGAATAGAAATTTAACACTTCATCTCCCGGTTGAATTTCCATTTTGGAATAGTCAATAGTTCTGCTATCAACACGTGGTGGTGTCCCGGTTTTAAGTTTTTTTAAATTAATTCCAAGTTTTCTCAAAGAATCCGACAGTCCGATTGCAGCTTGTTCTCCTAGTCTTCCTGCACTGTAAGATTTTAATCCGACAAATATTTTCCCTGCAAGAGATGTGCCGGTTGTAAGAACAGCTGCCCGAACAGAATATTCAATTCCGAATTCATCGACAGCTCCAGTGATTTCCCCATCTTTTACTATTAAATCAGTAATGCAGGCTTGTCTAAGATAGATATTATTTGTTTTTTCAAGCAAATGACGCATATAATCGGAATATTCTTTTTTATCAGATTGAGCACGCAATGCTCTGACGGCAGGTCCTTTTGAAGAATTAAGCATCTTCATCTGAATGTATGTAGCGTCAGCAGCCTCTCCCATTTCTCCGCCTAAAGCCGCAATTTCTCTTACAAGTGTAGATTTTGCCGGTCCTCCGATTGCTGGATTACAAGGTTGGAGGGCAATATTATCAATATTTAAAGTCGCAAGCAAAACTTTTAATCCTAGTCGTGCACATGATAATGCTGCTTCACATCCGGCGTGTCCCGCTCCAACTACTATGACATCATATTTATTATTGAGGTAATTCATAATCGTATTATACAACAAAGTCTGTTCCTCTGTTTAAATATTGTTAAATTTTGTAAAAATCGGAAAACATGACTAGCAAAAAAATAAATTTAGGGGGTTAACTGTAGAGGGAACCTAAAAATGATAAGTCCTATCACGATGGAAACCACAAATTTAATATATAATAAGTATAAAAGCCATAACAGCTTTGGATCGGATAGCTTGGCGGGAGATACCCGTACAAGCATTTTTTATGTTAATGACTATCACGGAAAAGCTATTAATATGGAAAGAACGATTACTGCTTCAAATGAATTTGACAGCTTTGTTCCTTCTGTTCCTACTGATAAACTGAAACTTGCTTCTGGCGATATTATGTTAGGGGAAGATAAAAAAGTAAATCAGATTGCTGTTAATTTTTTGAAATTTATTGGAATTACAGCCTCTGCCGTAGGAAACCATGAATGCGATATGAAATCAAATGATTTTATGGAGCTTTTAAAAAATATAAAATATAAACTTCTGGCTTGTAATATGAAGACCTCTCCTGATTGTAAAATAGCGGGGCATATTGAAAAATCTTATATAGAGGAAGCGAATGGAAATAGATATGGAATTATAGGTGTTCTACCTACAGATTTGATTTCACGTGTGAAGTACGGAAAAGTTTTTCAGGATCAGCAGTTAGATCCGGCAAATATAGATGAAACTATTAAGGATATTCAGATAGAAGTTGATAAACTAAAGAAACAGGGAGTAAATAAAATTATACTTCTTTCACACAGCGGTTACGGTTATGATATAAAAATTGCAAAAGAAACGGATGGTGTTGATGTAATTCTTGGTGGGCATTCTCATGACTTGATTACCGGTGTCAAAGATAATGTAAATCTGTTTATGTCAAAATCAGGAGAACCTGTTATTATTACACAAGCCGGGCGTGACGGGAAGAATTTCGGAGTGTTAAATCTTGAATTTGATAAAGATGGCATTATTAAAAAGGCTCAAAATAATGTTGGAACAACCAGAATGTTTTCAAGAAACCCTATAGCTAGATATGTTTTTGAGCAAATACTCGGGAAATCGGAGATTGTCGGAAGAATTAACACTGCGCCTCCTTTATTAAAAAATGATCTTACTGATCCAAATCCGCTTGCATATTATGGTTTAGATGCTATAAGAGAGAGAAGCGGGGCAGATATTGCGCTTGTTGTATCTACCAATATTAGAGGTTATGTTGAAAAGGGTAACATTGATACCAGAACTATAAGTGAAATATCTCCGTTCAAAAATAAAATTGTTAAAATTAATTATACAGAAAAAGAAATAGTCGATGCCATTAAATTTTGTGCAAAATCTTTTGTTAACAGAAATAATAAACCAGGTATAATGTGTGTATCAGGTTTGAAATATACTGTTTCTAAAAATGGTCTGGTGTATGATATGAAATTTGTCACCAAAGATGGCCATGAAGAAGTTATTGATGTAAATAATCCGAGAGCCGATAAGATTTATTCGGTTGCTATTAATGATTATTATGCAAGTGGAAATGATGAGTTGACAATGCTTAATAAATATGATCAGGCTGTTGAAAAATATACGTGGGATTTGAATGACTGTATAGAGCAGAAAATACGAGCTTCTAAGGTCCCTGTTGATATTGTTGATGACGGAAGAATTAAGGTTGTTGATTAAATTTATTTGTTATAAACTGAAGTTATGGAAACAGAATTAAAACAACTTATTAATAATTTACATCCGAGACTTAAAAGTATAAAGGAGTGTCTTTGACTTTGACGGACTGCATGATAAATTGTCAGTTTTAGAAGCACAAATGCAGGCACCTGATGTTTGGAGCAATAAAGAAAAAGTCTCTAAACTTGGTGCTGAAATAAAAGAGGTTAAGGAAAATATTTCTTTATGTGAAGGTTGGCAAAATCTTTTAGATGATGCTTGTGTCTCGTTGGAAATTCAAGATTCTGAATTAATGTCCGAAAGTTTCGAGCAGTGCAAAAAAATGCTTAAAGAAATTGACAGTTTTGAAGTGCGTTTAATGTTAAGCGGAGAATATGATTCGGCTGATGCTATTTTAACAATAAATGCCGGTGCGGGTGGAACCGATGCTCAAGATTGGGCAAGTTTACTTTTGCGTATGTATATGCGCTGGGCGGAATATCATAAATGGAAAGTAGAATTGCTTGATAAACTGGATGGGGATGAGGCAGGTATTAAATCTGCAACAATTAAGATTTCTGGTAAATATTCATTTGGTTATGCGAAAGCAGAACGCGGAGTACATAGACTCGTAAGAATTTCACCTTTCAACGCAAATGGAAAGAGACAAACAAGCTTTGCCTCTGTTGAAGTTTCTCCTATTATAGAAAATTTTGAAAAAAGTATAGTGATTCCTCCTGAAGAATTGGAAATTGATACAATGCGTTCTGGTGGAGCAGGAGGCCAAAATGTTAATAAAGTTGAAACTGCCGTAAGAATTTTGCATAAACCGACTGGAATTGTAGTTAAGTGTCAGCAGGAACGTTCACAATTGCAAAATAAAGAAAATGCAATGCAGATTTTGGCGTCCAAGTTGTTGGCGATAAAACAGGCCGAATATGATAAAAAATTGGCTGAGCTTAAAGGCGAAACTTTTGATATAAATTTTGGTTCACAAATTCGTTCCTACGTATTTCATCCATATAAGATGGTGAAAGATCACAGAACAGGTTTTGAGGTTGGAAATGTAGATTCTGTAATGGATGGGGAGCTTGACGGTTTTATTGAGGCTTATTTAAAATCTAATATTAAAGAATAAATATAACTAATTCTTGAGATAAAAAAGACTCCTCTAATTAAAAGGAGTCTTTTAGTCTTTTTTTAATTTAGAAATTATATAGCAAGTGAAGTTGCTTCTATTTCTAAATCGATAGGTGTTTCATCAACAACCTCAACCTTTACAGCATTAATATCTTTGGCTTTAACTACCTCTAAAGTCGCTGCAGGAATTTTTGGTTTTTGTTGTACCGCAACTGGAGTAGTTTGAACCGGTTTTTTAGCAGCGGCAACTGCTTTAATCATCGCAGGATCTGGATTTGCCTTGTAATAATGGTAATCTTTCATGATCTTGCTAACAAAACGTTTTGTTTCAGCGAACGGAGGAACGGCTTTGTATCTTTTTACATTGCCTGGTCCTGCATTATATGCTGCAAGTGCTAATTCCACAGAGCCAAACATCTTATACATGGATTTGTAATACATTATCCCGCCTTTGATGTTGTCGTTTAGTGAATAAGCATTAAGCCCCATTCTTTTTGCTGTTGAAGGCATTAATTGAAATACCCCTACTGCACCATGACTGCTTCGTGCATTATGGCTAAATCCGGATTCTGTTCTGGCAATACTCAACGCAATTGCAGGATCTACTCCCATTTCAAGTGCGTGTTTCACAATTGCCGCTTTTACCTTATTTACGTCTGTTGCCTGTGCTGGCGCAACACATAATAACACTAGCGTAATAGTGAAAAGTAATAGTTTTTTCAAAATGTAATCCTCTAGTTGTAAATTGAAAATCCTTGAAAGCAAGTGCGCTATCTCTCTGTTTGTTTGTCAAGTTTTAACTTTCAAGAATGAAATTTATACTTACATCGTATTACAAAAATTTTAAATTTCAACCCTTAATTGAAAAATTCTCGAGAATTGTTTTAGTAAAACTCTTGTAACACAAGCTTTTCCAGAATTGTAAAAATATTATTTTTAGTGTTATTCTTACAATAAATTCTTGTTTTTATTTTTAGATTTTTTGTAGTTTTGTTAAATTTGCATAAACTTTTTGTTTCTGATAGTATTCCAATATATATAATAAGGAGAAAATTATGTCTGATAAAAAATTAGCAACAATCGGTGTGTTTGGTGGCTCTGGATTTTATAAATTTCTTGATAATATTGAAGAAATAAAAGTTGAAACTCCATATGGGATGCCTAGTGATAACATCTTTTTAGGGCAAATCGGGCCTCACAAAGTTGCATTTATGCCACGTCATGGCAGAAATCATACATTATTACCTCATATGATTAATTACAGAGCTAATGTTTGGGCTATGAAGTCTATAGGCGTAGAAAGAGTTATTTCTCCTTGTGCATCAGGTAGTTTGCAAAAAGATATTAAGCCTGGTGATTTTGTAATTTGTGATCAGTTTGTTGATTGGACAGATGGAAGAAAGTCAACCTTCTTTGAAGGGCCTGTTGTTACTCATCCTTCTGCTGCTGAAACTTATTGTCCAGAATTAAGAAATTTGGCTATTGATACTGCAAAAAATCTTGGAATTCGTGTTCATGAAACTGGTACAATTGTTGTTATTAACGGTCCTAGATTTTCAACTAAGGCCGAGTCAAAATTCTTTACTAATCAGGGATGGTCTGTTATAAATATGTCGGCTTTCCCTGAAAATTATCTGGTTAAGGAATTGGATATGTGTCCTTTAAATATTACACTTGTTACTGACTATGATGCAGGATTGGTTGGTGATGTGCCTCCAGTCTCTCATCATGAAGTTATTCAAGTATTTAATTCAAATGTTGAAAACTTAAAAAGTCTCTTGTTCAAGATGATTGAAAATATTCCTCTTGAAAGAAATAAATGTGATTGTGCGAACACGAAGAAAAATTCACAACTATAGGAATTAAAAATTATGATAAAACCTTTAATCAGTGGTATTAATAGTCTTTTTTCGTTATTCTATTTAGTTATTCTTATCAGATGTTTTTTAAGTTTTGTTCCCAATATAGATTGGAGTAAACAACCTTATTTTATTTTAAGGCAGATTACGGATTCTTACCTTAATATTTTTAGAAGGATTATTCCGCCAATAGGCATGTTAGATATTTCTCCAATGGTTGCTCTTATTGCTCTTTGGGTTATACAAAATATTATAATTGCTATATTGATAATGGTAGGATAGGTTATTGAAAGAGATTAATTTATGAAAATAATTATTTTTGGTGCCACTGAAGTTGGGTGCCTGCTTGCAACAGAATTTTTTGAAGATCATGATATTACGATCATTGATAAAGAAGATAATAGAAGTGAAGAGTTTTCCAAACTTGATATAAGTTTTATTTCTGGAAATGCTTGCGATATGAAGGTGCTTTCTCAGGCTGATATATTAAATTCTGATATATTTATTGCCTGTACTCCGGTTGATGAAGCTAATATCGTTGCTTGTTTATCCGCAAAAAAAGTCGGAGGTATACGAACTATTTGTTTTGTTTCCCGTGAAGAGTATAAGAATACTTTGTATTTTGAAAAAACTAACGGTTTGTGTGGAGATTTCTTTATTGATTATATTATCTGGCCAGAGGAACTTTTAACTCAGGAAATTTTTAGAATTGTGACAGTTGCTCATGCTCTGGATGTTGAAAATTTTGCTGATGGACGAGCAAGACTTTTGGAATATAAAGTTAGTCCACACTTATCTATTGTTAATCAAAAGATTAAAGATTGTAAATTTACCAATGACACATTAATTGTGGGTATTAAGAGAAACGGCGAATTATTTATTCCGAATGGTGATACTGTTTTACAGGTTGATGATAAATTAATATTTATGGGAACAGCACACTCTTTGGATATTCTGGCAGGGACTTTTTTCCATGAAAAAGAATATGTTAAATCTGTTTCGATTATCGGCGGAGGAAATGTTGGTTTAATGCTTGCAAAAAACTTGGAAGCATTGCATATTAAAACTAAAGTTATAGAAACTAATTATGAACGATGTGAATATTTATCTCAAGAATTATCAAAAACGCTTATTATAAATGGTGACGGAACCAATTTAGAGCTTCTTAATGAAGAATCTATTGGAGAAAGTGATGTTGTTATAAGTGTTACAAATAATGACGAGAGGAATTTACTTTGTTCGCTTCTGGCTAAACAATTAGGTGTAAAGAGAGTTATTTCGAGAGTTTCGAAGGTTTTGAATATCCCGCTTTTTGAAAAAGTTGGTATTGATATTGCTATTTCTCCTAAAAATTCGGCTATTAATGAGGTAAAAAATGATTTGGCTGAGAACGATGTTGATATTTTGGCAACAGTTGAGCAGGGACAGGGTGAACTCTTAGAAATTGGTGTGAAAGAAGATTTTTCAGGTAAAAAGATTATGGATTTGTCAATTCCTGTGCCGGCAATTATTGGAATTATTCAAAGAAAAAATAATGTTATAATTCCAAAAGGTGATACTGAATTAAGGACGAATGATAACTTGATTATTTTTGCAAAATCTGATGATGCAAAATTTGTAAAGGAATTTTTTAAGGTAAACTAAAGGATGCGTTTAACATATATACTTAATGCTTTAAGCTTAATAATGTCGTATATTGGAATATTTATTTTATTTCCTATAATTGTTGCATTAATTTATCATGATTTATATTCTGTTCTTCCTTTTTTATGTGCGTCTATCTTGGCTGTAGGTGGAGGTTTTTTGATTCGAAAATTATACCCGGATGTCGCGAATCTTGACAATTTAAATGATATAAAAAAATCAGAAGCTTTATTTATAGTTGCTCTATCTTGGGTTATATTTGGTATAATTTCAGCAATCCCATATTTGTTTTATAAATTTTCATTTGTTGATGCACTATTTGAGGCTGTTTCAGGTATTACAACAACAGGTGCTACTATTTTTCAGAATTTTAATTATCCTAAAGCTATTTTCTTTTGGAGAAGCATGACACATTGGCTTGGTGGGTTAGGCATTATAGTTTTGTTTGTTGCGGTATTGCCTCAGTTTGCTGTCGCGGGCAGACAAATGTTTTTTGCAGAAACCCCTGGACCAACTGAAGATAAATTTACTCCGAGAGTTCAAAGTACGGCGGTTCTTTTATGGAAATTGTATTTTGGTTTAACAGTGTTAATGACGATATTATTGGCTCTTGTTGGTATGCCGTTGTTTGATGCTGTTTGTAATGCTCTTGCAACAATTTCTGCTGGAGGTTTTTCACCTAATTCGCAGAGTATTATGGGATATCATAATCCAACGATTACTTGGATAGTATTAATATTTATGTTTTTTGCTGGATCAAGTTTTAACTTACAGTATAAAGTTTTTCAAAAAAGAAATCCACTTTTATTTTTTAAAAGTGAAGAATTCAGGTTCTATCTATATGTAGTGCTGATTATGTCGGGTTTGATTACCATTGTGCTTGTAGGAGACCATGATTATAATGCTATTGATGCTGTAAGACATTCTCTATTTCAAGTTGTGAGTCTGATGACTTCAACAGGTAGCGCAAGTGTAGATTTTGTAGATTGGAGTTTTTCCGCCAAAATACTATTGTTTATTACGATGTTTTTTGGTTCTTGTGCAAGTTCTGCCGGTGGTGGTATAAAAATGACAAGATGGCTCCTGATATTTAAATCTATGAAAAATGAAATTATAAGAATCCTTCATCCTAATGCTGTTTTGAATGTAAAAATTGATAATAATGTTGTTGCTCCTGAGGTATTGAGGCAGGTTATAGTTTTTGTTTTCTTTTACTTTATTTTTTATGCTTTATGTGCAATTATTATAAGTTTAATTGAACAAAATTATGTTTTTGGACTTACTTCATCTATTGCGGCTCTTGGAAATGTTGGACCTGGTTTTGGAGCTATTGGACCTATGGCATCGTTTAATATTTTACATACGTCAACAAAATGTATATTGATATTAGGTATGCTTGTTGGTCGTTTAGAGTTAATTCCGTTTTTAGTAATGTTCCAGAAAGATTTTTGGACAATAAGAAAGTAATAAATAATAAAAAAGACAGATGATAATATCTGTCTTTTTTATTTTATTATTTATTGTCTTCTGATTTTATTTTAATTTCACCATTCTCTTGAATTAGATTAACATCTTGTTTATAATCAGGAACTGTATTTGTTTCTTCAAGCTGTTGTTGCAAGTTAATTTTTTTGTTCCTTTCGTCTTTCTGCTGTTTCATGTCTTTAAATTCATTGTATTCTTCTCTTCGGAATCTTTGTTCTTCAAGAAGCTTAAACTGACTTTGTGGTGATTGCATACCGCCAAAGTCGGTTTGAAGTGTGCCATATGGCATTGCATTGAATTCAACTGCATTCACTGTTATCGTACTGCCCAAAAGAATTAATAGGGTTAAAATAATGTTTTTTTTCATAAAAATCTCCTTATCTAATCGTAAATGTTACATTTGCAACTGAAGTGATTTTCTTTTCTATTGTTGTTGTATCATTTATGCCCATATCTGAAACATTTGTTGAATCTACAGGAGTAATTTGGAATACTCCCATTCTGACAGATTGAATTTTTCCGGTTTTGTTGTGTGTTGCTTTAAGCATTGCATCTGCTCTTTGTTTTGCATCTTTTGTCGCTTCTTCTAGCATTTTTACTTTTACATCAGAAAGTTTTGAATAAAAATAAGCTGGGGAGTATGCGTTTATATCAATACCTTTGGATATGAGATTTGTTATATCTGTAGAAACTTCTTTTATTTTATTAACATCCTGTGATCTTACTGAGATGTGCTGAGATGCATTATAATATGCAATTTCGTTTGAGTTTAAACCATTTGGTGTAATTCTATATGTATTATAGATAGTTAGGGTTTTTGTTTCAATTTCCTCAGGAGAAAACCCTTTTTCTTGCAAATATTTCATTACAACCGGTCGTTGAGAATTAATGGCATTATATGCCTCAATTTTGGTTGGTTTTCTTGCAGTAATTTCAAATTCAAATCTTCCATTATCTGATGTCACATTCTGTGAATAGGATCCTGTTACACTGATTACATCTTTAGATATCGATTTTGTGATAATATTCGCCCCAATAATTATTCCGAGTGTGATTACTAAAGAAAGAATAATAATCTGAAATTTTTCTAATTTTTCTAACATGTTACCTCCTAAATTACAAATACTTATATATATAATAAATTATAATAGAAAAAATCCAATGTATATATTAAGTATTTGTTACAAGTCATAATATTTGTTCAAAATGATTTTTTGTTATATAATATATAAGAAGTTGCCGATATAGCTCAGTTGGTAGAGCAACTCATTCGTAATGAGTAGGTCAAGGGTTCAAGTCCCTTTATCGGCTTTCTTTTTTTAGCAGAGAGATTAATTCATTTTCGTTATATGTAAATTCAATAGTATTTTGTTTTACTCTGGTTGTTTTTATAATCGGAATACTTTTGAATCCTGCGTTTTTAGGTAGGTAGGTGAGATTTTCCAGTTGCAAATTTTTTGCGTTTGCAGGATTAACAACTATTGCGTATGGATGCTCTTTTTCTGCAGTTGTCGACTTTTTGATAGAGGAATCAATACATGATAACAGGGTTTGGGATGTATCAAATGAAAAATAATCAATCATGACATAATTTATTATAGCAAATAAATGTTCAAACACAAATATTAATTTGTTCGGAATTTTTGTAATAGACTTGTTTGTGTATTTTCTGTTTGTTCAGGTGTAGGGATACTGATAGCTGGTTCTGTCGGCGCAAAAATTCTAGGGTCATCTATTTTGTTCATTGCTTTCATAATTCCAATTTTTCCGGCTTTTTTCTGAATATTTGTAAGCCATGCATTAAAGGCATATGGTACTCCAATTATTATAGATAGGAGTGGAAGCCCTGCAGTTGCTCCAGTGCCAATTATGGTTTTGTAATTTCTCCAGCCTGTTAATTTTAATGTTTGTTTTAATTCTTTAAGTTCATTGGTAACTTCAGGTTGCAGTTGTCCGAATTCGTCTATTTGTGAATTTATTTTCTTTAATGTCAGAACTTTCGCGGTTTCATTGATTAAATTTCTAACCCATTTTGCTATAACTCCGTCTTTTAATTCTTTTTTTAGCATTTCTGTTGGAAGCTCTGCTTCCCCTAAGTTTTCTTTAGGAGAAAGGTATAGCATAATATCTGTAATAGCTTTATTAATTTTTTCCGCTTTTGGCTTAGTTAAGAAATATTTTAAATTTCCGGTAGCAATGGCTCGCTGAAATTCATGTTTTAACTGTTTATCTTCTTTCAAGATATTATATAAATTATTGATTTTTCCTTTGAATTCAGAATCCTCCTTAAAACCAATATTTACGATGCTATTTGCAATTTTTGATATAGGGAAAGTCCCTTTCAAAAATGCTGTTATTCCTGAAAGAAGCGCAAGAGATGAGCCAATAGTCCATAGATTTCCCATAACTTGTTTTGCAATATCTGTGCCTGCCTCAATATCTTCGGAGAATCTTTGAGACATTTCATCTATCTCATCAAACGCCCTGAATACGTTTTCCTGTAATTTTTCTGCATCTTTCTTCTGTTTATCACTAATTTCAATTTGATTGAATGCCTTTTGTATTTTTTCAATTTGTGATTGTTCTGTTTTTTTATATTTGTTATAAGCCTTTGTATCTTTACTATATTTTACAAGAAAAGAAAAACTTCCTACGAGTTCTTCAAAGAAACTTTTTTTCTGATTTTCGGCTTTGATATTTTCAGCTTGTTGCATTTCTTCTTCTGAATATGCCATTAATCTTGCTGGATTTTTCATTAAATCTTGTCTTGCGAGGTAACGTCCTATACGTGATGCTTTTTTTTGTTCAAGTGTTCCTGCAATGCTTAGAGAAATACTTGTTATTGTCGGGATGGCAATTGAAATGGCCCTGTTTATCATTGTAGGCGTTTTACATAATTTTAAAATTTTGTTGATTAGAAATCCTGCAGGAGCTGCAATCAGCCATGATACAGTCCCTAATGTATCATATGCATTTTCGACGTTTTCTGAATATTCTTCCGCCATAATGTTAATCTCTTTTACTGCATCGACTATTAATTCTTTATCTTCATTCCCTAATTTCAGTTGTTCGGGGGTAAAGTTCATTGCTTTTAATTTTTCAATTTCATCCGGATCTTTTTCTTTTAACCATTCTTTATATGCTTTTTTATCTTTTTTTAATGCTTTTAATTCGGATATAAGCTTTGTAAAACTGTTCCGCTCTTTTTCATCAGGTATTTTAGCTGCAATTTCTTCTGCTTGTTTAATTTGCTCTGGGGTATATATTACAAAATTTTTTATATCCTTAAGCTCATCTTGTTTTGCCTGATATCGACCTATTCTTGATGCTTCTTTCTGTTTTGCTGTGCTCCATAGCGTAATATATGCTCCTAGCGCAAGTAATACCGGAACTGATAGCAACTGCCCGTATATACCGGATTTTCGGCTAAGATTATTCATCTTTTTTATTAAAAATTGTTTTTTATTATTGAGCTGTTTCAGTGTTTCTTGTGTAATATCAGACTTTGAAATCTGGTTGTTAAGTGTTTGTATCTCTTTTTGGATGTTTTTTATGACTGAATTCGTGTACTTTTGAAATCCTGCAGGAATTCCTGCACTTGCAATAAAAATCGGTGGAATAGCTATTAATCCAGTTAGTTGTTCCATATTTTCGCAGTTGTCTTCGGAGCGTTTATCCATTATTTCAGTAGCTCGAATTACTGCTTTTGCCTTTGCAGATGTCAGATCAACTTTATCTTTTGGAATATCAAGAGTGTTGGCTAAATATTCTTTTTTAGCACGTTCATCTGCTTGTGCTTGTTCCCAGTCATCATATTTATTATAGTTTTTTCTTACTTCATTTATGGAATTTAAAAATTGACCCATATTAACTTCTCCTTATTTGTATAAACGTTAGCGCATATTTTTTTTTGCCTTATTTATTCCTTTAGTTTACAAAAATTATCCGAATAGAGAATAGTTTTCACGAAATAAGTTGATTTATAAATTAACTATGAAAATTTTTTTTACAATATTAAATGTTATTCTTATTCTAATTCTAATATCTGCAATTTCATATGGTGGTTATTATCTTTACAGGGTATCTCATTATACTCGTATTACTGTCGTTTTTAAAGACGCAGATCCTTTCCCACCTGCAATGAAAGTTTTTTTTAAAGGTTTTGAAATAGGTAAAGTTACTAAAGTTGAACCTAATAGAGATTATACAGCAACACATTTAAAAATTGTGTTGTATCCTGAGGATTTAAAACTTCCGGATAATATTTCTGTAGTTGTCAAAAATTATCGAGACTCGTTTGATTACGTTAATATTGTTTTGCCTGAGCTTGCAAGTACGGAATTTTTGAAAAACGGATCTGTTATTTATGGACATACCTCAATGTCCGTAAAAGATCTTATTAATGGTCATGCGGAGGCCGGAACTCTTGATATTTTAATAGAAAGTTTGGTAAATATTCTGGACGGGGTTGACAAAACTGTTAATGAAACAAGCGGAATGGTATCTGATTTGAGGAAAACCATTAGGGCCGCCAGTCCTAATATTGTTTCTTCTACAAAAAATCTTTCTGTAATAAGTCGTAATTTCTCCGGAACTTCATTAAAAATAAATAATTCTGTTAATCAAAAAAGTTTGGATAGAACAATGAAAAATCTTGAAAAAACTTCAAGAAATATTCAGTCCCTTACCAGAAATCTTGATTGTGCAACAAGAAGTTTCCCTAAAACAATGAATAATGTTTATTGCATAACCGAAGATGTGAGTGATATTACTTCAGGAGTGAACAATACATTACAGAAGCCTATGGGGGGAGCAAGACTGTTTTTCGGACAGCCGATTTCTGGATGTTGTACAAAATAACGTTTTATGAATGTTTTATAACTTTAGCCACATTGCATCATATGGAGTCAAACGCACTGATAATTGTTTGTTTTTTACTCTTGCTCTTACCATTTTATCTGTCAGCAAATCTTTTAAATAAATATCCTTTTCTTTTTTCCCGAAGTCATCATTTATAAAATTTACAGTAGCTTTTACTTTAGAATTTGATAGATTGTTAATTACAACAACTCTTTCTTCTGGAATCTCTCTAACATAAGCAAATATCTCTGGTGATTCGGTTTTTATTTCGACAAACGAGCCTCTCGTCATGACCGGATTCTGTTTTCTTACAGCAATAAGTTTTTTGACTCTTTCAAAAACTTTGTTCCCGTAGGTCCCTTTATTATTTATAGCATTATAAAATGTTTGATAGCTTATCGGACCTCTATTTATGTCTCTGCTGTCAAAATATGATAACATTTCAACTTTTTTATTCGGATTTTTTTCGTTCTTCTGTTTGTTTTCTCTTAATTTAGCACTTTTCTTTGCATTCGCATAGTTATTTGGACTTCCGATTTCATCCCCATAATAAATAATTGGGATCCCCGGCATGGACATAAGAATTGAAAATGCCATTCCTATTCTATCAGGATTTTTGTCTAAGAAGCTTGCTAATCTTCCGCTGACTCCAAAGCCTTTCCTGAAAGAAGCACCTTTAGGTACTAAACCTTCATATATGATTTCTCGTATTTTTTCATTTACCATTTCCAATGTTAATTCATCATGAACTCTTAAGAATATCCCCCAAGAGGCAGAATTAGGAATTTGTGGAGTTGCTTTGTATGCTTTCCAGAAATAGCTGTTATCTTCAGCAACTAATGATGCCCATATAGCAGGCATATATGGAAAGTGATAGGCAATTTGAACTTCATCAGTTCTGGTAAGAGCTTTTTCTTTTCCGTTAATTTCGGTTTTTATTTCTCTTTCAGTGCCAAAATACGGTAAAATTTTGTTTGGATGCTGACATGCTTCTGCCTGAATAACTGAACGTGGTGCTACTGCCTGTAGAAAGTCGCTTAATAATTTTATTATTCTGTGTGTCTTAGGCAGGTTTTCAGCATCTGTTCCGTCTTCTTTTATCAAATAAGGTATTGCATCCATTCGGAATATATCAATTCCCATATTTGCCCAGAATGCGATATTTTCTAAGCAGTAGTATAAGACTTCAGGGTTTTCCCAATTTATATCAAGCTGGAAAGGATAAAATGTATGGTAGAAGTAATAATCCTTTCCTTTTACGGTCACTTTTCTGTAATGATTGTCCGTAATTTCAGGAAAAATAAGTCTTCTTTTGGATATTTTTCCGCTTGGTTCTTTGTATTCAACAACCATCCCTAACTTTTCATCTTTATATGTTGTATATTCAGGCATTTCGGTTCTTACAACAAAGTAATCTATTTTGGAAGTATCTCCTTTTAAGATGTCTTGGAACCATTGATGTTGATCAGAAAAATGGTTTAATACCAAATCAGCCTTTAATTTAAATCCTTTAGCTCTTGCTGCGCTTGCAAATTGTTGAAATTCAAACATTCCGCCCAAATCTGAGCGTATATTTCTGGGATTTCTTACATCAAATCCTGAATCCCCCATCGGTGAATCTGCAAATGGTAGTATATAAAGCGTCGTTACTCCTAGAGTTTTCAGGTAATCAAGCATTTTTATATCATCTTTAAATGTGTTTGGTTTACCTTCAGTTTGAACCCCGAATTGGTCTGCGTAAAACATATAAATGACTTCTTCCTTATACCAGTCAGAGGTTCGATTTTCATCATCTCTTTTTAGGCTTTCAGAGCGGTTGTTTTTTGTTTTTTCTGCAATTTTTAATATATTTGAATATATTTCATCAACTCTTTCGGGACCATAAATTTTACTTATGGATGTTTTCATTTCTTTTTCAAGTTTTTCCGGTATGATAGGATGTACTTTATTATTTTTTAAAATTTGTGCGTCAGAAATTTTGTTTTTTAGGAACTTATTTTTTACTCCAGAATCCAGTGCTAAAACACTTGTTCCTGTATAGTTTATCATAAAAGCCATCAGTAATATTGCTGATAATAATTTCTTCTGCATAATTTTCCCCTCTCTGAATGATTTTATTATATTACAAACATAATAAAAAAAAAGCGGAATTAAAAAATTCCGCTTTTTAAATTTAAGTCTATTTTAACTCAAATTATTTACCGCCGAACAATACAGCTCTAGCTGCTTGAGAGTTTGGTAATACTGATTGGTCATACATGATAACCGG
>CALVHA010000015.1 GCA_944327255.1 Candidatus Gastranaerophilales bacterium | reverse complement strand
GCCGATACGGACACGGATAATGACGACGATGATGACCCGAATCCAGACCCAAATCCAGATCCGGATCCAGAACCAGATGACGATGATGATAACGATGCAGATGCGGATGCTGATGCAGATATAGATAATGACGCAGATGCGGACAATGATACTGATGCGGATAATGACAGTGACGCCGATAACGATGCAGATTCGGATATGGACAATGATATAGATACCGACACAGATGATGACCCAAATCCAGATCCTGGAGATAATGACAATGATTCAGACAATGATGACGACAATATCTCTCGAGATGACGCCGTAAAAAAAGCAATGTCTGAAAGAAAAGAAGTAGCTGAAATTATACCATCAATTGATAAACGTCAATACATGAGATTTAATGCATCTAAAGAACCTATTACAATGGAAGAAAATGTAAAAATAAATTCAATTGTAGATATATCCAGAGGTGGTATGGCATTAAGTCATAATAAACAAGTAAAAGTCGGAGATGTTATTCCTGTACATTTCAAATACGGGAATATGGACATTCAAGCGGATGTAAAAATCACCTCTGCTTCAGATGTCAGAGCAGGTGCAGAATTCATTAATCTAAACGAAGCAACTGCAAATAAACTTCTCTATATGAATCTTCTAATGGAAGGAAATAATAAAACAATATCGAAGAACTAATAAAAAAAGAAAAGCCGATAAAAAATCGGCTTTTCTTTTAAAAAATTATTGACATTGAAAGTTTATGTAATAGAATAATAAATGTACCCATCAATGGGGCGTCGCCAAGTGGTAAGGCACCTGGTTTTGGTCCAGGCATTCGGAGGTTCGAATCCTTCCGCCCCAGATAAAAAAAAGACAATATTAAATATTGTCTTTTTTTATGCAAAACTCTTTAGTTTAAAATATTAATAAAAAGAAGATTAAAGAATGCTAAAAGCAGAAATTTTAGATAAAAATTTTAATAATATTTCTATTCGTTTCAGTGATAAATGGGCCAGAATCATATGTGATGAAGCCTTATTTGACTTTTTAAATAAACAAAAAGGAAATACTGCATTAAAATTATCTGAGTACATTCTCGATAAATATCAAGAACTTGCCGGATGTCAACTTAATATAACAAAGGATTCTTTAACCATAGAAATCTTATTTCATCAATATATGGATTTACTATCTACATCATTCTTGCTGGCAAAAACTTCAATTCCAAAAGATATTTATAACAAACTTGAAAAAACGTGTAAAGAAATAAAATCTCATATGGATATAATTGACTGTGGAGAACTATCAGTTGACAATAACAGACATATTTGGGATTCCCTTGAAAAATACCATAAATATATTTATAAAATATACTTAGCAGCTAAAAAATTACATAAACATACATAAAAGTTTTATGCTACTTAATATGCTTTATGGAATCGGTTGCAAGCTTTTTCAAATTTACGGCAGCAATACTATCTCTAACCATTTGCGCACCTTCAAGATAAGCTTTTTTTACAAGAGCTTCCGTCCTTATACTGTCCCAATACTTTGATTTTAAAACATTATTATCCAGCGCCCAAATAGAGCTTACAGCCTTCTCTTCTCCATCCATTAATCTTTTGGTTTCTTCAGGTGTAAGCTTGTTATTTCCAATAGTTTTAAGGGCTTCCTTCCTTGAATTTTCCAGTATATATTGAGCATGCGGTCCAACCTGACATGAAACCGAACTGCAAGCTATTAATCCACTCATACCGTAAGTTTTAATATTTTGTATAATACTCATTAATTTTCTCCTCTACAAAATAAGACGTTTTTATATTTTACTATAAAAGAACCAAATAAATTATATGATTATTAAGATATAAAGAAAAGTTACGATATTTTAGAACAAAACATTTTAGGTAAAATGTATAAAAGTTTTGGAAGACAAGAGTTTTAAGCCATCATAAGTAATCAAGAGTTTTATAACAAAACTTTATATATAAAACTATTTTATTTTCTTTGTGATAATATAAAACATGTTCAAGGTGATGGATTTTTTCTATACATTTTACCTAAAATGTATAGAAAAGACGGAAATATAATGAATAATCAAAGAAAAGGAAGAGATATTAATATAAATATGGCATGCTCCAAAAGCAACTTAAATATTGGAATACCCAGAGCGATTTCTTATTATAATAACTATCCGTTCTATTATGGTTTCTTTTCAAAATTAGGAATAGAAATTATTCTTTCGGATAAAACAACTACAGAAACGATAAATAACGGTTCAAAGTATGTTGTCTCAGATACATGCCTTCCTATAAAAGTATTTGTAGGACATGTAATTAATCTTCTTGACAAAGGTTGTGAAAAAATTTTTATACCATCAATTCAGTCTACTGATTATAAAATTAACAATTGTAGTAAAATCAGAGGTTTACCAGAAATTATCAGGAATGTACTGGATAAACCCTTTCAAATAATAGAACCAACTCTGGATAAAACTGAGGGAATCGGTTTAAAAACATTTTGCTTTGACATCGCAAAAGAATTCGGCATAACTGATAAAAATTTAATTGAAAGTGCAATATCTTACGGGTGGAATATTTATAACAAATTTTGCGAAATGACAAAATCTGGAATTCCACAACAAGAGGCTCTAAAAAATGCTATCAATGAAAATATTATTAAGAAAAATGTCGAACTGGTTCGTCCTATATCAGTTGTAATAATGGCTCACGGATATAATTTATTTGATGAAAGAATTTCTTTAAATCTTATAAACAAGTTAGAAAAAATGGGTGTAAAAGTATTTACATCACTAAACATTACAAGAAATGAGGCAATAAATTCTATCCACGAATTGGGGGAAATACAATACTGGGCAAATGAACTTGATTTAACAGGAACCGCTGCATATTATATGCTCAACAAAAAAGTTGACGGAATAATAGCCCTTTCAGCGTTTGGATGCGGACCTGACTCTTTGATGGTAGATGAAATCCAATACCACGCAAAAGAAAGGAATATGCCAATGTTACATTTGACTATCGATGAACATACAGGGGAAGCAGGTTTTATTACCCGAATCGAGGCATTTATTGATATGTTGATAAGAAGTAAAAGAAAATTACTGCAAAAACAACACAACAACCTTAAAATTCTTAGAGAACCTAAGAAAACCATCGAAAAAAATAAAGTTTTAACGGATTCCTTAGCATAATGGACAACAATAAAAAACAACAATTAAATACTTATCTCGGAGCTATCCATATCCACTCAAACTATTCTGACGGTACAGGAAATATTGATAGTATAAGTAAAGCTGCGAAAAAGGCAGGGTTGTCTTGGATCATAATTACGGATCACAATAATTTTGATATAGAAGAAGGTTTTTATAACGATGTTTGCGTAATTAAAGGAGAAGAAATTTCACCTGATAATGCAAATCATTATATTGCACTTGGGATCAAAAGCTATATTCCTCCTGCTTCAAATATCACAAAGACAATAGAAGAAGTACATAAACAAAATGGTTTTGGTTTTGCAGCACATCCAGATGAAAGTGATTTAAGAAAAAATTCTTTCCCGCCGATTAAATGGTTAGATAAAAACATTATACCTGACGGAGTTGAAATATGGAACTGGTTCTCTGCTTGGGGAGATAAATTTAATGACAGAAATATATTTAATATTATCTACTCTTATTTATTTAAACATAAACTTGTAAGAGAACCTGCAAGAAAAACTTTAGAATGGTGGGATTTGTTAAATAAAAATTCTAATGAAATAGTTCCTGCAATATCAGGAGTTGATGCTCACGCTTTAAAAATACAAAAATATCTAATTCCTGTAACTGTTTTCCCATATAAAACATTATTTAAAACGGTTACCAATGTATTATTTTTAACAACACCGTTATCTAATAATTTTGCAACCGCAAAAGAACAAATTTTGAGAGCCCTAAAAGATGGCAGAAATATGATAATAAATAAAAAAAATTGCAAAAATATTCCTGTAATCAATATAGAAAATAGGGATGAAGCAGTTACTTGCGGTGAAACAATTAAAATAGATAACCAGACTTATATAAATATAGAATTACCACGAACAGCATCAATTAAAATTCTTTGCGACGGTTTGGAGTTATACAATCTGATAGCAAAAACATATAAACAGCTTTTAAATCAAACTGGAAAGTATAGAGTAGAAATTAATGTAAACGGGAAAGGACTTGCATATACAAATCCTATACTGGTTTATTAAGAATTAAAGGAAATAGTAATTGGCTAATGCTGAAGTATTACAACTGAATAGATTTTCAAGAATGGATGATACAATATCAGCCGAAAATCGGATTATTGCCTGGCCGAGAATGGGAAGGATTGATATCCCGCTAAAAGCTCTGCTCTTATCTCTGGGTGCAAAAATTGTAATACCACCAGCAAACAGCAACAAAGCCCTTGAACTCGGGGTTAAAAACAGTATCGAAGGGATCTGTCTTCCTTATAAGTTAAATTTGGCAAACTATATAATGGCACTTGAAAATGGTGCAAATACGCTAATGATGTTTCAGGCTCCTGGTTCTTGCAGACTCGGGAATTACACCAAAATGGCTCAAAAAACTTTAAAATCTATGGGCTATAAGTTTGATATGGTTGTTTTTGATATGTATAAAAGCAAGATGAAACAAACTCTTCAAGCTTTCTGGCATGTTACAAGATGTATTAACCCTTGGAGATATTATAAAGGTTTCAGCTTAGGCTTTAATAAGTTTTTTGCAATAGATGAAGCGGAAAAACTACTCTTCTATACAAGACCAAGAGAAATACACAAAGGAGAAGCCGAAAAATATTATAATAAATGGCTAAAGATTATAGATGAAACAAATTCTGTATGGGGAGCTAAACAACTTTGCAGAAAAATAAGAAAAGATTTCAAGAAAATTGCTATAGATAAAAATAGAAGTGTACCTGTTGTATATTTACTGGGGGAATTCTTTGTACTCTTAGACCCTTATGTAAATCAAAATATAGAAAAGAAACTCGGAGATATGGGAGTAGAAGTTCGGCGACAGATTATGTTTAGTGAATGGCTTGAACATGTTTTAAAACCATCTTTATTTTACAGAAAAGAATCTCATAGAGAAAGATGTGTCCGCTATGCAAAAAAATATATGAAACGAGCAATAGGCGGAGAAGCAATCGAAACAATAGGAGATACCGTTTATGCTGCAAGACATGGAGTAGACGGAGTTATACATATAATGCCTTTTTCATGTATGCCGGAAATCGTATCTCAAAATATTTTATCAAAAGTCAGTAAAGAAGAGAATATTCCAGTCCTTTCTCTTGTCTTAGATGAACAAACTGGAGAGGCAGGCTATATTACACGAATTGAAGCATTTATTGACTTAGTAAAAAGAAGAAAATCAAAACTAAAAAAGAAAAAGGAGATATAATGTCAACTAAATCCAGAAATTCAATGACCTTAGAACGTATTAAATATTATCGTCATTTATTTGGCGGGGCATTGGAATGTATCCAAAGTCGTCTATCTAAAAATCCAAAACCTTTATGTTTTTCATTAATGGTTACAAGTAAATGTAATTGCGACTGTGATTTTTGTTTTTGGAAACACAAAAAAGGTAATGACGACATGCCTAAAGAAGAAATTATAAGACTTTTAACAGAAGCCGGTCAAATAGGATATATGGATAGTATTCTCTGGGGTGGAGAACCACTGTTAAGACAAGATTTTACAGAAATATGCAAGGCTTCTCACGATGCAGGACTGTACACAAAAATCGCAACAAACGGCTGGTTTCTAGAAACAAATCCTGGATTTGGTCAATATACGGATTTAGCATTTATTTCATTGGATGCGATAGGGAAAGCACATGATGATATCCGCCATTTGCCTGGTATTTCAGATAAAGTAATGAGCGGTATAGAATACCACAAAATTCATTCTCCTAAAATGAGAATCTATATCTGTTGTACCGTTTCAGCTCAAACAGATTTTAACCAGATAAAAGAAGTCGCCCAATACTGTAAGGATGCAGATATTCTTTTATATTTCACGGTTAATAAATCAAATCAATCACTGGATGAAGCTAAAAATGTAAAAGATACAGAATTAGAAAGCGATCAGCTAGCTGAAATATTTATCAAAATAAAAGAGTTGAAAAAGCAGGGATACCCTATAAGAAATTCATATTATTTTATGGATTATATAATAAATAAAAAGAATTACTATGAATGCCATTGGCCAAGAATAGCAACCGTAATTTACTCAAATGGAGAAATGCTTAGATGTTATGATAGAAAACCATTTATTGATGTAAAAAACAGACCGTTAAAAGAGGTTATAAGTGATCCATTATTTATTGAAACCGTAAATAAATGCAAGGATTGTAAACTGGCGTGTGTAGGGAATTATGCTCTTGATGCCTCAGGATTATGGAAGCTTGAATGGCCAGCAATTAAATCATTAATGGAAATAGCTATTACATAGAAAAATATAACTATAAATTTACTTATAAAAAACCAATAAAGGGGAATTATGAACAAAAAGCTTGCTGTAATATTTTTATTTTTATCATTCATAACAATCAGCTCTAAGGGATTTTGTGAAGGAACCAATATACAATCATATCAGGAAGAAGTAATCGAATTATCTAAAAATGATGCTTTTTCAAACAGCTATCAAGACACTAACAAAATCTCAACTACAGCTGGGTTAAGCCTTGTTGAACAATTATTCAACGGGAAAGATGCGGATCTATCCTCAAACATATTGCGACAAATCGGATATGATGTATTCAACGCACCGTCGTCTATAGGCGCAAATTCAACAGGGAAATTTGATAATAGTTACAGATTAAGCATAGGCGAAAAAGTCAGTATATATTTATATGGAGATTCCGTAGATGTAATGGCAATTTCTGGTTCAAATTTATTATCCCCTAATATAAAAACAGAAGTAGATTCAAAAGGGAATCTATTTATCCAAGGATTAGGAGTTGTTCCTGCAGAAAATCGAACGATAAGTGAAGTTGAAAGCTCCATCAACAGTATTGCATCAAAAAAATATAAAAATTTAAATGTTAGGTTAAGTATATCTTCTGGACAGGATTTTTCAGTATTTGTATATGGTCAAGTCAATAAACCAGGTAAAGTTTTAGTTGGAAATAATTCTTCATTAATTGATGCCCTTGGTGCGGCAGGAGGAGTTAAGAAAACTGGGACTTTAAGAAAAATTGTTTATACATCAGGGGCTAAAACAAGAGAAATTGACTTATACAAAGCTATCTTCTCTGGTTTAGATGATGATATTATTTTAAGACCAAATGATAAAATTTTTGTAGGCGGCATCGGAAACGTAGTTGCATTAAAAAATGGGGTAACAGTACCGGGTATTTATGAGGTCAAAGATGTAGATACATTAACCTCTGTTATCACATATGCAGGAGGTTTATTACCAGGAACCCAAACAACAGAGGTAACTCTTACAGCATTAGACCCCACAACACAGGAACGCTCTGCGTCAAATCTTTCTTGGATTGAAGCAAAAAATACAAAATTAAAAAGCGGTGATACTGTAGAATTCAGGGAATTATATAACACAGCAGAAAATACTGTAACACTTCAAGGAAATATTAAACATCCTGCGACATATGCGTATAAAGAAGGGATGCGCTTATCAGATATTTTAAAAAGCGAAAATGAATTACTTGAAGAAACATTTATAACTCAAGCAGTTATTAGAAGGGTTTCTGGTGATAATAATACTGTTGAAACAATTCCGGTATTTTTAAAAGAATTTTTTGCTGGAATGAATGATCCCGTACTAAAACCAAGAGATGTAATTAATATTTATAAAAATACGAATTCTGAATTTGTAGATGTATATGGGTGTATAAATAAGCCTAAACATATTACATACACGGCAAATATGATGCTGGATGATGTTCTGACTGACGTTCAGTTTATTGATTCAAATGTCGAAGCTACAGATGACGAAAATAATGAAGAAGAAATCAACGCAGAAAAATTAAACGAAGATGGAAATGAACAGGAAATAGCCATTAAAGAAGGGGTTGAAACAACTGCATTAATTGGCGCAACTGCAAGTAATAACAGAATAATTTCAGCAGAAAATGTTGCAGTTGAAATAATAGGCCCAAATGGTGCAACTCAAGTCTATTATTTATATGATATTATGATTAATTCAAACACAATCAAGACTATTCCTTTAATGCCGTTTGATAAAGTTTTCTTTAGAACTTTAAGAGAAAATGAAACGATTAAAAATGTTAAAGTATCAGGTTTTGTAAAAAAACCGACTTCATATAAATTCATTGAAGGGAAAAGGCTTACCGATATGATAGAAATGGCAGGCGGTCTGACTAAAGATGCCGACCTTCGAGGAATTGTATATTTAAGAAAAAATGTTCAGTCAAGACAAGTCAACTTAGCTCAAAAAAATAATGAAAGAGATATTCAGTTACTTGAAGGAAGATTAGCCAGTGGTTATAAACAAGAAAAAGATGACATTACGGCAAAAACAGATATGATAACAATGTTAAAAAATGAAGTCCCTTCATTACAAACAAAATACAATGGACAAATAGCATTAAACATTACAAGCAACGACTTATCTGAAATCAATGATATAGATAATATTGAAGTCCAAGACGGAGATGAGATCTATATTCCAAGAATTTCAAATCACGTAAGTGTAATAGGAGAAGTTTATAATGAGCAATCATTTATGTATAAAAAAGGAGCGACAGTAAAATCTTATATTAAAGAAGTTGGCGGTTACACCCCGAATGCAAATAAATTCAGAATCTACAAAGTAAGTGTAAACGGTCGTGCAGAAAAAGTAAAAATGTGCAGCGCAGTAACTCCAGGAGATACCATTGTTGTTCCACGAAAAATTGCAGGCAATGATTGGCTTACTCCAATATGTGATGCATTAAAGGGTATTGCATCAATACTAACAACAGGCTTTATTGTTACAAGATGGTAGAGAAAGAATGAAAATATTATCTAGATCAATTTTAATAATGTTTTTATTTGATTTGATGATTTTAATAATATCAACAACAATGTGGTATGAATATTTTAATTTGCCACCACAATTTTATTTACTCACAGTTTTACTAATCTCTGCGAGCGGTATAATTACATTATTTTTAAAAGCAAATTACAAAATCAGAGAATTTAATATAACTAAAAAAAATGCATACTTACTCTTTGAAGGGATAATTTTTGCACATATTCTTGCCGGGCTGGTTTTGTTTTTTGACTGTGAATTATTTTCTGCTATTAAATTTTTACTTGCTAACATTTTTACGATATTTGTTGCCCTAAAAATTTATAGAACTATTTTTCATTTTTATTTATTCAATTGGAAAAAAGAAAAAAATGTTTTGATAATCGGTACAAACAGAGATGCAAAGCTTATTGCAAATGAAATAATTAATAAAAAAGCTTTGAGGATGAATATTTCCGGATTTGTAGAAGATACGGATTTAACACAAGAAGTTATTGAAGATAGTAACCACAAAATATTCAAACAACCGCTAAATCTTAGAAGAATAATTACAGAAAACAAAATAGATATAGTTATTATCTCAATAAAACGCAGAATGGAAGAGACTCTTCTTACGGACATGATTTTAAATATTCCTGATGATGTGAATGTTTATAAAATGTCAGATTTTTATGAACTGGTGACAGGCAAATTATTTGTTGATAGATTGTCCATTAATACATTATTTTATGATTTTATGAATAAACGCTCAAAAGTTTATGACTTTTCTAAACGAGTATTTGATATAGTTTCAGCCTTGATAATTTTAATAATAACCTTTCCAATATTATTATATATTGGGATAAGAGTAAAACTTACGGATGGAGGCAGCCCGATATATACACAAGAACGAGTAGGGAAAGGCGGACAAATATTTAAATGCTATAAACTCAGAACAATGTATGCAAACAATTATGTTCCTAAAGATGTAAAACACGGAGGTTATGCAGAGAATCAGGACGAAGATGATAGAGTTATACCATTTTGTAAATTTGTAAGAAAAGCCAGATTTGATGAAATCCCACAAATGATAAATATTTTAAAAGGCGAAATGTCTATAGTTGGACCAAGAACAGAATGGGTTGATTTAGTAAAACTCTACTCAAAAGAAATACCGTATTATCCATGCAGACAATGGGTAAAAACAGGCTGGACTGGATGGGCTCAAATTAACCAAGGGCACTGTATAAATAATGATGATATCGCAGAAAAACTCCAATATGATTTGTATTATTTGAAAAACCGAAATGTAATATGGGAAATCTGCATCCTTGTTAAAGCAGTATTTCTAGCATTAGGAGGACGCCATGGCTAAAAAGATATTATATATTTTAACCAAAGCAGATTTAGGAGGCGTTTCTAAATATTTATTGGAAATTGTAACACATTTACCAAAAGATTATGAACCTTATTTTATTATGTCCAGTAGTGGGTACTTTTCTCAGGAATTAGAAAAATTAGGCTTAAAAAATAATATTTATTTTATACCAATGACAAATAGTATTTTTGATTTAAAAACTCATATTAATTCAAATTTACAGACTTTAAAAATAATAAAGAGAATAAAACCAGACATAATTCACTGCAACTCCACAACAGGAGGGATTGTTGGCAGAATTTGTGGGGCATTAATGTTCAAACCTGTTATTTTTACGGCTCATGGCTGGGCTTTCACAGATGGAATTTCGAGAAGTAAGCAAAATTTTTATAAAATTTTAGAAACATTTTTAGCAATTTTCACAAAAAAAATAATTTGTGTATCAGAATATGATAGACAAATAGCATTAAAAGTAATGCCTATTTTTAAAAACAAGTTAGTTACGATACATAATGGACTTGATGATATAGGTGATGAATATAGAAAAAAAGATTTTTCTACAGATAAATTAAAAATTGTAATGATATCAAGATTTTGCCCTCAAAAAGATCCATATACACTAATTAAAGCCATTAACGAGCTTAATCAAGAAGGACTAAATATACAACTTGATTTGTACGGATATGGAGAAGATTTAGAAAAAGTATTGACTTTAATTAAAAGTTGCAATTGCTTAAATATCAAATATTGTGGTGAAATATCAGATGTAACCCCGATATTAAAAAATTATGACGTTTATTCACTTATTTCTAATTGGGAAGGATTGCCGATTGGTATAATCGAAGCAATACGTGCAGGATTACCAATTTTGGTATCAGATGTTGGAGGATGTTCAGAGTTAATAAATAATAATGGATATCCAATTCCTAGAGGTAATAAAGATATTTTAAAAAACAGGCTTAAAGAGCTTTGGAACAATCGCTTTCAACTAGTACAATTAGGTCAAAATAGTAGAAATCTTTATGAAGCGCATTTTACTTCAGAAAAAATGATTGCAGAAACTTTTAAATTAATATATCAACAGGAGAATATAAAATGATTCCAAAACGAATATTTTATGTATGGGGAGCTAATGAAAAAAAAAGAAGGGATGTGAATCTTTGTATTTTATCCTGGTTGGAAAAGTGCCCAGAGTATGAAATAATTGAAATTAATGAAAATAGTGTTGAGCATTTTAATTTTAAAAAAGAATTAGAAAATAATTTGTGGTTTCGCATTGCATATGAAAATAAATTATATGCCTATATTGCCGATTATATCCGAGTTAAAGTTTTATATGATCATGGTGGCATATATTTAGATACAGATGTTTCAACTTTTAAAAATTTCGATAATTTTTTACATAATAAAGCTTTTGTAGGAATTCAAAATGATACAAAGACTAATAAAAACATTCTAGAACCAGCTATATTAGGATCTGAAGCTGGAAATGAAATATTAAAAGATATTTTAAATTTTTATAATAATGACATCTGGAAGTTACCTTTATACACAATGCCACAAATCTTTCAATATGTTTTAGAAAAAAAGTATGGAGAAATAACAGCTCCTGAAAAAGCATTGCAAACAATAATTGAGTTAAAAGATATATCGATATATCCTGAACGCTATTTTATTCCAATGCGAGTCGGTGAAACCTTTAATAAGGATTGCATTGAGGATGACACTGTAACAATACATTGGTTCGGTGGTAGTTGGGTAAAAAGCAATATTGATTATTTTTTGAGAAATAAACATAAATATAAACTAAAAACACTACTAAAGAAGTGTTTTTCTACTAAAACAATTATAGCAAATCCTTTTCTTAATATCACCAAAAATTGTTCTGTAATTAACTGTACTCTAGATTTACATTTCCTTTTTAGATTTAAGTATAGGTATTATAAACATAGGAGATATTTAACATTATTTATATTTGGCATACAAATTCCACTATGGAGAACTTAAGTTATTTTAAATTCATTAATATAAATTAAAGGAGCGTTGATAAAGTTGCATTTGAATATATATAAATATTTATTATTAATAACAATGATTGCACTTTTTATGCCTGCATTTGCATTACCAATAGCCATTAACAATTTTTGTATAACAGTATATTTTATATTAATGATTCTTTGCACTCTGTACTGTATAATTTTTAATTTTCAATATTTTAATAAAAATTTTACAGCATTATTAAACTTTCGAGCAACAAAATTTTTATTTATGTATTTTGCGTGGTTAATATTTATTTCTCTAGCTCACACATTGTTAGGTAATAATGGTTTTATAAAACCATTTTTAAGTATATTTATCAGATTTATAAATGTTTTTTTACCATTCCTGCTAGGGTTTATTTTTGCTAAATATTTTAAAAATCAAAAAACCTTTAAATTTTTATACATTTTTGTTTGGGGAATAATGCTATGGGGTATTTTTAATTTTATTGCATTTTATTTTGATATTGAAATTTTTAAATCTATTTTTAATTTTTTTGTTAATAAACGCCTTTTCATGAAAGATTTAAGTGAATTAGAAGTAATGATTGGTGATTTTCCTCGCATACACAGTGTTTTTGAAGAACCGAGTTATTTGGCAGCTTTTATAGGAGCTTTTTTACCTTTTATATATAAAACATCTTTTTCAAATTTAAAAATAACAGCTAATAAAATATTAAATAAAATTCTAAAAATTTTAATGCCATTAGTAGCCTGGGGATTAATAATTGGAACCTTTTCTCCTATATATTTAATTTTAAATATAATTATAACCTTTACATATATATTAATAGAAAATGGAATAAAAATAAAATTTTCATTTAAAACTACTTGTTTATTCTTTTTTGCTTTAGTTTTAATGTACTGTTTTTACTGCTATTTTATTTCTATAGATACAACAAATAATGTATTACTAAGGATTCAAGCGGTATTAAAAACTTTTTCTGATATTAACCTTTTAATTATGGCAGAACAATCCTTAGGAAGGCGATTAATAGATATTATAAATGAATTTATAATATTTCTGAATAATCCATTATTAGGTGTTGGACCAAGCAATTTAGGGACAAGTGTATTTAAACAAATTCAAAATTCTCCAGTTATCCTAACACCAGAAATTGAAATGGCAATGTTAAAAGGCAAAGATACATATCTAAGCACACCAAATATATTTTTCAACTATTTACCTGAATCCGGTTTAATAGGAATTGTATTATTATATGCATTTTTTATTTCAGTTTTCAAGTCAATAAATAAAATATTACGATATACAAAAAATAACTTGTATAATTTTGCTTACAGTTTAAAATATTTCGTATTAATTTATATAATATTTTCTTTTTATGATTCACAATTATGGTTTCCTTATGGTTTAGTTGTATTTGGGATAACATTAGGTTTTGTATATAATATAAAAAAAGATCTAAGAGGTAACAATGAAAATATTAATAGTTGATTCTTTATTTTCGCCATTGGGAGGTGGTCAAAAAATAGCTTATGATACATATAAAATATTAGAAAAATATGGATATCAAGTTTTTTATTGGGCTATGGATAAAAAGCCCTATTTTGAAAACAATTATAAATATGCAGAATTTTTCACACCATACTACTCCGGCACTAAAGATTATCTAAGAAATCCTATTAAATATTATTCTAATTACCAAGCTAAAAAAGATTTAAAAAAATTTGTAAAAATTATTCAACCTGATATAATTCATTTTCAAAGTTATTGGGGTCTATCAAGTGCTATTTTCAATACCGATATAAATATCCCTAAAATATTAACAATCCATGATGCAAGATGTTGTCCAGCCGCAACACTTATGTATAAAGATAAAGTAATATGTAAAGAGCAGTATTGCAAAAATAAGAATTTTTTACCTTGCATAAGCAATAAATGTGCAAAAAAGAGTATTGAAGCAAGTATAAGAAGAGCGATTGCAGCATATATAGATTCATACAATCTTAAATATATAAACAAATTTATAACTCCAAGCGATGCATTAAAAAAAGTGATTACTAATGCAAATATGGGAATCAATGCAAACCAAATTATTACTATTAATAATTTTTTATCTAATGAAGAATTAAAAACGGCACCAAAATATACAAATAAAGGCTATTTTTTATACGTAGGAAGACTTTCAAAAGAAAAAGGTGTAAAATATCTACTTGAAGCAATGAAAGATTTACCTAAGGATATAAATTTAAAAATTGTGGGAACAGGGGCTGAAGAAAATAATCTTAAAATTTATGCACAAGAAAATAATTTAGATAATATTGAATTTTTAGGATTTAAAAATAGAGAAGAAATAACTGACATCTATCAAAATTGTATTTCAACCGTTCTACCTAGTAATTGTTTTGAAATTTTTGGGATGACAAATATCGAATCATTTATTAATGGAAAACCTGTAATTGCTTCAAATATTGGAGGTATTCCGGAAATTGTTGAAGATAATATTAACGGTTTATTATTCGAACCCGGAAACATAGAAGAATTAAAAAACTGTATTCTGAAATATTGGAACAATCCCGAACTCTCTGTGCAACACGGTAAAAATGGTTATCAAAAAGCTATCACACAATACACTGAAGATAAATACTATAACGAATTAATTAAAATATATGAGGAAGTATTAAATGAAAAAAAATAAAATTTTTATTCAAAATTTTTGGTACGTAAACAACTACGGAGCTTGTCTTACTGCTTACGCTTTATACAAAATATTAGAAAATTTAGGAAACGATGTTTCCTTGATTGATGTTAGTAATTTTCAAGAAAGCATTAGCTACAAATTTAAACCTTTTATTAATAAATACTGTAAAACTACTAACAGGATCAAATCATTTAAAGATTTACAAGACATTAACTTGGAAAATGCTATTTACATTACAGGTTCAGATCAAGTATTTAGACCTCACTTAGTCAAAAACAAACTAAAATACTTTCTTTTTGACTATATAAATGAAAAAGCCAAAAAGGTTTCATTTTCTGCAAGTTTCGGAGTAACTAAAGAAAAATTTTTGAAAGAAACATCTCCTGATACTGTAGAACAAATGAAAAAATCACTTCATTCTTTTGATGCAATTTCTGTAAGAGAAAAACACGGTATAGACATTTGTAATGAAATATTCAATATCAATGCAGAATGGATAATCGATCCTGTATTTATTTTGGATAAATCTTATTTTAATGAATTAGCAGAAAAATCTTCTAAGAAATTTGATAATAAAATTGTCAGCTGCGTGTTTGACAAAAAAAATAATAAAATCGATAAATTTCTTCAAAAAAAATACAATGCAGAAGTTATAGAAATGTGGGGCAACAATCTTGCAATAGAAGAGTGGTTAGCTGCAATTAAAAATTGTAAGTTTTTAATAACTAATTCATTCCACGCTACCTGCTTTGCGATTATATTCAATAAACCATTTATTTGTCTTGCTAAAGATATGGGAGCTTCCCCAAGATTTGAATCTCTTTTTGAATTATTAGGGCTCAACATACCTTGTATCAACAATATAAATGAAATCTATCAAAAGGATTGTATTATAAACTTAGATTATGAAAAAGTTAACCCAAAAATTTCCCAAGAAGCTAAGAAATTTCTCGCATTTTGGGAGAAAATTTGCGAAATTAAGCCTTCTCACATAGAAGAAAAGAAAGAAATAAGAACAAGATTTTTAGAAACAAGATTAACTGAACTTGAAGAAGAAACAAAAATAAAGAATCAAATAAAAAAATGTATATGGAATACTTGGATAATAATTTTCAATAAACTTCCAAAATTCATTCAAAATATTATAAGAAATATAAAGGGAATTATTCAAAATGCAAAAACTAAATAAAGAAGCTTGTACAGGCTGCGGAGCTTGTTATAACATTTGTCCAATGGAAGCAATATCAATCAAAGAAGATAAATATGGCTTCTACAAACCAGTAATTGATGAACAAAAATGCACAAATTGTGGCTTGTGTGAAAAAACTTGTCCCCTAGACAATTATGACTCAAAGAATAATCCACCAAAGGCTTACGCTCTTATTAATAAAGATGAAAATACCAGATTAAAAAGCGCTTCCGGAGGAGCATTCTCAGCATTTGCAAAATATATTTTGGAACAAAATGGTGTTGTCTATGGAGTAATTTGGGATAAAAATATAGTAGCTGTCCATTCAAGAGCTACAACTTTGCAAGAAGTTGAAAAGATGTATACATCTAAGTATGTACAATCAAATACTCTTGATACATTTAAACAAGCAAAAAAAGATCTGGAAGATGGTAAACAAGTGCTCTTTTCAGGAACACCTTGTCAAATTGCAGGGTTGAAATCATATTTGAGAAAAACATATGACAATTTAATTACAGTTGATTTGATTTGTCATGGGACTCCTAGTCCACTGGCATTCGAAAAGTATAAACAAGAATTTTTGAAAGAAAATAATGAAGATAAAATTGTAAATTTAAATTTTAGGTCTAAAAAAAGAGGTTGGGGTTCGTTTTATACTTTAATTATAAATACAGATAAAAAAGAATATTGTATAGATGGTTCAAAGTCACCTTATTTAAAAGCTTTTGGCAATCTTTCATTAAATAAATCATGCACTAATTGTCAATTCAACAAAATTCCAAGAATTGCGGATATTACAATAGGTGATTTTTGGGGAGTGGATGATTATGACAAAACGCTAAATGATAAAAAAGGACTTTCGATTATATTAGTGAACAACGAAAAGGGACAAAGATTTTTAAAACTTGCTGATAACAATATAAAAATCAAAGAAGTTCCTTTTGATGTAGTAACACCCAAAAATCCAAATATTTACACTTCCTCAAAAGCTCACAAAAATAGAACTGAATTCTTGGAAGAATTATGTGTGCAAAACAAATCGCTCAAATATTGCGTAAAAAAATATCTAAAAACTCCTGTTCATATTATACTTTATAGATTATTACCAAATTGCGCAAAGGATTTTATTAAATATAAAATTTTAAAAATGGAAAAATAAAATGCTGGATAAAATAAAAAATTTAATATCAAAAAATCTATATCCAATTTCATTGTATGCAAGACAAATTGCGGGAACTATAATACTATTTATCATTGCCCGATACCTTGCAGTATATGATTTTGGGCTTTTTTCAAGTTATAAAAATATTGCAACATTTTGCTTTATGTTTGCTAATTTAGGATTTTCTGATTATATTCTTGTATCTTCTAAAGCGAACGTAAAACAAGTCAAATTAAAAATATCATTATTCCTGTTAAATGCAATTATTATTGGAATATTAATTGCAATTGGCTCCAGTTTTTTCAAATTAGACAGTCATATTTTATTTTGTATGGTTGTAATAAGAACATTTTTTGATGGAACGTTTTTTGTTCTTATTTTACCTTATTTTCAGGCCACAAAAACCTTTAATACTATTGCAAAAATAAATATAATATACGCAACTTGTATTTCTTTAATTGCAATAATTTCATATATATTCAAATTATCATTATATAAGTTCCTAATTCTGAATATTTGCTTAGGATTAATCAATTTCATTCAGTGCTCATACTTTGCAAAAATTAATTATTTGCTGGTATTTAATCACTTAAAACGTTTTTGTGAAATGATAGACAAAGGTATCTGGGCATATATTGGGGTCACAATAGCCTATTTTTTATATGCACAAATTCCCTCACTATACGTATCAACATTTTTACCCAAAGAACAGGCTGCGTTATATTTTTCAGCTTTCACTATTGCTTCTGTAATTGGCTTATTAATAGCAGCTCAAACTCAAAAAATGCTACCTGATTTAATTAACAACAGCAAAGAAAATATAGAAAAAATTCTTAAGAAAAATTTAAAAGTAATGTTAATAATCACAGTAGGAATGCTAATATTCATGCTACTCTTTGGCAAATTATTGTTATTAATATTATATGGTCAAAGCTACTATGCAGAAGCTTATCCTATACTTTTGATACTCACACTGGGAAATATTTGCGTTGCAGAAGCTGCCGTATACGGAGCATACATAACCGCAAGCGGGAATCAAAAAAGGAAAATTCCTATGCAACTGGAAGCTACCATTTTCACGATAATTGGTTTATTTATACTCCATAAATTTGGAATATATGGTGCTGCCTTAGCCTTTTTATTCGCCGCAATATATGTTTCATATAGATATACAAGCTTTACTGTAAAATTTTTAAAAAATCAAACATAAAATATCAATCTTTATTGATAGCACAAGATATTTGTTATATAATTAACCGAAAAGGAGAGTTTAATGCAAACAGATTACTATAATTCACAAGATCTTGATGAAGAAATCACCATTGATATCAAAAAAATCTTATATACATTATGGGATAGAAAAGGACTTATTTTAAAAGTTTTCATTTCTATTTTAATTTTTTTCATACTTCTAACTTTTATTTGTCCTAAAAAATACAAAGTGGAAAGTGACTTGTATGTAAACAAAGCCAATAATTCTAACATGATGGAAATCAACCCGTACGCCATTGAAGAACTCGGTGCAGGTGGTGGAATGGCAGCACTCATGTCCGGTGGTGGCGGAGCTTTAACAAATGAACTTGAGTTGATGCAATCTCCACTTGTCATAGATAAAGTTATTAGAGAAAACAATCTTGTTTACAAAAAGAAATGGGGAATAATTCCTAATAAAAAAGAAGGGGAATATATTTCGACAGCAGCTTTCTTGAAGAAAAATATTTCTTTTGAAAACAAAAAAGGAACGAATGTAATTACGATAGAATATAAGTCAAAAGACCCTGAACTTGCCTATAACGTAGTAAATTCAATTATTGACAACTATGTGGAATTGCACAAGCAACTAAATAGTGAAAAATCAAAATCAGACAAAAAAGTTATCGAAGCTGAATATAACAAAGCAAAAAAAGCACTAAACGCAAAAATTAATAGTGTTAGCGGATTACCTGAACAAGCCATGGCAGGAGCTAGCGGACTTTCTGCAATGAGCGCATTTTCTAAATCTGCACAACAAGCCATGTCCAATCTTGCAGGACAAATAAAAGCAGGAGAACGATCAAGAGTTGCAGTAACAGAAGAGGCATCAAAAGTCGCAACTCTATCTTCAAAACTTGAATGGGCAAAGATGGTCGAAGAAATGTCTGATACTTCGAAAGTTCTTGTTCTTAAAGAACCTCAAAAACTAAGAGACTTTGAATACGCATCTCCAAAGCTTCTAATAAATATATTATTAGGAATAGTTTTTGGATTTATTGCATCCATATTTGCTGTTATAATCTCTGAAAATACAGATAAAAAACTTACTTATTCAATGCTCGGGGATAATATTATTTATAATTTAGAAAACGACTTTACAGATTTAAAATTGATGTTATTATCTAAACAGGATAAAAAAATATCATTAGTTACATTTGAACAAATTTCTCATCAAATATTAGAAAAACTCAGTGAATTCAGGAATGTAAACATAATACCGGGAGATATTTCTAATGAATTTGTAAATGGGATAACAAATTCTTCAGAAGTAATTCTTCTTGCTAAAATTAATAGCACTGATTCAAAGTTATACAAACAAATTAAACAAATGTTAAACGAAATGAATAAAAAAATATTAAAAGAAGTTCTTATATAGAAGGAAGGGATATAATGAGAGTAGAAAAACAATCAACAGTATGGCAATCCAATTCAATGGGAGCCTTTGATGGACTTAAATTAAAGTTCAATAACTTTGTCATAGATCAAACAATAAACTATCTAGGAAACAATTTCAGCAAACAGAAACTTATTAATCTTGCAAAAATATTTGAAAAAATTTCCGGTTCAAAAGGAGGTATAAACCACGCCAGACGCATGCAGTGGTTGTTTGAGTCAGAACACCCTCATCTTTTATGGTGGAAAAAGATATTAACAGAATTACATCCAAACTGCCGCAACAAATGGATTAAAAACTTTTTTGTTAACGGATATTATGGAGATAACTTGAGAAAACGTTCAGAATTTAACAAGAAAAATGGATTTTTTCCTCCGACGGTTTTACTCGCAAGTATCACAAAAAATTGTAATTTTCACTGCAAAGGTTGCTGGGCGCATGAGTATGATGTAAGAGAAGATTTAACAAAAGAAAAATGGAGAGAAATCTTTACTGAAGCCCGTGATATTATGGGAATTCACATATTTCCTATAGTTGGCGGAGAACCGTTTTGTAGAAAGGAATTTTTGGAACTTGCAGAAGAATTCAGTGATTGTACGTTTATTACATTCACAAACGGTTCTTTAATTACAGAGAAAACCGTTGAAAAATTAAAACAACTCGGAAATGTTCAGCCAATGTTTTCATTAGGCGGGATGCGCGAAAACAATGATAAAATAAGAGGCGAAGGTTGTTTTGATATGGTAATGGAAAAGATGGATATGCTAAGAGACGCCGGCATATTCTTTGGCAGTTCAATTACTGCAACAAGAGAAAATTGTGATGAAGTTACCTCTGATGAATTTATGAAGATGCTTTCAGACAAAGGATGTCTTTGGAGCTGGTTTTTCCACTATGTACCAATAGGAGAAAATCCTGACGTAGATTTAGTTCCAAATGCGGAACAAAGACAACAGATTTTAAAAGCAGTATATAATGCAAGAAACACATTACCAATGATGACAGTTGACTTCTGGGGAGATGGGCCTGAAATGATGGGTTGTATTGCAGGTGGAAGACAATACATTCATGTTAATCCGAAAGGAGATGTAGAGCCTTGTACATTTGTTCACCTTGCAACTCACAACGTAAACAATTGTACTTTAACAGAAGCGCTTGCAGCTCCTTTTATGAAAGCTATCAGAGACGGTATTCCATATGAAGATGGAAACATGCTTAGACCTTGTATGATCGTTGACAGACCGGATGTCTTAAGAAAATACTATGAGGAATTTAAGCCTTATGAAACACATGAAAAAGCTGCTGATTATCTAACAAATCCCGAAATAACTGCAAAAATCGATAAATATTCTCAGGATGTAAAAGAAATCCTTGATAAAGATTGGAGAGAGAATCTCTGGATGACAATATTTCCACTGGAAGGGGAATATTATATTGACAGAGATCACTTCTGCTCAACAGAAGCTCCTAAGAACAAATGTAGCGGGAATTGTTCTCTTTGCGGAAAGTAATAATGAAAAAAACAATTGGAATATTAATAATCTTCATATTATATACTTTAATTGTAAACACTTATCCCATAATTACGTTATGGGATAAGTGTTTGATTGCATTTATTCAACATACATTATCCGCAATTCCTCTATTTATACCTCTTCTTCCTGACTGTATTCTTTATTCTATAATGATTGCGGTTCCAATAATGGGAGGAAGTGCTTATTTCTTTAAAGAGAAAAAATATTTGAATATATTATTTTTATGCTCAATACCTTTGATTACATTTTTATTAAATTGCATAATAAAACCGCTTATTCATAGACAAAGGCCTACGTATAATCTGCAACTATCAATTCATCCGGAAAGTTTCAGCTATGTTTCAAGTCATAGCCTTGTAACATTTTGTCTCTGGGGAATGGTTATTTTATATGCGCTAAAACATATAGCAAATAAGCAATTAAAATATTCAATAATAACTTTTTCAATTGCCTGGATATTGTTTGTAGGCTTCTCAAGAATATGGCTTGGGGTACATTATCCGACAGATGTTCTCGGTGCATATATTTTAGGGGGATGTTTACTCGGTATTTACAGCAGGTGTATTTTATGAAGAACGTACTTGTTGTATTTAACATAAATGCCGGTAGAAAACAGGCTATTAAGTATAAAAAACGACTTTTATCTTTTTTATTAAAAAGAGATTTGTCATTTAAGATTATAAATATTTCAATGATAAATACCATAGATAAAACAGGCTTTGACACGATCATAGCAATTGGCGGAGATGGTACTGTAAGTAAAGTAATTCCATATATCATTAATACAGATAAAGTTCTAGGGATAATTCCTTGCGGGACAGCTAATTTACTTGCCGCAAAATTAGGAATTCCAGCAAATTTAAAAGATTCACTAAATGTGATTGACTCAAATAATATCTCAACTATTGATTCGATTAAAATCAATGATAATTATGGTATTTTAAGATTCGGGATGGGATATGATGCCGACATCATTTGCAAAACCCCACAATCATTAAAAAACAAATTTGGATATTTTTCTTACTTCATTGCAGGAATTCTTTTTGCATTAAGATTAAAAAATAAAAAATACAATTTATTTTATAATAACATACATAAAAAAGTAGAGGCTTCATGTATAATTATTGCAAATGCGAATAATATGTACAAAAACATTGTATCACTATCAAAAAAATCTTCTCTTACCGATAATTTAGCGGACATTTTTATTTTGAAAACGAAAAACCCGCTACTGTTTTTCTATGAATTTTTAAGAATTATTTTCAATATTAAAACATCAAATTCAAGGGCTGAATATTTTCAAGTTTCAAATATAAAAATTTCAAACACCATAAACACAGCACATATTGACGGTGAAAAAGCTAAAGTTAAAGGTGATATTCAAATAAGTATCATAAATAACAGTATAAAAGTGTTTTCGAAAAAACATTCTCCTATAAAATTTGCATTAAAGGAACAAGGTTATATTCACTCTAAATAAAAACTTTATTCAAGAGCTTTTCTTTCGCTTCGGATATTGTCAAGAGAAATCTCTTTTTTTAATGCTTCCATAAACTCAGGTCTGTATAAATACCCGAGATGAGATCCATTATTTACATATATTGCATTTTCTCCTGCATATTTTTTTAACCTTGATAACTGTTGCTGGTTGACCAAATAATCATCTAAGGTATGAAAAATTTTATAATTATCATTTGCCTGCAAGTAATCTGCAATAGAATATAAACTGGTGTCATAATTTAAATCATCAAAAGTAAACAAAGAATTTGCAAGAATATATTTATTCATATAATCTTCATAACTCATATTATTTATCTGTTGATAAATATCAGATTTTTTAGATTTTGGAGCATTTTCCAGAGTAAATATCAAATCAGACAATTTCTGATGCATTATAAAACCAGTAATAAGTTTTGCTTCGCTATCTGAAAACGGTAATTGTGAAATTTTAAAATCAGGGGAATCACTCTCCTCTAATAATCGTAATATCTTAGCAGCCGTAACAGCAACACGCCCTTTTAAATTATTCGGATTTTTTTTCCAATCTTCATTATTTTTATCGACCTGTTTCATTGCATAAATAAGCTCGATCGGTGGATTAATTGAAATATATTTAGTAATATTCATTGTATTATTTTTGTATTCCTTATCGGCCAAAAACAGAGTTTCCAAAGCGCCGAATGAAGTTCCCAAAACAACTTTTTCCTGAAACTTACATTTATATTTATTTTCTAATTTAGTAAGGATTTTAGACGTAACTATTTTCAAATAATCAGCATCCTGACTCGGAATTCCCGGATAATACCCATCAGGCATACTCTTGACAAATTCCCACTGGAAATGACTCCCCTGTATTATTACCGAATATCCTTCATCATAAAACAACTTGGCCATAACAACTGAATGATGAGACATAATACCCTCTCCTATAGAAGGATAAATAATCGCAACAGGAGAATTTTTATTTTTTTGCATAATGTATTTAAATCTATAACCATCTTTTTCTGGATCAATACTAACCTCAGAAGTTTTAAGTCTGTTTCTGAAACATCTGTTCCAAATAGAAAAATCCCCCCAAATTGATTCATCTATATCAGGAACCGTAAATAAAGCAGTTCTCATTGCATCAATAACCGGTGTTTGAGGATTATAATCATCTAAAACAATATCAGGCTTAGGTTTTTCATCTTTCAATACCACGCCACCTTTACTTATTCCGTCTTTGAGCAATCCAGTATGCGCCAACAACTCATTAAGAGTTTCTTCAGGCGTCTTTGAAGTTAAAATATTTTTTGAATTATCAGAATTGTTTACCATCTCAACATTAGAATCCTGTAAAATTTCAACATTTGTATCAAGCACATCTTTTCTGTCAAGATTATGCGCTTTAATGTAATTATCAAGGCCGTAAAGTTTTTTTGTTATATCATAAGGATCTGCATAATTTGATTCAATAAGTTCTGCTAATGGTTCAATATCATTTGTCTGATTTACAGTAAATCCAAGTTTAACAAGAGCAACTATCGGAGTTGCAATATAACATGAAGGGTTAAGAGCTGTATCCAGAGCTTTACCGGCCAATCCCCTCGGAGTAGTTGCAGGTATACACGGCAAAACTAAATAACAACCTGAATTACATTTGCACATCGAAAGAGCCTGATCCATATTTTCATCTGCAGGCTCAAGATTAAAAAGTCTTTTTGCAGGATCAAACATTCCACCAATCCCAAGAGTAGAATTTGTCAAAAACCTCAATGTTTCTCTCCCTGAAGATTTAAAGTCCCTTTGGATTAGAGTACTTACTAACCTTTTAGGATATTCAATATTTGTATAAACACTCTTAATCCTCTCCATTCCATACTTAGGCATTATTGAAGCCCAAACAATATGAACGGGACGAATCAAAAATTTGTTTAATTTTAAATTAAAATTAAACATTTTCCTATTAAACGATTCGCATTTATCTTCACCCAAATACATACAGGCATAATCAGGATACTTCGTCGCTGTTAATTCGGGTAACTCTCCAGCAAAAGATAAATAATTTAATTGCAAAAATAATATAAGAATAAATAGTTTAATATATTTCATTTTTTCCTCAAAACAAATTTCTAATTACTTTTCAATTTAAAATCAGAGCAAGATATAACACATTACTCACTAAGGTAGCGCATGAGGCGAAAAGAAAAATAAAAAAAACCATTATTTGTAGGATATAAGCAAAAGTATATTTATGTATAATAACGATACAAAACATAGGAGGTTTTTTTCATGAAAAAAGATTATGAACAATTAATTAGCAGCTACAATGGCGGAGATTTAGATTTATCAGGCTGCACAATTAAAAAGTTGGAACTTGGAGACATTCAGGGAAATCTAAATCTTTCAAAATGTACAATTGATTCACTTTCAATTGGTTGGGTAAGCAATAATTTAAATTTATCAGGAGCTGACATTAAAAATGTAAACTGTGCTTTTGATGCAGAAAGCGTTAATATGGCAGGAAGCAAAATCAAAAAACTCCCTTCACATATTTATACAGGAAGTTTAAACATTGAAAAAAGTAATATTACAAAATTAAATACAGACGTTCAAACTAATGTTTTGAATATAAGAAATACAAAACTGGAACAATTACCTAAAAACTTAAAGGTTCAAAAGTTAATCGTTGATTCAAAAACAGCAAAAAACTTACCATTGACAACTCTTAATCAATGTGATGAATTGGAAATGGATGGTTATACTTATTTTGAAAAAAATGATCTAATCAATAATTATAATTTCTGTAGTGTATGCGAAACAGAAACAGAATTTGCTTGTGTATAAGCAGAGAATCTATAAAAAAAGAAGATTGCATAAGCAATCTTCTTTTTTTTGTAAATTTTTTGTAACAAAAGCAAAAAAATTTTAAAGATATGAAAAAAAATATCCGACAACCCCTTTGTAGTTTTGAATGTTCAAAACAGAGCAAGAGAGGAGTAGAGATGACACAAATTAATTCAGTCAATTCAACAGAAACACAAGCTATTGCACTAGGTGCACAGACAGAAGAAACGGATGAACTATCAGAAAGTACAAAAAAAACGCTTGAAGCATTAGGGATTCCTGTTACTGAAGGAATGACAGAGGCTCAGGCTCAGCAAAAAATTCAGGAAGCACGAGCAGAACAAGCACAAGTAAATGGAGAAACTTTAACAGAAACTGAAGTAATGTCAGATGTTAAAACACTAGCCGGTCAACTTGGGGTTACTTATTCTGATGCGGATGATCCTGAAACTATCATGATAAATATTGCAGAAGAACTTGAAGCTCAAATTGATGAAGCTGAAAACAATCCGCAAGAGTTAAGTGCTCTTATGGGTTATTTCAACCAATTAAAAGACCTAGATACAACATACAATGACATTAAGGATGTACAAAACAAAATATTTGCAGCAATGGATATGGTATCCCAGAAAAACAAACAAGCATTGGGTCTTGAATAAACACAAAAAAAGAGGATTTTCCAAATCCTCTTTTTTATTTTAATTTTACATCTATAAGGGAAGAAAGAACTCCTCGAAAACGTTTTAAAAAAGAAATAAACATTTCACGTTCAGCAGCAGAAAATTCTCTATCCATTTTTTCTTTAATAATTTGAGATTTTTCTTTCCCATAATTTACATACTCAACTCCTTTTTTGGTCAGCATATTCTTTTTAATCATTATATTCTTTTTTATATCAACAACTCTTTTGATATACCCTTTTTCTTCCATATCATTAAGAATCTTACCAATATGCGCCTTACCCTTGAAAAGGTATTTCGCAATATCTGTTTGAGAAATATCGGGTTCAAAATCAATTAACATTAATACAGCAAACTCATCTGCTCCAACCTCCGGAGAAATACATTTTGCCTGAAACTCTCGTCTGAAAGATTTATTAAAATTTGCAGTATACACAATTTGATATGGCAAAAAATTTTCAGCAAAATCATTTATTGAGGACTTTTTCATACCCATTTCCTTTTCTACTCGTATTTTATCATACATATATTTTTTTACAACATTTTACACATAATGTTTTACAATAAAGATATTTGTGATAAATTGAGAATATGAAAAGGAAACCAATAGTTGCAATAGTCGGAAGGCCAAATGTAGGGAAATCTACATTTGTAAATCGTCTTGTTGGCTCAAGAAACTCAATTGTAGACGATCAACCCGGAGTTACAAGAGATAGAATTTATTTTGAAGTTGAATGGCAAAACAAACCATTTACGATAATTGATACAGGAGGAATTATTCCCGGAGATGAAGACGATATTATGCTTTCAATCTTTGATCAGGCAAAAATTGCCTGCGAAGAGGCAGATAAAATAATATTTCTTGTGGACGGTAAAGACGGAGTAAATCCGGTAGATTATGATATAGCCAATATTTTACGACAATCTAAAAAGTCTGTCATTTTAGCAGTCAATAAGCTTGACAATCCAGAATCACTTATGATGATAAATGATTTTTACTCACTGGCACTTGGCGAACCTATCGGGATTTCGGCACTGCACGGAAGCGGTGGAGTCGGAGATTTATTGGACTTATTAACAGAAGATTTCACAACAGAGAATGGAGAATCCGAAGAAAATTCTTCCATTAAAATTGCAATAGTCGGACGCCCTAATGCAGGGAAATCATCTATTGTTAATGCTTTATTAAACGAAGACAGAGTTATCGTATCCGATGTATCAGGAACAACTCGTGACAGTATTGACAGCAGAATCAAATACAAAGATAAAGAATTTATAATTGTTGATACTGCAGGAATCAGAAAAAAAGCAAAAGTTGATTACGGTGTCGAAAAATTTGCCGTAGACAGAGCAATCCGCTCAATACGAGACTGTGATGTGGCTTTACTGGTAATTGACGCAACAGAAGGAATTTCCGATCAAGATAAAAAAATTTCCTCAATCATTACTGAAGCAGGTAAGGGGTTAATTATAGCAATTAATAAATGGGATTTGATTGAAGATAAAAAATCAAATACAATTAATCAATTTGATAAAAAACTCTCTAATGACATTCCATTTTTAGAATTTGCACCGAAAATTTATATCAGCGCAAAAACTAAACAGCGTTTAAATCAAATATTTGATAAAACAGAAAAAGTATATACACAATGCACCAAGCGAGTTTCAACAGGTCTGCTAAACAAAATCATAAAAGAACTATATGCTCTAAACCCTCCGACATCAGTAAAGGGCAAACGTCTTAAACTTTTATATGCAACACAAGCAGGAGTTCAACCGCCAACTTTTGTATTATTTACAAATAACGGAGAGCTGCTAAAGGATCATTACAAAAGATATATAGAAAATAAACTTCGTGAAGCTTTTGGTTTCTATGGAACCCCAATAAGAATTAATGTAAGAGAACGCAGTGAAAAAGAAAATAAAAAATAAGGAGAATGTATATGTCGTATTTAGATATAACTCTTCTAGGAATTGACGAAAAGGGTCAAGAAAAAGAATTTAAGCTTGCAGATTTTACAGGGGAAAAAGTGGTTCTTTATTTCTACCCGAAAGATAATACCTCAGGCTGTACACAAGAAGCATGTGACTTTAGAGATAATTTTAACAGACTAACTTCAAGGGCAGTTGTTATCGGCGTAAGCCCTGACAATATAAAAAGTCACATAAAATTCAAAGAAAAACAAAGCTTAAATTTTATTCTTCTCTCGGATACAGAGCATAAACTAGCAGAAGAATTCGGAACTTGGGGTGCAAAATCAATGTATGGGAGAAAATATTTCGGAATAATTCGTTCTACATTTATACTTGACGAAAAAGGAAAGATAGAAAAAGAGTGGCGTAAAGTTAAGGTCAAGGGGCATGTAGAAGAAGTCTTGCAAGAATTAATAAAATAAAAACTAATTAACTCTTGAAAAAATTTATATTTATGAGAGAATAAAAATTGACTCTTACGACAATTTAATAGATTTTTATATACTATGGCAAGGTAGCTCAGCTGGTGAGAGCGCACGGCTCATACCCGTGAGGTCGAGAGTTCGAATCTCTCCCTTGCTATTAAAAAAGAGGATACGGGAGTTCCTAATCCTTTTTTTTAATGGAGTTTAATGTTGGTCCTGTTGTACCTTTTTGAGTAATTTGGTCGGAAGTTTTTTATTATTGCGAGGGCGGATAACCCGAAGCAATCCAGCTTTTGGACGGTTGGAAGTCGATTGGTTATATCAATTTCAAATTACTCATTTTACTCTTTTAAAGGTCAGAGAGGAAGATAATTTATTCTGAAAAATCACCATTTCTCTAGTTCACAAGCCAATTTTACCCTGAGTAAAAAAAAGAGTAGTTTGAGTATTTTGAAATTGTCGGTTTAGTAAAACCGACCAACAAAACTTAATGCTAATACCATAAATTATAATAAATACTCTAATTTATATATTTTGTGAGAAAATATTAACGACTGTGCACACCTTAACAGGACACTTTATAATAAAAATTGATAAAATAGTAAAAATTAGCCCATTTATTTAATATTTTAAATTTATGTTGCCCAAAATAATCAAACCATGTGTTCTTTTACATACGGCTAGATAGATTTATTTGGGTAAAGTAGGCTTTGTGTGGGCGTTTTCAGGTCGGAAAAATTAAGTGTTCCCCAAAAATCAAACTGGAAAACTGGACTTTTTCTGGACTGTACGGATAATTTGATTATTTCGGAACAGTCCAGTTCCGCAAACTTTTAAAAATTTAGCATTATATTCTTATAACCAAGTGGCGAGAATTAATAAAATTTACTTGCGATTTTATAACATCAAATATATAATAATGCTTAGGAGATATCTCAAGGAGAACTTATATGAAAAGAATTGGGCTAATAACGATACTACTTTCACTAATGTTAATAACATCTACAGCAAATGCAGCCACATCCTACTCTTACGACAAATATGGAAATCAGACAGGTTCATTCCGAACCAATAATGGAACAACCAATACATATGATAAATATGGAAATCAAACCGGGTCATACAGAAGTAGTTCAGGCGATAAAGTCACTGGATATGATAAATACGGGAATCAAACTGGTTCTATAAAATTTAACTCTAACGGAGGAATATTTTATGACAAATACGGAAACCAAACCGGTTCTTTTAAAATAAATTCAAGTGGAACAATAACAAGCTACGATAAATATGGGAATCAAACAGGAACCGTAAGAAAAAATTCAAACGGTACATATACACAGTACGATAAATACGGGAATATGTTAGGGACGTTCAAAGAATAATTATGAAAGTTACAGTTTTAGTTGAAAACAATACCAGAATAGACAAATACTTACTGGGAGAACCTGCGTTAAGCCTCTTTATAGAAACAAAAAATAAAAAAATTCTTTTTGATTGCGGGTACAGTGATGTAGTAATTAAAAATGCGGAGAAGCTTGGGATACAATTAAACCAGCTTGACTATATTGTATTGTCACATGGGCATAACGACCATAGCGGAGGATTAAAATTTTTACCGCCAAATCCTGCGACAAAATTAATCGCTCATCCGAACATATTTGATTATAAAATGGATGAAAATAATGTTGAATACAGTTGTCCTATAAAACAAGAAGAATTATCTCAAAAATATAACTTAATATTAACTAAAGAACCTTATCAATTGGAAGAAAATCTTTATTTTTTAGGAGAGATCAAGAATAATACAAGTTCCGATATAGATGATTCCGCAATCGTATATAAATCTCCTTCAGGACTTGTTATAATAACAGGTTGTTCACATGCCGGAATACTTAATACTTTAAGACAAGCCCAGAGAATCACACAAGAAGATAAAATATTTACAATAATCGGTGGGCTACACCTTATTGCCAAAAATGATACCCAAATAAATAAATTCGGAATTTTTATGGAAGAAGGAGATATAAGCCACATTTACCCGTGTCATTGTTGTGATTTGCACTCTAAAATTCTTCTTTCAAAATTTGCTATTATTAAAGAGGTATGCGTCGGAGACGTAATAAATCTTCCTTAAACTTCCTGCCTCTTGCTTAATCTAAATTCAGCCTGAGCCTCTTTAATAAACCTGTGGATATTCGTATAATACCCGCCCGCAAGAACCAATGAAGCTGTAACCCAAGCAATTGGACCAGCATAAAACATACCTACATAACCGAATTTAACAGCAAGATAAATTGCAGCAAATGATCTCATAAGTAATTCTCCAATAGAAGCAAGTAACGGAATAGTAGCCCGCCCTAGTCCTTGCAGAGCATTTCTGTAAATAAATATTTGAGACAGAAAGAAGTAGAACAATGAACTTATAAATAAATAATCATGAGCGATTTTTACAACTTCGTGATTTTGATTTCCGATAAAAATTCTAACAAAGTTACTTCCCCAGAAATGCATAATAAATGCCATTATAATACTTAGATGAAGATTAATAACTGAAGCCTTTTTTACACTAACCTTAATTCTTCTGAAATTATTTGCACCAAAATTCTGTGCTACAAAAGCCGCCAATGCAACTCCGAATGAAACCATAGGCATTGTAGCGATTTGTTCAATTCTCAATGCGGCCGTCATTGCAGCAATTACATCAGCACCAAAAGAGTTACATACACTTTGGATAATCAAAATTCCTGCACCAAGAATTGAAAATTGTACAGCCATAGGAAATCCCACATTTAAATGTTCAAGTGCAAATTTCCAGTCCCTATATGAATTAAAAATCCAATCTTCTTTTTTAAGATGTAATATAGGGAAATGTTTTTTTATATAAAAAATACACATTATAACAGAAATGGCCTGAGAAAGAACGACTGCAACAGCAGAACCAGGGACCCCCCAATGAAAAACAATTATAAAAAGCAATGCAAGAAACACATTTAAAACAGAGGCAAATATCAGAAAATATAATGGGGTTTTACTATCTCCGAGAGCTCTCACAATACTTGCCAGAAGGTTATAAAAATTTGCTGTAATAAGCCCAAATATAACTATCTGAATGTACCAGTATGCATCTTTATAAATTTCATGAGGGACATTCATCCATCTTAAAATATGCCCCATAAGCACAAGGCATAAGACCGTAAAAAACAAAGTAAAGACAGTACTTAAAATTGTTGACATAGTAACTGAACGTCTTACTCCATCATAATCCTTTGCCCCGAAACGCTGTCCAGTTATAACCGCAAAACCGTTTGTCATCCCGACAACAACAAACATTATTAGAAAAAACAAAGGAGCAACTGCACCGACAGATGCCAGAGCATTAATTCCCAGAGTGCGGCCTACGATAACAATATCTGCTATATTATAAAATTGTTGAAAAATATTTCCAATTAATAATGGAACAGAAAAAATCAATATTAATTTTAAGGGGTTTCCTGTAGTTAAATCGTTTATCATAACAAGGTTATTATAATATATAAAAATATATATGCAAAAAATTAAGCCGTTTATAAGCGGCTTAATTTTGTTATTATTTGGAAAGATATTTTATTATCGTATCTGTAAATGCCTTAGCTGATTGATAATTTTGCCCGGTAATAAAATTCCTGTCCTCCACTATATAAATATCTCCAGGAGCATTTTTTACAAAATTTGCACCTGCCTCTTTTAACTTATCCTCTACAGAAAACGGAACCAATTTTTCTTTTTTAGCTTCGATTTCTTCCTCATTAGTAAAAGAGGTAAGTTCGTAACCTTTAACCATAGGAATTCCATTTCTCTTTGCAGACAACAGAGCAGCAGGGCCATGACATATTGCTGCAATTAATTTACTTTGTTCATAAAAACTCAATAAAGTTTGACCTACGTCCTCGCTATCAGCAAGGTCATATAATGGACCATGTCCGCCAGGAATAACAACTGCATCGTAATATGCACAGTTAATATCTGAAAGTTTTTCAGGCTTTTTTAAAGCTTCTTTAGCCATATGCCATTTTATATCTTCTATAAGATTATCACTTGCAGGATCTATTGGGGATTCTTTTCCATGTATTGTTGCAACTGTCACATCAAAACCTTCATCCAAAAATTTTAAATACGGAATAGCAAATTCCTCAAACCAGACACCAGTTTTGTGATGTTCATCAAATCTATCGACTTCTGTCAATAACATTAAAATTTTTATTCCAGAAATATTGAGTTCACAAGATTCAACGACATCATCCTCAATTATTTCTACTTCTTTATCATGTTCTGACATAAAATACACCTCCTTTTAATGATATATAACTATAATTATAATTTTTTTCATATCACTAAAGGTGTAATATCAAGTGTTTATAAAATTATTTCTTAATTTTTCTTATTTCAAAAATACCATAGGTTTTATTAATAATTTTATAAGGCTCAAAGTTCATTTTGAAAGTTCTGTCCTCAACAGAAAAACCATTAACAGAAATATCATCTTCTATTGGTAAAATAATATAAGATTTTTTATTTTTATCGAAAGATTTATTCAACCATAAAGGATAAATTCCGCCTTCTCTATCAAAATCACATACTAATCCAAGATTTAATGAAGCATCACTATTAGGTTTTTCACCAGTACAATAAAATCTAATATCAGAATCACTAGATTTAATATATGGTAGTATTCTGGTATCAGCCCAGTTATAAAGAATAATTCGACTATTAGCAAGCCGAGCATCATCAAATATAGTATCAGCTAAAAATTTTGAAGCTGAATGAAAATAATTCATACTAAAAGATATATGATTAAATATCAACACAAAAAATAATAACGTAATTATAACTTCAGCAATATTTTTTAATTTTTGCCACTTTTCAGAAGAAAAATTCATTAACCAAACAGATATTAATAAATAAATCCAAAAGAAAACATAATGGTGTGTCCAACCTGCATATTTTGTAATAAATGTTATTAATAATCCGCCAATAGTAAATACTCCAAAGAAAAATACTTTTTTATTTTTCCAAAAATAAAACGGATAAAAAAACATTGAAATAACAATTAAAATTATAGTAGAAACATCAAGTAATAAATTATTATTTATAATAAACTCCATAAAATGTGCTATAAATTCTGTATTGCAACCTAAATATACAGAATTAGCACCACCTAACTGCCACATAATCAACACTGCACCAATAGCCATAACAATAAATGAAATACGGAAATCCTTTTTTGAAACAACTCCATTTAATGCTCCCTTTATTAAATCATAGGCAAATATAAAACCAAATGCAGCTGCCCCATATAATGCCATAACACTGGTATTAGCACATAAAATTATCAAGCAAGAATACCATAAAGGATGCTTTAAAGAATTCTTATATAAAGCACATAACATAAATAAAAACATAACCCCAATAGCATAACATCTTGCAATAACAGGCAATTGTGCCAAAAACGGATAAGAAAATGTTACGATGGTTTTTGTAAAATTATTAAAAGGGGCTTTTTCCCAAAAAATAATTAATGCTATAAAAGCAAAAAGCCAGTTCAAAAATAACATTGGATAAGGATACCATAAATCAGCCTTAGCAAATGGCATAAGAATCATATACCATATAAATGTATGACCTTCATATTTCATCTGCGCAATTATATCAAGAAAAGAAAGTTCTTTTGCCATCATATATGCATGAACTTCATCATACCAGGTTTGGTGAAATAAAACCCTAAGCAGGGTGATTATTCCCCATATAAACATCACGGTAACAAATGTTTTGTTAACTTTTGACTTCATGATATTCCTTCTCTGTATTCACAGCCCACAGAATATTTTTATCTAAATTACCCTTAATAACATTAACAGTCTCAATTCCACTCAACATAGAATGATCCATATTATTATATTTATGCTGTCCGTTTCTGCCTATACAATATAAATTTGAAATATTTGTAATATAATTTTTTACAATGTCAAAATCTTTATACACACCAAAATAAGCGGGATAAGCTTTTTTAACTCTTACTCTCACACTATCAATAACGTTTTCTTTTGTGAGAATATTCAATTTTTCAAGCTCGGAAATTCCAAAATTAATCATCTCATCATCAGATAAATTCCACATTTCATCATCTTCGTTACAGAAATATTCAAGACTTATAAACACCTTATTTTTAAAATCTTTAACCAGATAAGGTGACCAATTATTCATAATTTGCAAACGCCCTGCCACAATATCATCTTCCTGAATATAAATCCAGCTGTCAGGACAAATATTATTGATTGTTGGGATTTTTGTATTATTTTTTAGATTAATCTTATTGCAATAATAACCAACAAGCATATAGTCTCTATATGGAAGTGCATTTGCAATATTTTTAACATTCTGTGGAACTTTATCCCCCAAAGCACAAACCAAATCCTTTACAGGCATTGAAGAAACATAATAATTCCCTCTGAAACTCCTTTTTATGCCATCTTCTAAAGCTATAACAGCCCTAATATTTTCGCCATCAAAATCAAACCCGGTAACTTTTGTATTCAAATGAATTTCTCCACCCATACGCCTGATTTCATCAGCCATAAAATCCCATAGTTGTCCACAGCCATATTTTGGATAAAAATATTCTTCAATCAATGAAGTTTCTTTTTGCTTAGCAGAAATTAATTTTAAAGGAGATAAAATAGCATTTAAGACTGCTTTAGAAAGCGATAATCCCTTTATACGTTGTTCACCCCATTCTTTTGAAATATCTCTCGGATGTAATCCCCAAACCTTCTGAGTATATTTCTCAAAAAACATTTTATATAAAACTGTCCCAAATCTATTAATCATAAAATCTTCAAGACTTTTTTCTTCACGTTTAACAAAACAAGACTTAATATAACTAATTCCTGCACGGAAAGTCCTTCCCAACCCCATATTTAATATTGTAGAAGCTTTGAGACTTATAGGATAATCAAAAAATTTTCTTAAGTAATAAATTCTTGAAACCCTTTTTCTTTTAAGCATAACCCTGTCCGTTTCATCAGGATCTGGCCCATTTTCCGAAACGGTAATCTTACGCCCTAAAATTTTATCATCAATAGGAGGTTTCCCTTGAAGCGGAAGTATTTCTTCCCAAAAATCAAGAATTTCCTGATTTTTTGAAAATAATCTATGCCCACCCAAATCTATACCATTACCGTTATGATGAACTGTTCTTGAAATGCCACCGACACAATCTAATTCCTCAAGGACAACCGGCAAAATATCATCGGTTTTAGTTAAAAAATTATAAGCAGCACTCAATCCTGCTGGTCCCGCACCAATTATAACGGCAATTTTATCTCTCATTCTCCCCCCTCATGTGACAATTTTAATATAAAGCACACGATATTTCAATAAATTTACAAAAAACTCCCCGCCGAAACTAACGACAAGGGAGTTTTAATTTATAAAAAATATTATGCACCAACTAACGCACCGAATGTGATATTATTTCCAGAAGTTACATTGTCAGTAAATACATTATTTACATCCGGTAAGATTGTATCTTTAATATTCTTTAAATCTTCCTGCATAAGTCTTCTAGGAGATCCATCTTCCATAGAATGATTTCTCAATAAATATGACGGGTGGAAAATGGTAATAGCTTTATAATCAACACCGTCAACTGTAATAGTCATCCATTGACCTCTAACCTTAGATATAGTTTGTTTTTTATCGAGATTTACAAATGATTTTAAAGCAGTAGCTCCACAAAGTACAATCGCATCAGGCTTAATTATATCAATTTGAGCATCCAGGAATTTTCTGCAAGCGGCCTTTTCTTCATCAGTAGGCACTCTGTTTTCAGGCGGACGACATTTGACAGTATTAATCATATATACATCTTTGTCACGAGAAATTCCTGCTTCTGCCAAAAAGTCACTCAAAAGTTGTCCGGCTCTTCCAACAAACGGTCTGCCGATTTCATCTTCCATTTCTCCTGGAGCTTCTCCGATTAACACGATTCTTGCAGTAGATGCATCCCCGTCTGAGAAAACAACATTGTTGCGAGATTTTGCTAACGCACAGCCCTGACAGCTTTCACATTTTTGTCTTACTATCTCCAGACAATTTTTTTTCATCTTCAATCTCCTCTTCTTCTATTTTAAATAAGCCAACGTTATATTTTTTACAATACCTTTTTAATTCTTTAATAACAACATCCGAAAGTATGAAAACTGCTATTAAATTCGGAACAGCCAGAAATAAAGTAAATGCATCAGAAAGATTAATTATACTTTTAAAATTCATGGCAGAACCAATGATAATGAATATACAATATATAACCTGAAAAGTCCTTGTTGTCAATTTTGTATCACCAAACAAAAACGTCCATCCCTTAATCCCATAATAAGATCCGCAGAGCATGGTCGATAAAACAAAACAACTTGCCATAAACGTCAATAATATCGGGAAAAACGGACAAACAGTCGCGAACGCTTTTGAAGTTAATTCAATACCCGCCAATCCCGAAGATTGTAAATATACTCCGCTAACAACAATAACAAAAGCAGTAGCGGCTCCAACAATAACAGTATCAACAAACGGCTGAAGCATGGCAATAAAAGCTTGGGCTACAGGTTTATTAGTTCTAACTGCAGAAAAAGCAATAGGAGCCGTTCCAAGTCCAGCCTCATTCGCAAACATTGCCCTTCTAAATCCCCATAGCATGCAAGCAAATACACCACCTTCTATAGCTTTAGGCTTAAAAGCCTCCGTCAGAATAACATGAATGGTATGCGGCAAATGTCCAATATTCATTATACAAATAATGAATGCCGATAAAACATACAAACTGCACATAACAGGTGTCACCTTAGAGGTAAACTTGCCTATCGCTTTAATTCCACCGATAATTGTCACATACGTAATCACCGCAACAATTAATCCTAATACCCAACTCTGATTATGGAAGAAACTCGCCTCTCCACCTGTCACTTCAGTAATCTGAGTTGTCATTGCATTTATCTGAAATAAATTCCATCCGCCTATCATTGCAAAAATACAACAAACAGCGTAGCTTTTAGCTAAAAAAGGTGCAAACGGACCAATTATTTTATGATTTTTTAAGCCACTCATAATATAATACATAGGTCCACCATCAACTGAACCATCTTTATTAATTTTACGAAATTTAAGTCCGAGCAAAACTTCCGCAAACTTCAAAGCCATAGAAAAAATTCCCGCAACCATCATCCAGAAAATAACTCCAGGACCGCCTATAGAAACAGCCGCTGCAGATCCTGCTACATTACCGATACCGGCAGATGCCGAAATTGTCGCGGTCAAAGCCTGAAAAGCAGAAACTTCTCCATGTTTTTTTCGCACAATTAAATCTTTATGTTCATAATTTTCCGTTATAAGCTTTATTGCGTGTTTAAAACCCCAAAAACCGATAAACTTTGTCCTAAACGTAAAATATAAAGCTGCAGTCATCAAAAGGACAACTAAAAATTCAACTTTCACACCATGTATGGTTACTGAGCTGAATATTATTCCTGAAATCTTATCGGCTATAGGTGATAAAAAACTATCAATTGCGCTATCTAAATTCATAGTACAATTATATTAACATAAACATGCTAAAAAACGGGGCAAATGTAAATTATCCGCCCCGTTTTTGTAATAATCACTTAATTATGCAGCAGTTTTTATATTAGAACCCTGCGGTTTAAGCTCTGCCTGCTGTAATTTTTCAGAATCTTTAGCTTTTTTATGAGCCAAATATTTATCACAAAGGAAATTTGCAGGTTTTGTAACCATTAACGGAACCAAGAATCTGTATACCATAGCAAATACAATGATTGAACGAAGTTCCCCAAAACCTTTATATTTTGTCATAAATGCCTTATAATCATCTTCATTTAAGAAATGTTTCTTTCCAAATTTTTCAAGATAAGAACCCAATTTATATAAAGGTTCTTTATCTGCATCCGCAATCTTTTCATTTTTCAACTTAATTTTTTCATTCATCTGCTTCATACTATTACGGATATCTTCAGCATTTGGAACTTTTAAGTCAAAAAACTGGTCTTTCTTTTTGTCCCACCAAGTTTTCAAATGCTTATCCAAAAGCAAAGCGCCGGCAGTTGAAAGAAGAAAAGTTAAGAATTGGTTTACAGCCAATGTCTTCTTTCTGTCCTTATCCATTTTTTTATTGATAAGAGTCTGTTGCATATAAACACCACTTGTCAATGCAGATCCTCCAATAAGGAAGAATTTAATAGCATTATCTTTACCTTGCACTTTACCTGCAATACCATCAATAAAACCATTATCAAAAAGGCGTCTTGAAACATTTTTACCAACCCAGGTACAAAAATTATCATATTTTCCGGTAAATGCCTGAGGTCTTGGGTTACATCTATTTGACGTTGTATATGAATTATATGGATTAAATGTAATATTCATTATCTTTGACCTCCAGCAAAATCATTCATAGATTTTTTCATAAAATTGGATATTCCTTGAGTATCATTTGCGGCATTCATTGCAACCTCACTTGTAGTTTCTACAGGTACCGGTGTCTTTTTCCCTTTTCCTTTTTCCAGATGGAAAACGTATTTTAATATAGGAGGAATTAATGCAATAGTCAGAGCAGCTCTTGGGATTGCAATACCCCAATCAACAACATTTTTCATTGTGACATCAAAAGCTTTTATACGACTTTCTAATGATAATATTTCTTTTTTAATTGCTGCTCGTTCCGCATCCGTTAATGTACCCTTCAATTTACGCTGTAATTCATTTATTCTATCTGTCCTTGTTGTTATTTTTTTAATGCCCTTATCAAATTTTCTGGCAATAATTTTTTCAGCATTATTTTCATCTATACATTTTTGGATATCTTTTTCGTCCATACGATATTCTTCAGCCAAAATTTTACGGATTTCATCTTGAGATAACTGTTTAAAATCTTCTTTACTCCTTTTTTTACCATCTTCTAACATAAAATGGCTACCTGTATCAAGTGGACTTGTTATAATAGTAGAAAAACCAAAGCCCATTATCCCTGATGCCATTGAATGCCCGGCTGCATATATTTTGTCATCTTTATCTTTTTTCCCGGGCAAAGCAACAGTAGCAGCCGGCCTTAAAAAGCCTGCTAGAAATAAGGAGATCAATGCCGAACTTGCAATGTTATGATTACCGGAAAATTTTGTAAGCCAGTCAAAAGTACTGCTTTTTAAAATTTTTCCCATAAACGTATTAGCGGCAGCCACACTCTGCTCTTGGCCACCGCTAAACGATATATTTCCTCTTTTATTCTCTTGTCCGCACAAATCCACACTCTTATTCTTATAATTTGGATTCGCTTGTCCATAATCCGACTTAAGTCGATGTTTTCGGGTAAAATTGTAATTTAAAGGTTGTATATTCATGTTCCACCAAACTAAATGTAATATCTTCTACATTTATTTTAAAACAAAGAAAAATTATTTTTGCTAGCAATTTTAAAAAACTTTACAAATATTTTAACAAAGAATAAAACAGCGCATTATAACAGGATTACAGGAGATGAAATATTATAAAACACCTCTGATGCCAGCTTAAAATTTGAAGGTGATGCACTTACGAAAAATTCCTCTTTGCCGATTCCGGATAAATCAGTGAGAAGATTTAAACTATCTAAATCACTTTTTATAAACTCTACAAAACTTCTTGCCGGATTAATAAAGATATCTCCATTTATCAATTTACTCAACTGACCTAAAAGATAAGGATAATGAGTACATCCGAGAACTATTTTATCAGGGGTATAAAGATTCATCTCATCTATTTTGGTTTTTAATTCTAATATCGAAGAGTTTTCCCTGTGTTCTTCAACAATTTTCACCCACTCTGGACACGCAATTTCTATAACTTCCATATCAGGATTAACGAGATTAATGCCAGCAGAATATGCATGAGAATTAATAGTAGCCTCAGTTGCAAAAACTCCGATCTTATTTATAGGAAGATGAGCCAAGATTTCCGTCACTGACTGAATAATAGGATATAATTTAAAATCATAATCATCTTTTAAGATATCATAAACTGTTGCAGAAGTAGTGTTACAAGCCATTACAACAGCTTTAACATTTTTTTCACAAAAGAAATCAAAAGCTTTTTTAGAATATTCAATTAACTGTTCTTTTGACTTTTCACCGTAAGGCATATTTTTAGTATCACCGAAATAAATACAATTCTCGGCCGGCAAGAGCTTTCTGAATTCCGAAAGAACCGTAAGCCCACCGACACCAGAGTCAAAAAAACCTATGGGGCAATTTTTATTTATTTTTGAAATAATTGTTAATTCCCTCCACTATCGCCTTAGCAGTTGCCTGCTTTCTTGATTCACTTAACAGCTGAGCCCGTTCCGATGTATTGGAAATAAAGCCTATTTCCACAAGAATTGCAGGATCTGTTGTGTGATTAATTACATAGAACTTAGATTTAAACAAACCTCTGTTTGGAGAATCCACAGCACTTGCCAGAGAGGCATGAACCGTTTGGGCAAGCGGAAGACTTTCCTGATGATAATAATGAGTTTCTACCCCTTTTGAAGAGTCGCTTGTACTGGAATTCACATGAATACTTACAAAAATATCTGGATCATATGCTTCACTGTAAGCAACCCTGTCAGCGAGGGAAACAAAAGTATCATCAGAGCGTGTCATTAAAACCCCGTATCCCTGCTGTTTTAATAGTTTTTCAACTCGCTTTGCCACATCCAGAGTAATATGCTTTTCCTGCGCTCCATTCCTCATTGCACCACAATCAGAACCACCGTGACCAGCATCTATAACAACTTTATGTTTCCCAGCAGAACCTTTAGGAGAAATCGTCGTTGCAGGAGGATTGAGCGCAGCAGTCTCTTTTTTCTCGTCCTGAGTCATAGGAACTTTAATCTGAATTTTTAAAGACTTTCCGTCTGCTCCGGTAAAAGCGGTAACCAAGCTACCGTATTCAATAGGGATGGTTAATTTTAATCCTCGAGTCAGACCTGTAATTTCAGCTTTTTCAAAAATAGTCCCTGTAAAAGCCTTTTTAAAAGTTTCATCATCAAACCCTATTATATTATACAAGTATACAATTACCTCAGAGTTAGTCCTGTCAAAACCATGAACCAGAGGAGTATTGAAATTCAGCGTCATTGCACTTGATTGGGAATCTATTTTATAATTAGAATATCCAGTAATATCTCCTGAAGGAGAAGGAATCATAGAGTAATTCAGCTTATCTATATTCCCTATTAGTAAAGCCTGATTATCTTTTGAATAAATAGGGATATATTTTTCAACATCAGGAGTTGTAATAACCACTCTTGCTTTATTAACGGAGAATTGTCCTATTTTAAATTTATCTTCTCCGCCGAGACTGTATTCTTTATTCCTTATACCAGGATTAACAAGAGCATTCGGGATATCAAATATAATCCTCATAGGATTTGTCAAAACCATAGGTTTTTCTATTCCTACAGATCCCAAACCACTTAAGAGCACAGCCCCATCCTTGGGAATAACTTTGTCAACATAATATTTAGTATTAAGTTTCAATTCTTGTTTTAAAAAAGCAGAAGTTTGGGTATTAAAAGCCTCATTAATCTGAGAAAGAGCATCATTTGAACCTGTAGGAGTTGTAACTGTTAAGTATTCATAAAAATCACTGGAAGATGCATGATCATCCCTGTATGTATTTTGCATAAAAGGGTTTTGAGCAATAGCATTCTTAAATTTAATAATAACCCCGTTTGGAAGTTTTAAGAACTGCATATTAGAAATATCATAGTCATCATCAAAATATATAACAACTCTGACTAAATCAGGATTAGTTGAAAATTGAGATATCTTAACCTGTTTAATACCGCTTGAAGCAAATTTCCACTCTTTTTTAGGAATTGCAAGATCTGAATTTGGCAAATCAAAATAAATTCTGGTAGGATTAGACATTTTTATTACTTTAATACTATCAATATCCGGCATTGCTTCAAGAACAGAAGATGTTAATGATATAAGAGCATTAGAAGTATCTATACTTGCAGAGGTTATCTTAAAAATGGGAACTTCTGCGGCAAATGTTTGAGAAATAAAGCTTAGTGTAAATGTAAAAAATAAAGTTAATATTATAAATAGTTTTCTCATATCCTAATCCAAAATCTGACAACTCTCTCTATTATAATTATATACACTCAATCTGATTTTTCAAATTGTCAATTTTTGTAAATATTTCCTATGTTTAATTAAAGATTCGGCAACATTCTTCCGTATAAGAATATAGAAATTTGAGAGGTTATTGTGTTTGATAATTATTTCACAAAATACGAAAACACTAAAAAATTTATATCCGAAATCAATGCACGGAAAATATCCGCTGAACTAGAGATGGAACTAAAACACGGAAAACTCAGCGCAGAAAAATTTGCGTATCTTTCTAAAGCGTGTGTATTTGCAGGCGAGAACAAAAAAGCCGTAAAATATGCGAAAGAAGCGGTTAAAAATGATAAAAATTATCCTTACGGATATATCAGACTTGCATTTGCTTATGCAAAACTAGGCAATAAAAAAGAATGTTTGAAAAATTGTATTATAGCCGAAAATCTGGATAACAATAACTATTTTAATATGGCATTTTTAATTTTGTTATACCGTCATTGTGATATGGTAGAAAAAAGTTCTGAAATCTTTGCTAAATTTAAAAAATTAAATGATAAAAGTGCATTATATTTATATAATCTTGGCTTTATATATTCATCAGCTTTTAACGATAAAACACGAGCAGAAGTATGTTTTAGGGATGCTCTAAGTCTTGGATACAAGGATTTATATAATATTTATTCAAATCTTGCAGAATGTTACAGTGAACTTGGAGACATAGAAAAAGCGGACTACTTTGTTGAAAGATGTCTGGAATTTGGAGAAACCGAAAGTATGCTCAGCAATAAAGCGGACTGCTACATTTATGAAGAGAATTATAAGGAAGCAAAAAAAGTCTTACATAAAATTTATAAAACAACTAAAAATAAACAGACTGTAATAATTCGTCTTGCGCAAATGTACACAAAAGCCGGAAATAAAGAAAAAGCACTTAAATACTATCAATTTGCACTGGATACAACGCAGGCTAATGACACCCTTTACTATGCCATAGCATATTGTTTTGAAAATTTTGCAGAATATGATAAAGCAATTGATATGTATAAACAAATGCTTGTATTTAATAATAACAAAGCTGAAATATACGCCAATATTTCATATTGTTATTCAAAACTTGGAGATAAAGAAAAAGCTTATAAAGCAGTTGAAAAAGCTCTTCATTATGATAAAAATTCATCATACGTACACTATAGAAAAGGAAGAATTTTAACAGAAATGAAACAATATGAAGAGGCTATAGAATCTTTTAACAATGCACTTGATTATGACAAGTCCGATACAGACTGCTATCAATGGATTTCTTATTGCTATTCTATGCTAAAAGAATATGAAAAATCAATTGAGTATGCAAATAGAGCAATTATTCTTGATAAAGAAGATGCCTATTCATACTTCAGAAAAGCTTGGGCTCTTCAAGAATTAAAAAGATATTCTGAGGCAATTCATTTTTACGAAGAATGTATAAAATATAACGACAAATATATTGATGCCTATGTAAATATATCCTATATTTATTCAAAGACAAAAGATTACAAACAATCAATGTTATATGCAAATAAAGCGTTATTACTTGATAAAGATTATGCGTATGCACATTACAGAAAAGCTTGGGCATTACAAGAAACAGGAAAGTTTGAAGAAGCTATAGACGGTTATTCTAAAGCAATGGAGCTTGACCCAACAGATATTTACAATTATCTTGGAATCGCCTGTGTTTCACTAAACACACAGGCAAATCTTAATGCTTTATTATATGCTAATAAAGCAATACTGCTTGACAGAAATTGCGGAGGAGCATATTATTACAAAAGTATCGCGTTAAGCAATTTAGGCAAAAGCAAAGAAGCGGAAAAAGCCTTCTCTATTGCACAACAATTAGGGTATTCTCCTAGTTAATATCATACGTTTTAAACTTCTTATATTTATGCTCATTTTTATTAAATGTTAATACATCATATGTTGAATTTTTAACCGAAATCTTAATAGAATTATTTATATCCGTTCTGTAAATATCGGATTTTCTAAGAGTATCAAGAGTTATTTTATTTGGATGACCAAATTGATTTTGCCCAGTAGAAATTATAGAAATCTGAGGCTTTAATATTTCGGTCATACGACTGTCTACAACTCCATTTCCTCCGTGATGCCCCACTTTAAACACATCAAGTACATTTATATCAAGATTTTCTCTAATCTTATTAAACGCATCAGTTCCGGCATCGCCCATAAATAAAGCATCAAAATCGCCTTTTGATAACCAAGCAATAATCGAATCCTCATTATCAGAACCTGTTGAAGCTTGATAGGTCGTTATCTTCAAATCATTTTCTTGGTAAATAACGGCATTATTCCGAACCAGAATTGTTTCTGAATTATAAGATTTTAAGCAGGAATAAATCTTCTTAGCCGTATACGTTGTATTATTCAGCGAATTTATATAGATTTTTTTTACTTTTAAACCACTAATCAAATCAACAACTCCACCTGCATGGTCATTATCAAAATGAGTTACAATAAGTCCTTCAATATTCTTAATTCCTTTGTCTTTAAGATACTTAAGAATTATAATCTTTGCCTGAGAGGAACCATTATTATACCCGGACTTTCCGGTATCAATAATAAAATATTTGTTCAATGGAGTTTTTATCAAAAATGCATCAGCATTTTGAACATCAAACGCAATAATTTCCAGATTATGATTTTTTATAGGGATTATAGAAACAAGCAATACAAATAACAAAACTGCACAAATTGATAAAATTCTTTTTGTAACTCCTACTTTAAACATTAAAGTAATTATAAGAATCAGCAGGTAAAAAATAACTATCTGAAACACAGACGGATGAGTAGTTTGTAACAGTGCATAAGGTAACTTCGCAAAAAATGTTGAAATAATCACCAAAATATCAAGCAAATACTTCAAAACAAAATCGCTAAGCATACATACAAAATTGGCAATCTGCGGAATAACGGCAAGCACTGAGCTAACAAACCCGAGAAAACTTATAATACTTAAAAATGGCATAATTGCAATATTTGCAAGAATTGAATATGTGCTAAAACTATTAAAATAAAACATCTGGATAGGTGCAACCCAAATTTGCGCGACAACAGGGATAAGAAGCTCCGCAGAGAGCCAATCCGGGAACTTAATATTGTGTAAATGTTCAATAACTGCATTTGCAGTAGTTAAGAGACCGAATGTTACAATAAAAGACAGCTGAAATCCTACATCATTTATAAATGCAGGATTATATAAAAGCATTAATGATGCAACAAAAGACAACAACGCAACACTATGTGCATCCCTGTCTATTAATTTACCTGCAAGAACAAACAACAGCATTAAAGCAGCACGAATAACCGATGCTCCCAAACCAGTCATTAGTGTATAGAGAATTATAACTCCCATGCCTGTAATAACAGTTATCTTATAAGGTACTTTCAGACGCCTTAAGATGAAATACCAAAAACCATATATAAATGCAACATTCATTCCGGAGGCAGCAAGGATATGAAGCAATCCAGAATTTTTAAACACATCTTTTATAAAATCGGGAGGAGAGACAGCATCATCTCCAAAAACTATCCCGCCTAATATTTCTAAATTCGGACTTTCTAAATACAATGAATGAGTTTTGATAATACGATTTCGTAAATTATTTAAATTTCCAAGAAACTGCCACTTAAAAGATAACTTCTCATGAAGATTAACACAATTAGAATTATCAGCATAAAAAACAGTATACGTATTAAAATTTCTCAAATATTTTCCATAATCAAACTGAGAAGGGTTGCCACTCTCAAAAGGTTTTCTAAGCTTTCCAGTTATTTTATAAACATTTCCGACCTCTAAATTCAGAAACTCTTCATCAATGTTCTGTAAATAAACAAGAGTCTTCGCATTCACTTTTTCATCATTAACTTTAGAAACTTTAAAGAAGAATTTTGTTTTTTCTTTATCTCCGCCTGTCGGAATTGAAATAATTCTTCCAGTTAAAACAGCATCAGATGGTACAAATTCAACTAGAGCATCCTTTGAATGAATCCTTAAACTTGTATTAAAAAATCCGAAATAAAATATAAATCCCCAAAGTAAAATATATTTAAAATGCACTGATTTTCTGATTAACAAAACAGAAAGTATAACAGTAACAATAAAAGCAAGAGGGAGAATACAATTATTAAAAAACGCAAGAATGCCTGCCATAAAAAATATTATAGAAACAAACATTATTACATTTTTATTCCGTATTTTTTCTGTTAGATAATTATTTATCATTTACTCCAACATATCAATTCTTCTTTGATGTCGCTCCTGAGCAGAAAATTCTGTTTTAAGCCAAATATCAACGATATCAATAGCCAGTTCATCACCTATCACACGAGCCCCCAGACACAGAACATTAGAATCATTATGTTCACGCGTTGCATGTGCTGAAAAAGTATCTCCGCACAGGGCAGCTCTAATTCCTTTAATCTTATTTGCTGCTATTGACATTCCGATACCAGTCCCACATATTAAAATCCCTCTGTCAAATTCTCCTGACGAAACAGCATGTGCTACTTTCTTTGCAATAACAGGATAATCACAAGAAGTGTCCGAAAAAGTTCCGAAATCTTCAACCATATACCCTTGTTTTTTTAAATGCTCTAAAATCTTTTGTTTATAAGTAAACCCGCCGTGATCTGCACCAATAACAATCTTCATAAAATTACTCCTTTTGCATAGATTATAACATAAATGCCAATTTATTTTGTATTATAATTATTTTTATGGAAATATTTTCTGGATTAAACACAAAAAAGAATTTATCATTAGCTCTTGGTTATTTTGATGGTGTCCATCTCGGTCATCAGACCGTAATAAGAAATGCAGTAAAAGTTGCAAATGAAAATGGAACAAAATCAGCAGTTATTACTTTCAAAGACCACCCATGCTGCTACTTTTATGGAGTCTGCCCGAAATATATTCTAACACGACATCTGAGACAACAAAAAATTGAAGAACTCGGAATTGATTATTTATATGAACTTGATTTTGAAAAAATTTTTAAACTCTCGGCTCATGATTATCTGAAAAATATTTTAATAGAACACTTTTCCCCAATAGCTATAACAACAGGATTTAATCACCATTTCGGAGCTCACAAAAGCGGTGATACAACCTACCTGTCAGAAATGTCAAAAACTTACAATTATATATATTATTCCAAAGATGCAAAAAAATTAAACGGAGAAATTATAAGCAGTACCCAAATTAGAAATCTCTTATCTGAAGGAGATATAGAAAAAGCAAATAAAATGTTAGGATATAACTTTTTGATAGACGGAATAGTAGTAACGGGCCAACAGCTAGGAAGAACTATAGGCTTTAAAACAGCAAATCTTGTATATCCGTGTGAATTAATAGACCTTCCATTTGGAGTGTACGCAACAAAAATTACATATGCACGCAACACATATAAAGGAATTACAAATTTCGGGATACGTCCTACGGTCTCAAAAACTAATCAGGCAACTCTTGAAACACATATTTTAGATTTTGATAAAGATATCTATGGAGAAACGATTACAGTAGAGTTTACAAAAATGCTCAGAAAAGAAAAAAAATTTAACTCTCTTGATGAATTAAAAAAACAAATAAAAGACGATATATCCATGATTTAAAAAAGACGAATTTTAATAAATTCGTCTTTTACATTTATTTTATTAAAGCTTGGACTTCTTTAAATTTAGGATGCTTAGCACCTCTTAACCATTCAAATAAAATTATCTCAAGACAGGAGATTTTAGCACCATTTGCCTGCATTGCCTCTATACCCTGCTTAAATTCATATTTATTCCTACTCGCACAAGCATCTTTTACAACATACACCTCAAATCCTGAATCTACTAATTCTGCAGCCGTCTGATAGACACATATATGTGTTTCAATACCGCAAATAACAATTTGTTTTTTATTATATGCTCTTAGTTTTTCTAAAAAACCTTCTTCTCGCAACAAAGAAAAGGAAGTTTTTTCAATAATCGAAGTATCAGGTGCAAGCTTAGAAGCAACAATCGGAACGGTATGTCCTAGACCTTTCGGATATTGCTCACTTGCAATTACCGGAATTCCTAAAATATTTGCGGCATCAACAAGCTTTCCAACTCTTGTAACAATAACATCTTTATCCAAAGAAGCAACAAGTCGCTCCTGAATATCAATAACTAAAACCAAACTATTTTCAATATCTAACATTAATATCTCCTTATTTTAATACACTTTCAAATTCCTCTATAAAATCTTCAACAATTTTTGATATGTCCTTAGAAGTAATCTTTGTCAAAGGCAAAGTGATTTCTCTATTTTCAGGACTATCAAGTCCGGAATGAAAAATATAAACTACAATTTTTGAAAACCCTGGATAAACTATTTTTAACACACTTTCATTATTTCTGTTTGATAATTTAAAAACACATTGTTTTTCATCTGTAAACTGTTCAATTTTGGTATTATATAATTTATCTTCATATGTTTTCTGAAGTCTGTAAAAAACTGGGGCAATAACTTTTTCTAATTTTTTGCAGTATACACTTTTGAAAAATTTGAAAGATTTTTCTTCATTATCGCCACAATGCAACCAGTCATCAGCAACTGGTTGTTCTTCTGCGTAAACAGAATAATCCTGCGCATTCAATAGAGCATTATTTAATGCACACATAGCCTTTTTCTCAATATCTGAAAATTTTCTTGACTCAACAGCTGAAATTCCGCCCTTAACAGTTAAATTTTCAGGTAATAAACTCCGGATTTTATCAAAAACACAAACAGCCCCACTAATATCAGTATCTAAAAGCAGATAATATTTCGAACCTGCACTTTCTGCCACAAAATCACATTTCCTAATAGAATTTTTAATTGCAAAATTCATCTTTACATCAGAAAAATGTTTTTTCCCTTCCTCATCAGGAGAAATTATTAAAAGACAAGCATTCTTAAACTTTCTATTAACAAGTTCCATTTCAAAAATTTCATGTAAAAATTTTGCACTAAAAAAGCCACTCTGCGGAGAAATTATACCATAGCTGGATAAATAATACCTTAAATTATTTACTTCTTTAAAATTGTCAGACTTTTTAATACAATTAATAGTTCTTATAAGCATTTCAGATGGGTCTGAAGATATTGTAAAATAATCATCTATTCCTTCATCATAAGCATTTAAAATAAAATCCCTGTCATATTTATTTACAAGCAAAATAATATTTGTATTAACAAAAATCCTTTTTTCTTTCAAATATTTTATTAAATTAATAGTCTTATCCCTATCTTCAAGTTCATGAAGAATGACTATTTCAGGTCTTTTATCATACAAAACATCAGGAGCTGAAGCATAATCAGAACAAATAAAACAATCAGAAGACCTCAACAATACAAGTTGTTCCTGTAATGTCTGTTTGATGTCTTCTTGATTTGTAATTAATATAACACTAATCATATATTACACTTGCAAATGTTTTTTAATACAAATAAAGCTGCCGCCTGCTCCAAACATTATACCCATTGCAAACATGGTTAATGCAACAATAGTTTGGGCATAAATAGGCGTTGGAACCATGAAAAATTGGTGCATCTGTATCAATCCGTTTTCAACAAAATGAAGCGGTATAAATGCTACAATAGCACCTGAAAAACCGTAAAAAGCACCCTGCATAATCAGCGGGAAACGGATATACCAGTTACTAACCCCCATCAGACGCATAATTTCAATTTCATCTTTTCTTGATTGAATTACAAGCTGAATAGTGTTATTAATAATGGTTACTGTCAACATACCCATGATAATAATAACCAAAAATGTAATAGTATTAACAACGTGATTTAAAGTTTGAATTTTTTTAGCCAACTGCTGGGCATAACTCATATCTTCTACAGAAGTAAGATTTTTTATATTCGCAAAAACAGTATCAATATTCTCCGGCTTATCAACCTTAACATGCAAAGTATCAGGCAAAGGATTAGATAAATCAGGAAGTTTCATTTCCCTCTTCAAATCAGCCCATGACTGTTCTTTAGGGATAATTTTAACACTTTCAACATGTTCAAATTCACTCACCCTGTTTTTCACAATATTCGGATCAGTATTTGATTTTAAATAAACAGAAATTTCTAGGACATTTCCCAGTTCATGTGCAAAAGCAGAAATTGACATTGCCGAACGGAAAAATGCACCAAAGATAGTCAAAATAGCCGCCATAGTCGTAATAATAACCAGATTAACTATCCCTGTTCGTTTTATATCATTAAAAGTTTCCATCGATAATCTGTATAAAATTCTAAGTTCACACAGCCAATCTTTTGGAATATATTTTTTTGCTTCCGATTTAATTTTTGCTTTTTGATTATTCATAAGTACCTGCTTGAATATCCCTTACCACTTCCCCTTTATCAAGGGTAATAACTCTTTTTCTAAAATAGTCAACCATAGCATTATCATGTGTTGACACAATAACCGTAATTCCTCTTTGATTTATCTGATCTAAAATCTGCATAATTTCCAGAGAATTTTTAGGATCAAGGTTCCCTGTAGGTTCATCTGCTATGAGCAAAGGAGGACCGTTAACTATTGCTCTTGCAATCCCGACTCTTTGCTGTTCTCCACCGGATAATTCTGCAGGAGTAGCATGGATTTTATGTTCCAATCCGACAATTTTTAAAGCTCCGGTCACTCTTGCATGAATTTCTCTTGAACTAATACCCAGAGTTCTGATAACATAAGCAACATTATCGTAAATACTCATATTCTGTAAAAGTTTATAATCCTGAAAAACAATCCCCATACAACGTCTTAAACTCGGAACCTTATCATTTGAGAGGTTTGCAATATTAATACCTCCGATAGTAACAGTACCACTCGTAGGACATTCCTCGTGGTATAAAAGCTTCATAAGAGTAGATTTACCTGCACCAGAAGCTCCTACAATAAAAACAAATTCGCCTGACAAAATATCTAAATTAATATTTTTCAATGCGTAATTGCCGTTTTTATATTTTTTTGTAACCGATCTGAATTGAATCATTATATTAAATTCCCTTAATTTATTTAACCAAACGATATCTGTCTATTTGCTTTTTTATATTCTTAGCAAGTTTTTCAGCATTTAATCCATAATAATCAAGAAGTTCATCCCATTTCCCGCTCTGTCCAAACGTATCATTAACTCCGAACCTTACAACCGGCATAGGGTAATAATAGGAAAGAGTTTCACAAACAGCACTCCCAAGCCCGCCTATAATAGAATGATTTTCAACGGTAATAACAAACTTAGTCTGCTTAGCCTTTTCAATAATAGTCGCATCATCAAGAGGTTTGACAACAGGAACATGTAAAATTTGAACTGAATAACCTTCTTTTTTCAAAATTTCACCAGCCCGAATAACCTCTGCAAGAGTTTCACCGTTTGTGATAACAGTTACATCCGTGCCCTCTTCAATAACTTTCACTTTACAAAAATCAAACTCATAATTATCATCAAAAATATCACAGACATTTGTCCTTGGGATTCTAATATACATAGGTCCATAGTTTTCAGCAGCAAACTTAATTACCTGTTCGCATTCTCTGCAATCTGCAGGGACAATAACAGACATATTCGGAATTCCCCTCATCAAAGAGATGTCTTCCAATGCCTGATGACTTGCACCATCTTCACCGACAGTAACTCCACCGTGAGTCCCAATAATTTTTACATTAAATTCAGGGTAACAAACAGCATTTCTAATTTGATCGTAAGGTCGTCCAGTCGCAAACATTGCAAAACTTGCAGCAAAAGGAATTTTACCAACAGAAGCCAAACCTGCAGCAGTTGCAATCATATCCTGCTCTGAAATTCCAATATCAAAGAACCTGTTAGGAAATTCCTTCGCAAACATCGCCGTCTGTGTTGAGCATGCTAAATCAGCATCCAGCACAACGACATTCGGATTATTTCTTCCTGCCTCAAGAAGGGCTTTTCCAAAAGCATTCCTTATAGACTTACGCTCGTTAAAATTTAATAGCATTTTGTATAATTCCCCTCAAATTTATAAATTAATAACAAATCTGTCAGTATTATAACATAAATATTAAAAAAATAAAAATGTTAAAATAGGCCTATAATAATACTTTTGTAAAAATATTGTTAAGAATTATTAAAAAAATATCAAAATTTAGCAATTTATTTTCTTGAGGGGTATTTAAAAGGTAGAATGGGAATAGTAAAATTATTTATTGAAAGGAAAAGATAAAATGATGCAAATTCCAAATTTACCCAATTACCTGCAACAAGTTCCACAACCGAACTATAATGCAGTAAAAATTGATGTTCACAATCCAATGGTCAATGTACCGGCTCAAGCACAAGCTCCGGTATTAACACAAGCTCCTCAGTATGCGACACCAACAATGCCATACTACAATTATCCTCAAGGACAGCTTTATAGCTATCCACAAGCTCCGGTTCAACCTTATTACATGCCTCCAAGCATTACTACACCGGAACAAACTCAAATTCCTGCAGCTCCTGCAGTTATAGCTCCGACAGTCGCACAAGCTCCAGCCGCAGTTGAAGTTCCTATTCAACCGGCACCTGAAGCAGTTCCAGCACCTGTTGTAGTTAAACCACAAGAAGCTCCAAAAGTTGAAGAAAAACCTGCAACTACAAATATAGAACAACCTAAAACAGAAACAGCAACAGAAGCTAAGCCTGTTGAAGTAGTTCCTCCAACTCCAGTAACTCCACAGGTTGATCTAAATGCTTTTATATCTAAATTAACAAATCCTGACTATGAAGTACAAGCTGCTGCAATGGAAGAAATCGCTAATATGATTAACGAAAATCCTACTAAAGCTACAGAATTATTAGATACAAAAGTTGTTGACGCATTAAATAATATTATCAAAGCTGATACAAGTAAACTTGAAGGACCAACTCAAGAACAAATTGCAGCAAGACAAAAATTAATGTCTAATCAACAGATGACAGATGCAGAAAAACAATTAGCAATGACAATTTCTCCTTATGAACAAGCTGAAAGAAATAAAAGCTATGCAATGTTTACATCTGCAATAATGCAAAAACTTTATGGAGATGAAGTTCAAAAATTGACAAATGCAACAGTACCTTTAACAGAATTACCTGGCGCAGTTACAATTGTCGAACAGCTAAAGAATAACCCTAACCCGATGGTTAGAACATCTGCAATTGAAGCATTAAGTTATATTCAAAAACCTGAATACCAAAAAGACTTGAATACAATCTTTACAATTGCACAAAAAGACCAGGATCAAGGGGTTCAAGAAGCAGCAACTGCAGCATTAAACAAGTTAAATCAGATGGCAACAGCACCACAGGCTGCAGGGACTCCGAAAGAAGCAGAATTAAAACCTGCAACAGAAACTAAACAAGCTGCATAATTAAAATTAAAAATTCCTTTCTTTAAATAAGATAGTACCGAAAGGCTCCCGAAATTTCGTGAGCCTTTCGGTTATAAATTATAAACATAATGATTAGACATTAACAAGATTCTCGGAATTATTTTCTGGAGCAGGAATACAGTTTTCATATTCAGCATGCTTTGAAATTTCTTCACACCATCTATAGATAACTTCATCAACAGGAAGTTTATAAGAAATAGGTTTACAAATATGCAGACGAACTGTTTGCTTCTTAAAAGGTTTTAATTGAGGATACCCTGAAAAACTACCTATAGCGACAGGCACTATATCTGCCTTTGCATTTTTAGCAATTACAACAAAACCCTTTTTAATACCTTCCAATTTTCCATAAGGTCTTGTCCCGCCCTGCGGAAAAACTCCTAAAGACCAACTTGTTGTAAAAATATCCCTTACAGTCTTAAATGTTGCAATTTCCGGCTTAGTTCTGTCGACGGAAAAAGCTCCTAAAGATTTAATTAAGCCACTAGATTTTTCTTTAGAATCAAACAATTCTTTTTTAGCCATAAAAGCTATTAATTTTCTAACAGCAAATGGAACTAAAAACGGATCAAAAATTGACACGTGATTAGCAGTGAAAATATATTTATCTTTTTTATTCCACTTTGGTAAATTTTCCTGTCCGGTAATTTCATAATCATAAAAAATTGAAAAGAAAGGAATTACGACAGTATACAGGAATGTCATATACCAAATTGATCTGATAATATTATATTCAGATGCGTAACGTCTATTGTAATTTCGTATCTGCTTCGTCATTCTTAACTCCAATCTTTTCCTGATTTGTCTCATCAGAGATATATTTAAAACCTGTTAACTCTTGAATTGCCGCAATCCATTGAGAAACCATTTCTTCCACATTATCACTGTAAGGAATAGGTTTACCGATATTTACAACAATTTTCCCACTGAATGGTAAGCGCTTAACCTCATCGGTTCCCGTAATTCCTACCGGTAATATAGCACATTTTGTAATTTTTGCCAAACCCGCAAAACCTTTGGTTACTCCACGAATTTCACCGGGAATCCCCCTTGTTCCTTGAGGGAAAATTCCAAAGACCCATTTACTCTTCTTAATAGCCATAACTGTTTTAATAGTAGAAGGACCTAGACTCTCACGATTAACAGCAAATCCGCCAAGCCAATCAATCCACCAACGCAAGAAACGAATATCAAACAGTTCTTTTTTAGCCATAAAAGAAATATTTCTAGGCATAACACCAACTATTAACGGAGGGTCAAGTGTTGATAAATGATTTGGACAAACTATATAAGCATTATCTTTTGGCACATTTTCCAATCCGTTTACTTCAAGCCTGTATACGAGCTTAAATCTTATCATATAGAAAAATTTACAAACTAAAACTTGAAAAAAAGAACGCCACATATTAAACTGTTCCGCTGTTCTTTTCGTGTAAGATTTTTTCTCCTTTGTCATAAATTACTCCCTAAACGTAATTTAATAATAGCATAAAAAAAACTATTTTCAATAAACAACAGACTTAATACACTTTACTCTTGACTTCCTTTAAGCTATAATCACACAATAGAAGGGAGAAAAAGATGAAAGAGTGCAAAAAATCAAAAAATAAACTTGAAAATGAATTATTTAAAAGTGTTTACGAAAAAACACCGGACTACATAAAAAAATTAGATTTAATGAATTTTTCAAATGAGGGAGAATTTACATTTACATTAAAAAAGGAACACCTGAAACCTTATAATGAAAAAACAAATCCTGAAGGATTAAATCTGTATGACTGGTTTGCCAATTATTCAAAAGAAGCTAAAGTTTCAACTGCCGGAATAAGAGGTCCACAAAACATTCTTTATCCTCAGGACACAAGATTCCCTATTAATTTAGTCGGAATCGTTCTTGCAACGTTAGCAAAAGCACTTGTTGCAAAAGAAAAATATCAGGGAAAAGAAATTTTGAAAGTTGCGGGAAGAGAAGTAAGATATAATTCAGCGTTATTCTTAGATGCAATAGCAAGAATTCAAGCTGCACAGGGAATAAAAACTCTTGTTCCAGTAAAAAGACAAACTATTCCAATCTGGCTTGCATCTTTTTTAGCTTTCAAGCTTGATTTGGTAGGAGGGGAATATATTACCTCAAGTCACGGAATTTCCGTAAAAAATGCGACTAAAGATTTAAATTCTCAAGGTTCACAGTACCTCCCTGAAGAATCTTTGGAATTTGTTAATAAAATTCAGGAAATTTTTGATGAAACAGAAAAAAATGGGACTTATGAAATTAAAATTGCAGCTAAAGACAACCCTCTTATTGACGACAATATAATGAAAAAACTTGATGACGGAGTAGATTTGTATGTAGAATATCTGCAATCTGGAGTTGCAAAGAAAATCAACCTTGACTTAATCAAAAATTTTGACAACAAAATCGTCATTGAAAATGTAGGTGGTTCTGCCTATAGAACACTCTCAAGAGTTCTTGAAAAATTAAAAATATCAGACAAATTTGTCTGGTTCAATATTGAAGAAGATCCGTTCTTTCATTCAATAGGGAAATATGATGAAACTCCAAAGGGGGAAAAAGCTTTTTACGATTATTCGGTTGATGCAACTGTTCTTGCAAAACGTAAAAATGGCGAAAAATTCTTTCCAGTAATAGAAACTCTTCATTATGATGAAAAATTAAAAGATATGCCTGTTGGAACAGCCGTATTAATTACGGATCCAGACCATGATAGACTGACAATTACTCAAACTGAAACTATTACCAGAATCCCATATCTTGAGAAAAATGGGATAGATTATGTGAAACTTAATGAAGATACTGTATTAACGGTATTTACAGCAAATCAAGCGTTCTTAATGCTTATGGATTTCTGGGCTAAACAATTAAAAATGGAAAATCTATGGGATAATCATCCGAGATTTATTATTAAAACTACAGCTTCAGCACTTTCATGGGATGAATGGGCTAAAAAACAGGGAGTAAAAGTTGTTAATGTGCCAGTTGGATTTAAAGAAATTGCCAATATTATGAAAAAAGTTGAACTTCAACTTAAACTGAATCCTGAAAAAGACGTTATAGTTGATGACGTATTCGGCAATTCTATAAATCTCGGTAAAAATCCTCGATTACTTTTTGGCGGAGAAGAATCCGGCGGAATGATTATGGGTACAGAGGATTTAATAAAATCTTTAGCAGGGCGTGCGGCTATTGCAATGAGAGAAAAAAGTGCGACAGAAGCTATAATTGTAGCATCTGCATTAATAGCAAAACTTAAAGATACACCATTATCATCTTACCTAAAAACAATCTTTGAAAAGAATGAAATCGTGGGGAAATATGATACACGTGTAGATATTGCATACTATAACGAATCAGAGCCGGACATTAATAAACTTAAAGAAGCTAAAATTGCTGGAGAAAAGAAAAGAACTAAAAATGATCTGTTCTATTTATCAATGGCAATTGCTGTAAGAGAAGGTCTAATGACTATAGATAATGTTAAAGAAGTTCTTAACGATTCGTTTAAGAGCCTTATATTTGACGGATTAAAGTCAATTAAATTTGTAGGTGATGGAACCTACATGGAATTTGATGACAAATATATTGAAATTCGTCCATCCGGAACAGATGCAAAAACAAAGGCTTACGGAGGCGGTTCTAATAAAGAAATTCTGGAAACTTATGCAGGTGCAATGGGAAATTATCCAGGTGACAGAACAGAATTTCATAAAAAATATATTTCTGACAAGTTCTATAATGAATCAAAAGAAAAGGCTATGAATTACTATTTAAAATTTGTTGAAAAAGATGCAAATAATGAACCTTTTATTATACCCGAATATAAATTTTAAGAAATGAGAAAATATAATGAAAAATAATTTATTTAAAATTTTACCGATTGCTATAATAATAGCAATCGGGATTTTATTACGACTGAAAGGGTGGATATTAAACCCGTCAATGTGGCATGACGAATGTAATTTGGCTGTCAGTATAATTGATTTTAATCTTTTCGATTATTTCACAAAAAGACTGGAGCTTGGACAGGTTGCACCTCCTATGTTTATGGTTCTAACAAAACTGCTGACAAATATTTTTGGGATCAACGATAGAACTCTTAGAATCTTGCCTGAAATATGCAGTGTTTTATCATTAATACTATTTTATTTATTATCCAAAGAAGTCCTAAATACAAAACTTGCAAAAATTTCGGTTCTTACCGCTTTTGCCTTAAATTCAGCCATAATATATTATGCAAGTGAATTTAAACAATATGGGTGCGATGTTTTTTCAACACTGCTTGTTTTACTTTTATTTATCAGAATTTATCAAGGAACAAATTTAAATACAAAAAAAATAATCATTACGACAATTACAATGATAATAATAAGCTGGTTTTCATTTATAAGTATACTTGGAATAGCTGCAGGAATAATATTACTCCTAAGCAAAAAAGAAACTCGAAAATCCAGTTTACTTATTGCCATACCCTTAATCATAAGTGGATTGATTTATACAAAAGTTATACTGATGCAAACTTACACGGATTCTTTTATGGTAAAAAATTGGAACAATGAATTTGTTAAATTTAATCTTACAAATTTACCTATATTATTTATAAATTCTATAAAATATTTTTTAGCGCCTATAAAAATGGTATTATTTCCAATGATATTCTTTTTTATAGGTTTATTTACATTTATTAAAGAAAAACAGATTAAAGCGTTACCCCTGGTTTTAACATTCCTATTTACTATAGGTTTATCAATGCTAAAGATTTATCCATATGCAGAAAGAGTTATTCTATTTTTATTGCCAATATACTTAATACTTATATTTAAGACATTAGACATTCAAAACAGAGCTCGTTTTATCATTTTAGCATTAATTATACTAGCATACCTCCCGCAATTTATGATTAACATAAACTATTTGAAAGTTAAAAGTGTTTACAAAAAAGAACCGGCAAGAGAATTTGCACAACACCTTGCAGAAACAGCAAAGAAATCAGACTTAATTTTTGTAAATTCAGCGTCGAAATCAGAATTTTTATACTACAAATATATTTATAACATAGAAAATGATGTAATATTTGAAGAACCTGAAAATAATGTTTCTGAAAATCGTATAAATCTGTTAAAAACACAATTGGAACAAATAAAAGGTTCTACATGGTTCTATATGCCTTATGATATACCACACAGAGCAGTAAGCAATGAAATTGCGGGCTGGCTACTAAATAATAAAGAACCTTATGAAAATTACAATATTGGTACATCAAATTTAATACATATCGAACTATAAAAAGGCTGAATGAAAAATCATTCAGCCTTAATTCTTAATAACTTATAATAGTTATTAATCTTTCTTAGTAGGAATTCGCATTCCGTAGAAAGATCTCCATACAAAGAATAATGCAATAAGCAAGAAGATAACACCAGCAATTGGAGCAGCTTCTCTAAATGCTTCACTAATTGCGATTTCCATTGCCAATAGACCAAATAATGTTGTAAATTTAATTATCGGGTTCATAGCAACTGAAGAAGTATCCTTGAACGGATCACCCACAGTATCACCAACAACGGTAGCATCATGAAGAGGAGTTCCTTTTTCTTTCATGTCAACTTCTACAATCTTCTTAGCATTATCCCAACATCCACCGGCATTTGCCATAAATACAGCCTGGAACAAACCGAATACCGCAATTGCAATCAAGTAGCTTACAAAGAATGCTACAGGTCTATTTGCGAATTCTGGATTTTCAGAAATTACAGGAGCTGATAAACAAGCAAGTGCCAATGCAAATGCAAATAATGATATAAAGATATTAATCATACCTTTTTGTGCATATTGAGTACAAATCTTAACAACTTCTTTTGAATTTGCAAGATTTGCAGATTTGCTAGATTCATCATCAAGTTTTATATTATCTTTGATATATTCTGTAGCTCTGTAAGCACCGGTTGTTACAGCCTGCATAGAAGCACCACTGAACCAGTAGATTACAGCACCGCCAGCCAGTAAACCTAACAATGTATATGGATTTAACATGTTAAGAACTGCCTCTGGCTGAATGCCCAAAGTATTTTGGATAACCAAAATCAAAGAGAAAATCATAGTAGTAGCACCTACAACAGCTGTACCGATTAATACCGGTTTAGAAGTTGCTTTAAATGTGTTACCAGCACCATCATTCTCTTCAAGATATTGTTTAGCATTTTCGAAATCAGGTTTAAAACCATATTCTTTTTCGATTTCATCAGCAACATTAGGAATATCTTCAATCAAAGATAATTCATAAACTGATTGAGCATTATCGGTAACAGGTCCGTAACTGTCAACAGCAATAGTAACAGGCCCCATACCCAAAAAGCCGAATGCTACTAAACCGAAAGCAAATACTGACGAATAAATCATAACATCAGCAGGAATATGAATACTTGCAAAATAAGCAAGTCCCATCAATAATACGATAACTGCACCAATCCAAAAAGCTGAGAAGTTACCGGAAACAATACCTGAAAGGATTGTTAAAGAAGCACCGCCTTCTTTTGAAGCAGTAACAACTTCTTCAGTATGCAAAGCTTTTGGAGAAGTGAATATTTTTGTAAATTCTGGAATTAAAGCTGCACCCAATGTACCGCAAGAAATGATTGCTGATAATACCAACCATAAATTTCCGCCCATAGGAGCAAGCAACCAGTGGCTTACGCCAAATGTCATAACAATTGATAAGATTGAAGTCAACCAAACCAAATTTGTTAAAGGTTTTTCAAA
>CALVHA010000014.1 GCA_944327255.1 Candidatus Gastranaerophilales bacterium | reverse complement strand
TATTCTGCTTAGTGCATTCAGAGAAGGCTTTTAAGCTCTCGGGTGTGTTTCATTATACACTTCTTTTAAGTGCTGTGATGAAATGTGTGTATAAATTTGAGTATTTGAAATGCTTGCATGCCCCAGAAGTTCTTGAACAATCCTTAAATCTGCTCCATTTTCTATTAAGTGTGTTGCAAAACTGTGCCTGAAAACGTGCGGGGTTACATGTTTTGGCAGATCAATTTTTTCCACAATATCATTAATAACATTTCTTACGGTCTTTGGTTGTAGCCTGTAACCTGTATTGTTTATGAAAACAGGGGAATCTTCTCTGCAATCTACCTGATAACCTTTAGCAACAAGAGGTCTTGCGGTTTCAATGTATCTTTGCAAATATGATTTTGCTCTGTCGGAAATAAGTACGATTCTTTCTTTTGCACCTTTCCCGAAAACCCTTATCTCGTTTTCGTCAAGGTTTAGGTCCTCAAAATTTAAACCGCTTAATTCTGATATTCTCATACCGGTAGCCCATAAAAGTTCAAGTATAGTTTTATTCCGGTAACCTGCAGGAGTATCTATCTTTGTGTTATTTAAAATTTGTTCCACCTCATACGTTGAGAGGAATTTTGGCAATGTTCTAGGTCGTTTGGGGGAATTTAAGTTCATGGCAGGATTTGCATCAACCCTTTTTTCCTTGAAAAGGTATCTATAAAAGGTTCTTAGGGATGCAATCTTTCTTGCAATCGTTGTTTTTTTGTACTGAAATTTTTGAATAAAATGCAAATATTCCCTAACTTTTGAAAACGTAACTTCTTCGCAGGACGTGTCTCCCAGCCATAACAGGAAATCTAAAACATCGGTACTATAAGCCTTTGCAGTATGTTGAGAGAAGTTTCGCTCAATAAGTATGTATGATTTAAACCCCTCTAAGTTATTTTTTGATTTCTCGCTTAATCCCATATAACCCTTATTGCTTTTTTACTATAACTAGTATACAATATACTCAAAAGGACTAAAATAGTAAAGGGAAAAAACAATATGAACTACAAAAAACTGCTCATAGCATCATTTATTTGTACAAGTATCCTAAGTGTTTCAACAGCATATTCTCAGGAATTGCAAGCAAAAGTTGCTAAAGGTTCTTCTGTATATAAAAAATATCAGTCTATTGATAAAATGATTGAGTATAATAATTATAAAGAAGCCGATGCAGCTTTAAGAGAGGTTTTAAATGCTTCTCCAAATGATTTGGAAGCACAAGCTTTGAGAATAGTTTGGATGGCAAGACAGCATAAACTTGCTCCTGCTCAGACTGAACTTGACAAGTTGTTGGCAAAAAATCCTAATTATGCCCCTTTACATTATGCTCAGGGTATCGTATATATGCAGCGCAGAACTTCTTCTGATGTAACTTATATCCGTGATTCAAAAGAGCTGTTAAGCGATGCTATTAAAGAATTTGTTAAAGCTGTTAATTTAGACAGCAATTACTATCAGGCTTATAACGCAATGGGTGTTGCTACCTTGCAATTAGGCAATAAGGCTGATGCTAAAGATTTATTTGAAACAGCATTAAAGATTAATCCGCAGTTTGCAACTGCTTACGATAATTTGGGTAACCTTGAATTGATTAACGGTAACCTTGCAGAAGCTGAAAAATATTTAATGCAGTCATTAAAATATAATTCTCATAACCCGACTGCTATGTACCATTTAGGGCAGGTTGCAGTTCGTCAAAAGGATTACAATAAAGCTTTAACATGGTTAAACCATGCTATTCATATCAATCCGAATTCATCCCCTGCTTTGACTTTACAGGGTGAATGCTATTTGGTTCAGGGCAATCAGGCTGCTGCTATTAATTCGTTTAAGAAAGCTATAGCTGTTAAACCTGAAAATTCACGTCCTTATATCAATTTGGCCAATGTTTATGAAAAACGTTCGGATGCAGAATTTGCTATAGAACAATTGAAAACTGTTCTTGCTATTAACCCTAGATATAATGATGCGATTATGAGAGTTGCTGACTTGTCTCTTGAAACAAGAAAATATCAGCAGGCTCTGGATTATTATTCTAAACTTGTTGATGATAGTGTTTACGGAAATGATGCAATTGTCGGTCTTGCAAATACATATTATGAAATGTCAAAGGATAGAGGCGACAATGGCGATATGACTACTAACAAGGAATTGTATCTTGCTTACGATTATATAAATGAAGCAATTGAAAGAGTTCCGAACAGATTGGATTTTCACCTTGCAAAAATTAAACTTGCAAAGTTAACTCACCAGCTTCCAATGACAAAAGACAGTTTGAACTATATTGTTCAATCTGCAGGAAATTCCGTTATGGATAACGTAATTAAAGGGGAAGCTTATCTTGCTTTAGGCAGAGAAAACGATGCGGTTTATACATTTGAAAATGCAGTAAACTTTGCAGATAATGTTCAGGATGAGTTGTACCTTGCTGAAATTCTTGTTCATAATAAACAATTCAGAACTGCCCGTACAGCTTTGAAGAAAGCTTTGATGCAGGATCCTGATAATATCATTGCGAAAAACGGTGTTGCATATATTGATATGTGCGAAACTAAGTCTAATGAATTCTTTGATATTGCTTTGAGACAGTTTAAAGAAGGTAATTATGCTTCTGCAATTGAATATTGCAACAGAGCTATTGATTTCTATCATAACAGCCCTGCGATTACCAAGTTAAAAGCTCAATCTTATGAAAAGGAATTAAATTATCAGGGTGCAATCAAGTATTATACACAATACCTGTCAATGAGTCCGAATGCTCCTGATAAAGATTACATCATATCTTTAATTAATAAATATAAACAGAAAGTATAGAAATTTAAATGGCAAAATTTGATATTCGCAAATCATTTGAAATATTCTGGAGAGAGCCCTTGAGTATTTTGAAAGAGGGCTTATTCCAGATTGTGAATATCCACACTGACAATGTGTTTGAAAAGAAACCTTCTGTAAATATTGATTTTATGAAGAATAAAACACAGATTACTGTTGTAAACAGTGATAAGATGTATAATTTATTTCAGACGGTTTTATATAAAAAGCGCTTAAAAGAACAGCAGGAAAAAGTACTGGTAACAAAATAGGGATGAATAAAAAACATTTGAATGCTAAATTTATTATAAGTGCTGAAAAGTTGAGTCAGTGTCCTGCTTTTGGACTGCCTGAATTCCCTCTACTCGGGCGTTCAAATGTCGGAAAGTCTTCTTTTATAAATGGTCTTGCAAACCACAAAAAACTTGCTAAAACTTCTAATACGCCGGGGAAAACCAGATTAATAAATTTCTTTAATTTTTCTGATAAATTTATGGTGGCAGATTTACCGGGTTACGGGTATGCAAAGGTTTCTAAGGAAGCTCAGAATAAATGGCAGAAATATTTAGAAGAATATTTGTTGAAAAGAGAAGAAATAGTTTCGCTGGTTCAGCTTATAGACGGGCGTCATGAAATTCAAAAAAATGATTATCAAATGAGAGAATGGGTTCTTGTTTATAATCTTCCTATTTTTACTGTTGTGACAAAAATGGATTATGTCCCTAAAAATAAAACCTTAAATGTTTTGAAAAATGTAGAAAAAGAGTTTGGCGGGATTGTGTTACCTTTTAGTGCTATAGATAATCGTTATAATGAAAAAATTATAGACACTTTTCTATCATTTAATGAAAATATAAATGAATCTGTTTTATAATTTACTATATTTGTGATATATTATTTGCGGGTATTATGGTAGAAAAAGGTAAGAAAAAAGTTTTGCTTATAAAATTGTCATCCTTAGGGGATGTAATTTTTAATATTCCTCTGGCTAATATATTAAAGGATAACGGTTATGAGGTAAGCTGGCTTGTTTCTGAAAAGGGTTATGATATTTTGAAGGGAAACCCTTGTGTTGATAATGTTATTCTTGCTCCGTTTGTAAAATGGAAGAGGGAATATACATTCTGTCAAAAAATGAAGGAAGTAGTTCAAATCAGAAAATATCTTAAAGGTTGTAATTTTGATATTGCAATTGATACACAAGGGTTGCTTAAGAGTATGTTTTTTATGATATTTATGAATATTAAACGTCGCCTTGTGAATAAGTCTGCCAGAGAGTTTTCAACTTTAGGCGGAAACGAATGGGTTAGTGTTCCTGCAAATGACGATTATAATACACATATTATAAAGAAATATCTTGCTTATGCAAAACATTTAGGATTAAATACCGATGAGATTAAGCTTACTCTGCCTCCATCCGAACAGGAATCTGTAGATAAAATTAATGAATTACTGAAGGATACAGATAAAACAAAACCTCTGGTTGTTGTTTGTCCTGCAACTACATGGGATAATAAGCACTGGGATAAAGATAATTGGAAAAGTGTAATCAACGCAATAAAGGATAATTATACAATAGTATTTACCGGAACTAAGAATGATATAGATTTGATTGAGTATATCGGAGAAGGAAAATTTTTAAATCTTGCCGGAAAGACAAATTTGAAAGATTTAATAGAACTTTTCCGAAGAAGTGATCTGGTATTATCTTTGGATAGCGGCAGCACCCATCTTGCTTGGGCAACACAGGTGCCTAAAATAGTTTCGATATTTTGCTGTACGCCTCCAACATTATATGGGCCGATTGGAGAGAAGTATATTTCACTTAGCGGTAAGCTTGCCTGTCAGCCTTGTCATCTTAGAAAGTGTAAGAAAAATGGTGATGGTTATAATGCTTGTACAAAATTACCATCGCCTGATAGTGTTTTGAAAGCAATTGAAAAATTAATGGATTTAAGAATAACGGAAGGGTAGGGGTTGAATGAGCAGGATAAATGTATGTTTATCATTTGATGATAATTATGCAAAGTATGCGGGAGTTACAATTGCTTCTATATTGGCTAATGCAAAAGATTCGGATGAGTTATATTTTTATTTACTTGATGGCGGTGTTACAACAGAAAATAAGGAGAAAATACTTTCTCTTAGAACAATAAAAGATTGTACTATAAAATTTGTTCCTATTGATGAAGATTTATTTAATGATTATAAAAAGATTAAAACTCATAAATATATTACTTTGCCGACTTACTATAGATTAAAGATTTCGGAGTTAATACCTGATGTTGAACGAATAATTTATCTTGATTGTGATGTCGTTGCAAATGTCAGTTTAGAAGAATTATTTAATGCTGATATGGGAGATTGTGCTGTAGCCGGTGTTAGAGATGTAGAGCCTAAGTGGGCTAAAGATAATTCTACTTATGTTAATGCAGGTATTTTATTATTGGATTTGAAAAAGTTCAAAGAACGTAATATTGAACAGGCATTTCTTGATTATACAAAAGATCATATAGAAACTATTAAAATGGGCGATCAGGAGATTATCAATGAAGTTTTAAAAAACAGAATAAAACTACTTGAACCAAAATGGAATGTGCAGGCAAGTCACTTTATTGCCCGTTCAATATATACTGAATTCCCGTGGCTGATACATTACATAGGTGTTTGGAAACCATGGCATGATAACAGTTTTTGTTATTATAACGACTTATACTTTATGTATCAATCTCTTACCCCATGGGGTATGCCTAAAGAGTCTTTAAAAGCATTCTTAAAGAAGAAAAATCTCATTTCAAGTTGGATTTTTTTCAAACGTTATCCTCTGTTTCCTGTTAAAAAAGGTTTTGCTAGAGCTTTTTACGAAACATATATATATAAAAGACCGAAAGTTACTCCTAATACTTTCTTTTTATGGGAACCTTGTTCAAGGAATCATTCGGAAGTCTTACCTGGATTTGCAAAATATCTGTTGGATTTAGGATATGATGTATCAGTTCTTGTTATTCCAGACAGGCTTAAAGAGGGTTTATTCTCTAGATTCCAACATGAAAGATTGTTTTTGAATAAATTGTCGCAAAAGGAAATCAAAAAGTTTTTCAAAACGGATAATCTTTTCGGTGCAAAAGGGGTAATAGTTACAACTGTCGGTAAAATTAACTCTACACCTGATTATAAAGATGCTCATGGTTTCTTTAAACTTCAGGATGGCCAGAAGGCTTTGTTTGTAGAGCATGAGATTAAACCTGCTGTTGATAACGGAACTTTTGATGAGAAATTTATTACTTTAAGAAAAATGGATTATAAAAATGCTAAGTCTGTTGTTGTTAATCCGCATTATTTCGGAGATGTAAAAATTACTCCTAAAAATAATGATACAGTGAATTTTATAACGATTGGAGCTTTAAGAGCCAAAAGAAAAGATTCTCATTTAATTATTGATGCAGTAAAATGCTTACATGATAAAGGCATCACTAATTTTAAGGTGACAGTTATAGGGAAGGGAACTTTAAATCATCTACCGCGTGAGATAAGAAAATATTTTGATATAAAAGGACGTCTTGACTTTAGTGAAATGTATGATGAAATTGAAAAAGCAGATTTCTTTTTAACTGCGTATAATCCTCAAAATGAAGCTCATAGACGCTATATTACAACCGGCACCAGCGGTAGCTTCCAACTTATGTATGGATTTGGCAAACCTTGTGTAATTGTTAAGGATTTTGCGTCTATAAACGGATTTGATAATTCTAACAGTCTGTTATATGAAGGTATAGAACAATATGCCGATGCTATGCAAAGAGGTATTCAGATGAGTGAGTCTGAATACAAAATTATGCAAAACAATCTTCTGGCATATTCTAAACAGTTGTATGACGAGTCTTTAAACAATTTAAAGGAGTTAATTAATGACTAAAATTCCTGTTGTTTTTACTTTTGATAAACGTATAATTCTGGCGGCGGCTGTAGCAATTAAAAGTCTTATAGATTGTGCAAAGGCCGAAACGGTATACGACATTTGGGTATTTCATCCTGATATTGATGATAAAACAATTAGAGAGTTCGATAGGTTAGTTGAGAATACAAGACATAGTCTTAATTTTCATTATATTGATCCTGCACGTTTTGCCGGAGCTCCAAAAAATAATGGTAGTTGGACGGAAATTGTATATTACAGGCTTTTAACTCCTGAAATTTTAACTCAATATGATAAAGCTATTTATGTTGATATTGATGTATTATTTAAAGGTGATTTAAGCAAAATTTATAATACGGATATTTCTGATTATGAATGTGCTGCTGTTCCTGTTGAAGTTAACAGTGAACATATGATATGCCATAATTACTTCCCTGAAAATAATAAAAAGTATATATATATATCAAGTTTTATAGTTATGAATTTGAAAAAAATGAGAGAAGTGAACACAGTTTCTAAATTTGAAAAAGTGATAAGAGAAGTTAATGACAGACTTAAGTTTTTTGATTTGGATACTTTGAATATTGCAATAGACAAGTTTTATGACTTACCTTTTTCTTACGGTGTTTTTCAGGAAATATACTATAATGATGATATTTCCAAAGCAAAAGAATATCCGTTTTTAAAAGGGGTGTATTCTGATGAAGAACTTATGCAGTCTAAACAAGATGTTGTATTTGTTCATTATGCAGGCAAACCGGGTAAGCCTTGGCGTATGAAACATCCTTATACAGACTATCAGGAATATATGGATCGAATTCCGAAAAGTCTTAAAAGATATACGTTTAGAGATTTAAGAAAGAAACTTTTCAGTAAAATATAGAAGAAGGAGTATTTATATAATGCCTAAAGTATCAATTGTGGTCCCTATTTATAATGTAGAAAAATATCTTAAAGACTGTCTTGAATCTTTAATTAATCAGACATTTAAGGATATTGAAATTATATGTGTTGATGATGGTTCTACAGATTCATCAGGACTAATATGTGATGAATATGCACAAGATGATGCCCGTATAAAAGTTATACATAAGCAAAATGCTGGTTATGGCAGTGCAATTAATCGAGGAATAGTTGAGGCAACTGGTAAATATGTCGCTATATTAGAATCTGACGATTACGCTGAGAAAACAATGTATGAAGATTTATACAATCTTGCTGAAAAATATCAGGCAGATCTGATAAAATGTGATTGGTTCAGCTACTGGACGAATACTAATTTAACAAGAAAGAACGGCAGTATTCCTAAATATATGTCGAATAAACTTATAACGATAGCTGATTTTGTTGATTTGTTAAAGAATAAGACAACAATCTGGGGCGGACTTTATAAGAAAGACTTTTTGTTAAATAATAATATTAAATGTCTGGAAACTCCCGGCGCAAGTTATCAGGATACATCATTTAATTTTAAAGCTTTATGTCTTGCTAAAAGAATGGTTTTAACTGAAAAAGCTTACGTATATTACCGCCAGGATAATATGAATTCTTCCGTAAAAAGTAAGGGAAAAGTATTTTGTATAGATAACGAATACGAAGAAATATCAAAATTTTTAGAGCAGAATCCTGAAATTAAGACAATTGTTAATGACAGAAAACTGATTAATGAATACAAAGCAGGAATATGGAATATTCTTAGAATTTCGGAAGACTTTAGAGCGGAATATATTGATAAATTCTCTGAAAAATTTAAAAATTATTACGATAAGGGTATTTTGAGCGAAAAATTTTTTAAGAAAATTTCGCTTAAAGAATTGAAGACTCTTATAGAAAATAAAGAAGATTACTTTAAAATAGTTGAACAACGTCTACGGCAGAAAATCAACAGAGCAAAACGCAAGCAAAATATTTCTTTTAAAATAAATACGTCAAGATGCAGTCTTGTATTATTTGGAAAACAGATTATTAACATTGAGTTTTAGTATTATGTTTTGGCGTATTTAAGGAAAGTTTGTACTTTTGTTTGCATCATTTCTTCAACGATTACCCATTTGCCGTTTGGCTGTTTTTGTACAATCATATAACTTTTTAATTTATATTTTTCTCCTGAAGGCTGCCTGAGAGAAGATATTTTATAACCGTTTTCAACCTTGCTTGATGAAATATTTGTGTATGTATTTTTATATCTTCTGAGTTTTGCGGTTTTCTGGCCGATTTTCAGCTGTTTAATATATGTATTTGTATCTGTTTCAACATCGACAAGTGTTCCATCCGGTTTTACTACCTGTCTGATAATTTTTGCATTTGGTGCATACATATTAATAATTGCGGGATCGTATGAATTTGCGGCTGCAACATATTTTTTGAAAAATTTCAAAGCTTCTTGTTTTTCATCAGCAAATACAGCATTACTGAACAATATAACGATTAATAAACAAGATAGAAAATAAAAAATTTTTTTCATAATATTCCTCATGTTAAAAATATTTATTGTACTTTTAACATTTAGAGATTAATTTTTCATTCCGCTACAGATTAATTTTGAATTAGAATTTTTTTAATTTTGCGTAAGAAGCGTCCATGGCTTTTTTCCCTTGTTTACCAAAATCTATTGTATACATGGTACTTTCTCCGACAGGAATAACTTCCAAAATATGACCAATACCTAATTTGTCATGAAAAACTCTTTCTCCTACCTTAAATACATCGGTTATAGGAGAGTTTGTGCCTGCAAGTTTTCTCTCTCTTTCCTGTTCTTCCTGTGCTCGTTGGAAATCATTTTTGCGTTTTTCTTCAAGCATACGTTTAATAGCATTATCTTTAAAAAATTCTTTTACTTTTTCCTCATCCCGTTTTTTGTTTTCTTTAGATTTTACAAGAATAGTTCTTGCAGGAGTTCGATTAACGGTTGTCGTTGAGCGTTTTTGAGGTGCAATAAAACCTTTACCGAAACCTGTCGATGGTTTTACATATCCATAGCTGTCTGATTGAGCGGCAGAGTATGAGTAGTCTGATTTGCCAGTTTTTGCTTTTGAAACGGCATTTCTGAATGTAGATGAATCATTGGTGCTTCCTTCAAAACAGATACTGTTCATCAGCTGACGCGGAATTTCTTCGATAAATCTTGATGGGTTATAATACTTATATTCCCCCCACATTTGGCGTCTTTTGGCCGATGTAAGATACAGTTTTTCCTCTGCTCTTGTTACTCCTACATACATCAGACGTCTTTCCTCTTCCATTTCTGACGGAATATTAAATGTTCTTTGGTGAGGGAAAACACCTTCATCCATGCCGGCTAGAAATACTATAGGAAATTCAAGTCCTTTTGCTGCGTGAAGAGTCATCAGGGTTACATTATTTGCAATATTATCCATGCTGTCAATGTCTGATACAAGAGAAACCTGTGTTAAAAATTCTCCGAGGACATTATTTTCATCTTCAGGTACAAATTCTTCGGCAACGTTTACAAGTTCCTGCAGGTTTTCAATATCTGCTTCGCTTTCCGGTGTGTTTTGCATCTGTAATTCTGCAAGATATCCGCTTTTTTCAATAACAAGAGTTACAAATTCTCTTAAATTATAAGTTGAACTTGCTTCTTTAAATTTCATGATAAGCTGTGCAAATTCAGTAAGTTTTGAGCGTGTACGTGGAGGAATTTCATTATCTTCCTGAATACGTTTTACTGCTTCAAAAAGGCTTATATCTTCTTTATCTGCAAAATCCTGCAAACGCTTAATGGTTGTATCTCCAAGCGATCGTTTCGGAACATTGACAATTCGTTTAAAACTCTGAGAATCGTCGGGATTATAGATTAATTTTAAATAAGCGATAATATCTTTAATTTCTTTACGATCGTAGAATTTTAAACCACCATAAATTCTGTATGGAATTCCTGCTGCCATACATGCTTCTTCCAGAGCACGCGATTGCGAATTTGTACGGTAAAGAATGGCATATTGATTATAGTTTCCTCCGCTGTCCTGTTTGATTTTGCTTGCAATAAAGTTTGCTTCATCTGCTTCATCCTGAGCTTCAAAATAATCAATAAGCTCACCTTCGCCTTTGTTTGAATAAAGGACTTTGTCTACACGCTCTGTATTATTTTCGATAATGGCATTTGCAACATTAAGAATGTTCGCTGTCGATCGGTAATTTTGTTCCAATTTTATTAATTTTGTATTTTTGAAATCCTTTTGGAAGTTCATAATTATCGTGTAATCTGCTCCTCGCCAGCTGTAAATTGATTGATCGACGTCACCTACAACGCAAAGAGAACGCTCTTCTGGAATTTCCGATTCTGCATTTGTGTATAACATATTGACAAGCTTGTATTGAGCAAGGTTTGTATCTTGGTACTCATCAACAAGTATATGTTGAAATCTGTCGTAGTATTCTTTTCTCACATGAGCATTTTGTTCAAAAAGTTTTACTGTAAGCATTAACATATCATCAAAGTCAATGGCATTATTGTTATTCAGCGTATTCTCGTATTCTTCAAAGATTTGTGCAATTTTTTGTGATTTAAAATCTCTTGCAAATGTTGCAAATGTATATGCATCCTGCATTTTGTTTTTTGCATTTGAAATAACAGCTTTAACAAGTTTAGGCTGGTAAATTTTGTCATCAAAATTTAATTTTTTAATCGCCTGCTTTATTACGGCGTTTGTATCTGAATCATCATATATAGTAAAATTTTTATCTAATTTTTTCCCTGATTGGAAACTGTAATTTTCTATATTTTCCCTTAATATTCTTCCGCATATTCCATGGAAAGTTCCGACCCACATATATTTTACGGTTTTTTCTCCCAATATATTCCCGAGACGTTCTTTCATTTCTTTGGCTGCTTTGTTGGTAAATGTAACAGCTAATATATTTCTTGGTCTTATACCGTTTTGTATGAGGTAAGCAATTCTTGAGGTAAGTACTTTCGTTTTTCCACTGCCTGCTCCCGCTAGGATTAAAAGCGGACCTTTAGTGGTCTGAACAGCTTCTTTCTGTTCTTTATTAAGATTTTCCAATATATTTTCCATATACCCTATTCCCAAAATTAATGTTTTATGTTATAATCAGCATAATCGAAAAAAATAATTATTGCAATGAGAAAGTAGGAAAAATGGTAGAAGAAAATATTAATATGCAGATGAATTCCGATAATCAGGGTAATGAACAACAACCGTCAATAATGGTTCCAATGGATGATATGGATATAGTTAAATCGGATTCTCCTCATACGGTAGATGAATTGGCTCAAGAACTTGCTACTATAAGACAATCTGCTAAAAAAATTGCAATAATCGGCAGTCGTAATCTTCCGATTACTCACCAGCAAATGATTGAAACTCTTGCTACAGCTCTTGTTATGCAAGGGAATACAATAATTACATCAGGTGGTTCTTCAGGTACAAATGCCGCTGCTATTAGAGGTGCTATGAAGGCTAATCCAGATAAATTAAGAGTAATTTTACCGCAAACAATTGGTCAACAGCCGAGTGATGTTCAGGATCAACTTATTGGTGTTCCGAATATTGTTGAACATTCTGACAGAGCTATGATGACTCTGGCTGATGCTTCTCGTATTTGTAACAGAGAAATTATTGATGAATGTAATCAGCTGATTTGTTTCTTGTCTCATACAAGTAAAACTCTTCATAATGCTGTGCAATATGCCGAAGAAGGTCACAAGGTTATTACAGTATTTTATTTAGATTAATTTTTTATCATCCTTAGAACACTTGTCCTGTATGGATTTGTGTCTTTAAATCGGGATATTTCTATGAATGAATTATTGAAAAAACTCACAGGGAAAAACAGAAACGACTATGAAGCTGTTGCAAGACACATGGTCGATAATGCTGATGTTGAACTGTTTAAGGAACTTGTTGAACAGGAAAATTTTCTGTTTGATTTTGTAAAACAAAATGTTGCGAACAGAATTTATGAAGCCTGTGACGAAACAAATTATCATAACCTTTTGAAATTTTTTAAATATTATTCGCCTTCTTATGATGATGCAATTGTTTCGGTGCTTGCACAATATGCTGATGACGATTTAACAGATGAAATTTTGGATATCTTTGAAGACGGAGATGAGAATGAAAAATGTTATTGTGCAAAATTTTTCTCTTATATTCAGGATCCCTTATCGATTGAGCTTTTGAGAAATAATTCATACACTGAAAATGAATGTTTAAATGCTAACTGTGCAGCTACATTGGGAATTTTACAGGACGAGCAGTCTTATGATGAGGCGTTAGAAAAATTGAGAAGTGAAGATGAGTTTGAAAAACTTGCGGCTGTAAAATTTCTTGTTATTTACGGTAATATGGAAGCTTTGCCTAAAATAATTGAAACGATGAAAACATCTACAATGGCGGAAAATATTGCAGGGTTTATACCATATTTAGTAGAATTTTCCCAGCTAATCGAATTTAATTATAATGATGCAATGCTTGTTTTAAATAATATTATAAATGGTTTGGGAGAAATTTTGGGACTGTATGAGGTCGTAAATTGTAATTTATATCACATTTTTGAAAGTATTATCAACCAACCTGCAGATAGTGTGTCCGCAACAATTTTACTCAATGCGGAGGATAAGTTTAATACCTTAACAGAAAATGATGAATATCTTTTTGATGAGGATAAAACTACACAGAACGAAATAAAAGATATCAAAAAACTGCTTGGGGGTATTAATAAAAAACATTTGAAAACTCTTATAGTTAATGAATTGCGGGATGACAGCCCGTTGGTTTATACTGCTTTGGATTTTACAGATAATCCGGATATAGTAAGAGAACTCTTAAGGTGTGACAACCAGACTGTTATTTTGAAAACGGCCGAAGTTTTAAAGAAGTTAAATGCTTTGGATAATACGGCTAAAACTGTTGCATTGTTAAAAATTACTGATGAAAACATAAAATCAATTATCCGTGCTTTATAGTCATTTTCATGTTTATGTTAGAATAAAAATAACATAGATGAGGGAATAAAAGATTATGGATAAATTTTATTTAACAACTGCAATTGACTATGTAAATGGTGCTCCGCACATAGGTCATGCGTATGAAAAGATTTTAACTGATATTATAGCAAGACATTTTTCGCAGCGTACCGATAATCTGTTTTTCTTAACCGGAACAGATGAACATGGCATCAAAATACAAAAAACAGCTGCTTCAAAGGGAATTACACCAAAAGAATTGTGTGACGAGAATGCTCAAAAGTTTAAAGATGCCTGGAGAGCTCTAGATATTGAGTATAGCAGATTTATAAGAACTACTGATGAAGATCATAAAGCTATTGTACAGAAAATTTTCAAAAAATTAGTTGAAAACGGTGATATTTATAAACATTCTTATCAAGGTCTTTATTGCTCTGGATGTGAATGCTTTTTGAATGAAAAAGACTTAACGGAAGACGGTCTTTGCCCTGATCACCTTAAAAAACCTGAAGTTGTAAGTGAAGAAAATTATTTCTTTAAGCTTACAAAATATAAAGACGCAATTATTAAACATATTAAAGAAAATCCTGATTTTATTGTTCCTGCATTTAGAGCAAATGAAGTTCTAAATCAATTAGAGGATATACAGGATATTTCTGTTTCCCGTGCAAAATCAAACGTTCAATGGGGTATAGATGTTCTTGATGATGCCGAACAATCAATTTATGTTTGGATTGATGCTTTGTCAAACTATATTACCGCTCTCGGGTATGATACAGAAAATCCTTCCGACAAATTTAAAACGCTATGGCCGGCTGATGTTCAGGTTATTGGAAAAGATATTTTAAAATTCCACAGTATTTATTGGCCGGCAATATTAATGGCCTTGAATTTGCCTTTGCCTAAGCACATTTATGCTCACGGCTGGATTACGATTGACGAGTCTAAAATGTCAAAATCTTTGGGGAATGTAATTTCTCCGACATCAGTACTTGAGGCATTTAATCTTGAACATCCTGATGCATTCAGATATTATATGGCAACATCGGCTCCTTGCGGGAAAGACGGTAATTATTCAGATGATGATTTTAAGGAAAAAGTTAACGCTCATCTTGCAAATTCTATGGGGAATTTGTTAAACAGAACGCTTTCTATGCTTGTTAAGTATTTTGATGGTGAAATTAAGGAAGAATTTTTCGTAAATTCGGATTCAGAACTTGTCAAAGGTTCTTATGCTTTGCTTAAAGAATCACTTGGTAAAATTAAAGTTGTGGAAAATCATTTTAATCATTTTGAAATTGCAGAGGCAGCACAGGAAATTATTTCAATAGTTGATTCTGCAAATAAATATGTCACGGATAATGCTCCTTGGACACTGGCAAAGGAAGAAAAAATGCTTGAGTGCGGTCAAGTTCTGACTACAGTGCTGAACATTATGTGTGTTGTTTCTGCTTTGATTTATCCATATTGTCCAAATATTGCACGTGATATGGCTGCTCAATTGTCATTTGATATTAATAAAAAGCTGGATGAAATTACTACAAATGAGATTAAGATTGGTAAGTTAATTACGAAGGACGAAATTCATCCTGTATTTTTACGTGTAGATAGTGAACTGGCCGATAAAAGTTCAAAAAAATAGTCGACAATGATTTATATATAATTTTAAATAAAATAAAACCACTGTTATTACAGTGGTTTTATTTATTATAGTCTCTTTTCATGATTTCAGACAGGAGCGGATATTCATATTGGTATAAACTGGTTTGAATAATAAAAAATAAAGCCGGTAAAATTTTACCGGCATGCTTTACTTTAAAAAGTAAAGAGGTGATGATTATTTATGTATAAGTGTGTTTTTTTATCTTTTACAATTTACTTCCAACTGATTTGTATAGTCCTATGTAATCAACCATACATTCAATATTTTGTTGAGCAACCAGCTTATCAATTGAAAGAAGATTTTCTTGTACTTGAATTAAATCAAGCTTAGAAATAGTTCCCTGGTTATAACGTTTTTCGTTATAGTTATAATCTGTTCTTTCTAGATCTGCTTGCTTTTGAGTTTCTTCCATTTTTTGTTTATCCATTTTAACTGCAACAAGCGCATCGTTGATTTCCTGAATCGCTGTTAAATTAGTTTTATAATAGTCTTGCAAAATTCTTTCATATGTTGTTTTCTTTAATCTTAAATTTGCTAGACGTTTTCCACCAGTAAAAATAGGGAGCATTGCACCTGCAGCAAGTGAACCCAGCATACCGCCGGTTGACCATGCACTGCCGATGTCTGATGCGTTAAATAGAGCAATACCTGTTAAGTTAATTGATGGTAAGAATTCTTTTTTTGCAACTCTTACGTCAATCCCAGCTTTCTCAACCATTTTTTCAGCTTTAAGGTAATCTGGTCTTTGGTCAATAATATCTGAAGATACTTCTGCCGGAATATTTCCGGTAAAGTTAATTTGTTCATATGGAGTAATAGCCAGTTCTGAAATATTATCAGGGCTTTCACCAATCAAAACAGCAAGAGAATGCATTAATTGTTTTTGCTGTTTTTGCAGTTCTATTAAATCAGTCTGACCTGCAACAAGAGATTTATTTGCTTTTACTGTATCTGCGGTAGATACAAGACCTTCTTTATTGCTTACAAGCATTAAGTCATAGATTTCTTGTCTTAATTCAACAATTTGTTTTTGTAATTCTATGATTTTATTGAGTCTTACAATATTTAAATAAGTTGTTCCGACAGCACTTGCAACTGAAATATAAGCTGCTCTTTCATCAAATTGAGAAGCTTCGTAAAGTTTTTTTACAGCTTTTGTTTTATCTCTATTCTTTAAGAAGATATCAAGTTCATAGTTGACATAAGCAGGTGTTGCAAAATACCAATCCCAGCTTGATGAGGTTGGCATTTTTGTATAGTTTGGCGCAAAACCGGCACCGATTTGTGGGAGTTCATTAGCGAATTGAATTTTTGTGTTTTGGTAATATTCTTCAACTGCTAAAGTTGCCATTTTTAGGTCGTAATTATTAGTGATTGCTTTATTAATATAAGCGGTCAGGTTTGCGTCATTAAAATTGTTCCACCAAGCCATGTTTACATAAGCATATTTGTAATCATCAGATTTTGGTTTTTTACTTTTCTTAACCATGCTTTTAAATTGTTTTGGTTTTTTTGTTGCTTCATCTGAATTACTAATTGCAAGTGCGGGCATGAAATTCATGCTTAACAAACTTGCCAATAATGCGATAGATATAACCTTTTTCACGTTTTTAAATTCCTTATAATTATCTGCTTGCATTTTTAACAATAATATGTTAGCATACTATTGTTGTAAATGCAACATATTTTTTTTACAACATATAGAAAAATAATAAATATAATAATAAAGATAAAAATAATAGGAAAAAATATAATGAAATGTAAAGAATTACATTATACAGATTCAATACATTATGAGCTGGAGCAGACAGCAAAGTTAATGAGAATATTAACTGCCCAGTTGTTTGAAAGATTGGAAATAAGTATTTCACAAGATGAGTATGCTGCATTAGATACAATTTCTATAAATCCTGGAATCTGTCAAAGAGATCTTGCTAAATTGATTATAAAAGATCGTGCAAATACAGGACGTATTTTAAATTGTTTGGAGAAAAATAATTTTGTTACTCGTCTTGTTGATATAAAAAATAACAGGTTAGTAAAAAAACTTAAAATAACTCAGAAAGGTATTGATGAACTAAATTTTATTAATACAAAAATCAAAAGTTATCTTGATAATATAACTGAAAAAATTTCTCAGGAAGAAGTTGACAGAGTTCAGGAGATACTAAGAGGATTTCGATTAGATTTGGAAAAACTTGTGGAAATGAAAATATAATATAAAGTGAATAGTAGAGGGAAAAAATGGAAGAAAAAAATACTGAACTTAACGAAGAAAAACAAGAAGCAAAGCCTAAAAGAAAAGGCGTTAAAAGAACAATTACCGCAATCGTATTGGTAATTGTAGCAATTCTGGTTACTATCTTTGTGATAGATGTGCTGAAATACCAGACAACAGATGATGCTTATGTTGAAACAACAACTGTTTCTGTTGCGCCAAAGGTCAGCGGACAAATTATAAAGGTTTATATTACAGACAACCAGCCTGTAAAAGAAGGCGATTTAATTGCTGAAATTGATCCTATTGATTACGAAATTAAACTTGATAAAGCCGCTGCAAAATATGAAAGGATGCTTCTTAACCAACAGAATGCAAAAGCTAACTTAGCAGCAGCAAAGACAAATATTGAAGTAGCTAAAAAGGATTTGGAAAGATATACAAATTTATATGCTCAGGGGGCAGTTTCAAAACAAACATTAGATACAGCACAGGCAAAATATGATTCTGCTCAGGCAAATTTAACTAATTCGGAACAGGCAATTTTGTCTGATAGCTCAAATAAAGTTGCGGATGCAGATTTGAAAGAATTAAAAGCTGCAAAAGATGAAGCTGCACAAAATTTGAAATATACAAAAATCTATGCACCTCAAGACGGAACTATATCTAACAGACGTGTTGAAGAAGGCATGTATGTAAATGTTGGTTCTCCATTATGTGTAATTGTTCCTAACGAAGTATGGGTTGTTGCAAACTATAAGGAAAATCAATTAACACATATGAAGCCTGGTCAGGAAGTTGATATTAAAATAGATACTTACCCTAATAAAGTTTTCAAGGGTAAAGTTGATAGTATTCAAAGAAGTTCTGGCGCAAAATCAAGCTTATTCCCGCCTGAAAATGCTGTAGGATCTTTTGTAAAAATTGTACAAAGAATTCCTGTAAAAATTGTATTTACAGAGGAAATTGATCCTAATGAATACAATATTGTTCCTGGGATGTCAGTTGTACCAAAAGTTAGAATTAAATAAATTATCGAATCCATCTTCCGCATATTCCGAACTTAATAATTTAGGTTCGGAATATGTATAAAATATGAAGAATAGGTAGGGGAGTTATGTCAAACGAAATAATCACTAAAGAAGAACAAGAATGGAAACCGTCTGGAAGCCCATGGCTATTAATATTACCGGTAATGCTTGCAACATTTATGTATGCATTAGACGAAACCGTAGCAAACGTTGCATTGCCTCACATTGCAGGAACATATTCCGTTTCAAATCAGGAGTCTATATGGGTTTTAACAAGTTATTTGATGGCAAGCAGTATAGTTATTCCGATGATAGATTTCTTCTGTAAATTTATGGGAAGAAAAAACTTTTTTATGCTTGGTGTCTTTGTTTTCACTATAGCATCATTCATGTGCGGAATTGCAAATTCAATAGGTATGATAGTTATAGCACGAGCTCTGCAAGGTTTTGGCGGAGGTTGTTTAATGCCTATGGCTCAAGCCGTTTGTATGGAGAGCTTTACAGGTGAAACCAGAAATAAAGCGATGGCTGTATTTGGACTTGTTGTCGTAGTTGCGCCAATACTTGGGCCTGTAATGGGTGGATGGATTACAGAAAACTGGTCATGGCCTTATATATTCTTTATAAATGTTCCTTTTGGATTTCTTTGTATTGCGTTGGCAAAAATGTACTTGGAAGATCCTCCGTATGCAAGAAGACAAAAGAATGTGCATTTGGATAAATTCGGATTTTTATGGCTTTGTGTGTGGCTGATTCCATTACAGATTGTATTTGATAAAGGTAATGATGCAGACTGGTTTAATGCTCCATGGATCTGCTGGACATCTGCAGTTGCAGCAGTCGGTTGTATTTTGTTCTTTATTTCACAAATTAAAGGTAAAAAACCGATTGTAAAATTAGATGTATTAAAGGATGTTAATTTTCTTTTTGGAACGGGCATGTTAATTTTGCTTAATGCTGTACTTCTTGCATCTCTTGCAATTCTTCCTCAAATGCTTCAAAATATGATCGGTTATGATGCATTTACAAGTGGAGTCGCAATTATGCCAAGAGGTGTCGGTGCATTTACTGCATTAGCTATTTTTGGCGGGCTCGGCGGTCGTATAAGTTACAAAACTTATGGTATAATTGGTCTTGCTTGTCTTGGATTAGGCGGATGGATGCTTAGTGAACTTAACCTGCAAATAAGTATGATGAATATTGTTATTCCAAACTTTGTATTTGGTATAGGTCTTGTATTCACAATGATGCCTATTACAACGTTATCATGTATTACATTGCGAAATGATCAGATGACGAATGCTTCAGGTCTTCAAAATTTATTGAAAACGATTGGGGGTGCAATCGGAACATCACTGGTTGCAACTATGATTTCAAGATTTTCGCAGGTTCATCAACACGGACTGGTTAAGGCTTTGCATGATACAAATACTATATTTCAGGAAAGATTAAGCTCTTATGCAGGTTCATTTATTCATCTTGCCGGAGACAGTTTAAATGCAACTTATATGGCAGGCAAAATGTTATATAACCAGCTTATACAGCAATCAACTTTGTGTGCATATATGACAACTTTTAAAGTTTTTGCTGTTGCATGTTTTATTTTAATTCCGTTTATGTTTTTATTAAAAGGAGAGAGTAAAGTAAAGAATAATTAATTAAAACATGACTGAAGAAAATATTAAAACTGAATGGAAACCGACAGTAAGCCCATGGATAATGATTATTCCTGTAATGCTGGCGGTTTTTATATATGTACTTGATGGAACAATAGGTAACGTTGCATTGCCTCATATGGCTGGAAGTTTTTCGGCTACAAGAGATGAATCTATGTGGATTCTGACGAGTTATCTGATAGCTGCAGGGATAGTTATTCCTGCGGTAGATTGGTTTAGCAAGGTTTGCGGGCGTAAAAACTTTTTTATTATTAGTATTTTAATGTTTACTATAGCTTCAATGCTTTGCGGAATGGCAACAAATATTGAATTTATGATATTTGCACGAGTATTGCAGGGTTTTGGCGGAGGCGGAATTTTACCGATTTCGCAAGCAATGATTTTAGAGAGTTTTCCTAAAGAACAGCGCGGCATTGCAATGTCTATTTTCGGTATGGGGGTAATTCTGGCACCTATTGTGGGACCTGTTTTAGGAGGATGGATTACCGATAACTGGACGTGGCCGTGGATATTTTTCATAAATGTACCGTTCGGATGTATTGCGGCAATTCTTTCTCACAAGCTGATAGAAGATCCTCCTTACGCAAGAAGACAAAAAGGTGTCACTATAGATGTTAAAGGGTTCATTTATTTAACAATTTGGCTTGTCACTTTGCAAACTGTTTTAGATAAAGGAAATAATGAAGACTGGTTTAATGCTCCATGGATCTGTTGGACCTCAGGGGTTTCTGTTATTGCCTGCATATTATTTTTCCATTCGCAAATAACACGAAAAAATACATTAATTGATTTGAGTGTATTTAAAGATAGAAATTATTCTGCCGGAACTATTATTCAGGTTGTCATTCAGGCGGTATTATATGCCTCTCTGGCAATTTTACCGCAATTCTTACAGAGTATGCTAGGCTATACGGCATTTTTAAGCGGTGCAACCATGATGCCTAGAGGTTTTGGAAGTATGACGGCAATGGTTGTTTGTGCATTAATTTCCAATAAAGTTGATGAGAGAATACTTGTTGCATTGGGTTTAAGTTTTCTTGGCGGAGCAAGTTTAGTATTTGGCTCCTTAAATTTACAAATTTCTCATATGAATATTGCAATTCCAAACTATGTTATGGGTGTAGGTATGGGGCTTGCTATGGTTCCTATTATGAATTTGTCTATGGATACTTTAAATAATTCTCAGATGACTAATGCCTCTGGAATTCAAAATCTGCTCAAAAATATCGGAAGTGCCATAGGAACATCTCTCGTTGCAACTATGCTCACAAGATTTGCTCAGGTTCACCAGATAATGATGGTTGGGCATCTAAATGATTTGAATCCGAATTTTATTGACAGGCTCCAGAGTACTGCTGCAGCTTTGTCACAATATACCCATGTAAGTGTTGCTAACTATATGGCACAATACTCCTTATATGGCCAGTTGATAAAACAGGCAACTCTTTGGGCATTTATTGATGCTTTCAGAATTTTTGGAGTATTGTGCTTAATAGTTATACCATTGTTGTTATTGATTAAGCGGCGCAGATTGTCTTAAAAATCTGCTTTGTCAATTTTTCTACCTATAAAATTCATGAACTCTTGCAAGTCGTTTCTGTGATCAGTAACAACTAAGCTTAAGATTTGACCAAATTCCCACTGGTTGATTGCTCCATTAACTTTTTGATCCATATAATCCATACCAAGGATAAGACTTGCTACTTCTTTTGCATCAACCCCTAGAGAGTGGCTTCTTGTATCATAATTTAAAGCGAAATATAAATTTTTAAAAGCTTTTTCGTCATAAATGTTATTTAAGTTAGTTTTAAAGTAAGCTAAAAATTCTTTTTCGCTAATTTGTGTTTTTCCATTACTCAATTCCTTAACAAATTTGCTTCCTTCTGACAATAAGCTTTGTTTTAATTTAAGAGAAGTATTATCTGTTGGTTTTTTGTAAGTAACTTTCGTATTTTTATCCATTTTCCCCGTGTAATAAAAATTGTTTAAAGCTGATGTCATAAACGAACTAATTGGATTTGGCATAATATTTTCTCCTTGTGTTTAAAAAAAGTACCCCTATGTTTCTATAAAAATTTTTCATCTTAAAAAATTGACTAAATTTTTGAATTATTTAATATTTCTTAATATTTATTTCTTAAAATACTTCCTTAACCATCTTACTTGTTGACAAAAATAATTTTTTATGATATAAAATAAGTGGGGTAAATGTATATTTATAAGTCTTGTTTATTAACAAGACTTTCTTTTTCGGGAAACGAGAAATGGGAGAAATCAAAAAGCAAGTCTTAACGTGGCTTTTGAGTGAACGTGAAGAGAAATATCAAAAATTTTCATCCTCGCTTTTGCCAAATGTTAATAATGTTCTTGGGATTAGAATTCCGAAATTAAGGAAGTATGCAAAAACACTTGTAAAGCAAGATTATGAAAGTTTTTTGGACCATGCCTGCCAATATATGGAGGAAACCATGCTTCAGGGCATGCTTATTGGACTAATTAAGGAAAGTGCAGATGAAAAGCTCTGCAGGATTAGAAAATACCTCCCGAAAGTTGATAATTGGTCATTATGTGACTGTTTTTGCTGCGGATTAAAATTTACAAAAACAAACTTAGAGCTTGTTTGGAAGTTTATAACTCCGCTTATACATTCTGCAAATGAGTATGAAGTCCGATTTGCTCTTGTTATGATGCTTAATTATTTTATAAATATCGATTATATTGACAGAGTTCTTATTGAAATCTTAAAGGTGAAACATGAGGGATATTACGCTAAAATGGGAGCGGCATGGGCATTATCTATTTGTTATATAAAATTTCCTGAAAAAACATATGTCTGCCTTGAGAAACTTCCTGATATAGAAATAAAAATTAAAGCAGTCAGAAAAATTTGTGAATCTTATCAAGTTTCTAAAGAAGAAAAGATTAGATTAAAAGAAAAATTGTTTTGACAAAAAATTTTTCACGTGCCAAAATAACATCACAGGATAAAATATGCAAATAGAAACACAAAAAAAACTGGCTGCGGGTTTATCTATAGCCTCAAATATCATAATTATTATACTGAAATTTATCGCCGGAACAATATCCGGTAGTATAAGTATTATATCTGAAGCAATCCATTCTTTAAGTGATTGCCTTGCATCGGTTTTAACTTTTTTCTCTGTAATCAAATCTTCGGAACCTGCTGATGCAGAACATCCTTTCGGGCATGGAAGATATGAGGATATGTCTGGATTTATTGAGGGCGGGTTAATTATTGCGGCATCATTTTATATTGTATATGAAGCAGGGAAAAAATTAATACTCGGTACTTCAACTGAAACAGAACCTACACTTGGTATAATTGTTATGGGTGTTGCTGTTATTGCAAATTTTTTGGTAAGTGCATATTTGTTTAAAGTAGCAAAAAAGTCAAATTCAATTTCTTTATATGCTGATGGTGAACACTTGAGAACAGATATTTATTCGTCTCTTGGTGTTTTATTCGGTTTGGTATTGATAAAATTCACTGGATTGCATATTTTAGATCCGATTATTGCCATTATTGTGGCATTATTTATTTTCAGAGCGGGATTTTCAATTTCAAAAGAAACATTGAATAATTTGCTTGACGGTTCATTACCTAAAGATGATTTGAATAAGATTGAAAGTATAATAAATACTTATAATGATAAAGGTATTTTAGGATATAAAAGTTTAAAAGCACGTCGAGTTGGTCCTTCTATAGACATTGAATTGATTTTGCTTTTCCCTAAAAATATGACAATTTTGGAATGCCATAATATATGCGATGATATTGAAGAAAGCATTGCCAAAGAACTCGGACATTGTACGGTTTCAATTCATGCAGAGCCTGAATGTCCGAAGAAAAAATACTGTAAAACGCATAAGGGGAACATATGTACAGAATAGGAACGGGTTATGATATTCATCAGCTTACAACAGGAAGAGATTTAATAATCGGTGGTGTGAAAATTACTCATGAAAAGGGGCTTTTAGGACATTCTGATGCAGATGTACTTATACATGCAATTATTGATTCAATGCTTGGAGCATTGGCGCTTGCTGATATTGGCACTTTATTTCCTGATACTGATCCTAAATACAAAGATGCAGACAGTACTATTTTATTAAAACATGTTTATGATCTTATTAAACAACATGGATATGTTGTAGAAAACCTTGACAGTAACATTATTGCGCAGCAACCGAAGATGATGCCGTATATCCCTAAAATGAAGGATGTTTTATGTGAAATACTCGAGATAGATTTGGATAGAATTTCAATAAAAGCGAAAACTAAGGAAAAGATGGATGCTGTTGGACAATGTTTAGCGATAGAGGCTCAGGCATCAGTATTGTTAAAAAAGGTATAGCTTTTTAATTTCGGCAGTTTTTAAATTTTTTTCTGTTAATTTTGGCATCTCGTTACTACAAATTAGATTAATGAATATATTTCTCATCTTTATGTTATAATGCACTTATGAAATATAGAGAAAATGTAAGAAATTTTTGTATAATTGCTCACATTGATCACGGAAAATCTACCCTAGCAGACCGTCTGCTTGAAAAAACAGGCACTGTCGCACAGCGTGATATGCAGGATCAGATTATGGATTCAATGGATATCGAGCGTGAAAGAGGAATTACAATTAAGTTAAATACCGCAAGAATGAGCTACACAGCAAAGAATGGTAAAAAATATGAACTCAACTTAATTGATACACCTGGACACGTTGATTTCTCTTATGAAGTTTCTCGTTCTCTTGCGGCCTGTGAAGGGGCTTTGCTTATCGTAGATTCAACTCAGGGGGTTGAAGCGCAGACATTAGCAAATGTTTATCTTGCGGCAGAACAAAATCTTGAAATAATTCCGGTTATTAACAAAATAGATCTTCCGTCAGCAGATGTAGAAAGAGTTAAGGCTGAAATAGAAGAAGTTCTTGGAATCGATGCTTCGCTTGCAATTCCTGTTAGTGCAAAGGCCGGTATAGGTATAGAAGATGTTTTAGAAGCTATCGTGGACTTAATTCCTCCGCCCGTTGATACAACAAATGAGCCTTTAAGAGCTCTTGTATTTGATAGTGTTTATGATCAATATTTGGGAACTCTTTGTTTCTTTAAGGTTGTAGACGGTAGTATAAAAGTTGGGGATAAAGTCCGCTTTATGGCTTCAGGAAAAGAATTTGAAGTCGTTGAACTGGGATACCAAACACCGATGAGAGTGTCTGTGAATGAACTTAAATGCGGAGATGTAGGATTTTTTGCAGGTTCAATAAAAGAACTTACAAGGTTTGTAGGCGATACGATTACAACGGTTGACAATCCGGCAAAAGAACCGTTGCCTGGTTATAAGGAAGCTCTTCCTATGGTATTTTCAGGCTTATATCCTGTAGATAATGATGATTATCAGGATTTGAAAGAAGCATTGGAAAAGTTAAAACTTAATGACAGCAGTATTACATTTGAGCCTGAAACTTCTTCTGCATTGGGATTTGGTTTTCGTTGCGGATTTTTGGGAATGCTTCATATGGAAATTGCTCAGGAAAGGTTAGAAAGAGAGTATGGTTTGTCAATTGTAACAACTGCACCGTCTGTAGTTTATAAGGTTTACAAAACAAACGGTGAGATGGTCGAAATTGATAATCCTGCAAATCTTCCTGCTCCGCAATATCGTGATTACATTGAAGAACCTTATGTAAAAGTTTCAATTATAACTCCGAATGATTATGTTGGTACCCTAATGGATTTAGCGCAAACAAAACGTGGAATTTTCAAAAATATGTCTTATATTGACAAAATTCGAGCGGATTTAGAATATGAAATCCCATTGTCAGAGGTTATCACCGATTTTTATGACCAACTGAAATCCCGTACTAAAGGATATGCAAGTATGGATTATGAGTTTTGTGACTACAAGCGCTCTAAATTGGTCAAGCTTGATATCATGCTTGCTGGAGAAGTTGTAGATGCGCTTTCTGTCATCTGTCACGAGGACAGTGCTTTTTATATCGGCCAAAAGCTTACTACAAAATTAAAAGATATTATTCCTCGTCAGTTATTTGAAGTTCCTATTCAAGCTGCCATCGGCGGAAGGGTTATTGCCAGAACAAATATTAAAGCTATGCGTAAAAACGTGCTTGATAAATGTTATGGTGGTGATATTTCAAGAAAACGTAAACTTCTTGAAAAACAGAAAAAAGGTAAAAAGAGAATGAAATCAGTCGGACGTGTAGAAGTTCCACAAGAAGCATTTATGGCTGTTTTGAGTTTGGATGAAGAATAATTATTCTCCAAGAATGTTATATATTTCATCAAGTCTTGTTCTGTTATTCAGATACCACCAGCCTATGAGTGTTTCAAAAGCAGTTGCCTGCCGGTATTCAGTTTGATTTTGTCTGCGTCCTACAGGTATTGGAAGATTTCTACCTCTTCGCGAAATATCATTTTCTTCCTCTGTAAGATATGCTTCCAGCTTATGTAATAATTCCGCCTGATATGAAGCTTTAACTTTATCGGTTGTAAGTTTATGCAGAAGTTTTGCATTGTTCGTCATTCTGACGGTTTTTTCTCTAATCCTAAGTTCCCAGACAGCATCCCCGATATATGCGTAATTCCTTAAGTTCATATCTTCCATACCCATAATTTATCATAAAAACGATCAGGATTGAAATTTAATTTTATGCATGAGATAATAGACCTAAGATATTTGAAACAAGAAGGAGACTTTATGAAAAAGAGAATTTTATTATTGGTATGCTTGTGTATGTTAATCTCTGCCCCTATAGTGTTTGCCGAAGACGAAGTTTCTGTGGAAACGGAAGTTACATCAACCGCAATAATACAAAATGATTATTCTCCCCAGTTAGTACAAAAAATAAAGATGCAACGCAGTACAATTTATAATGCTTTAAACTTAACACCCTGCCAAACTCAGGAAATAAAAAAAATTGATGAATGCCGTTATAAAGAATTAGAACCTGAATTAAAAAAATTATGTATTGTAAGAAAAAATTTGAAAACACTTAATTGTGCAAAAACTTGTGATAAAAAGGCAATTAAATCTTGCGAAAAAGAATTAAACCAGGTGAAAAAAAATATAAAAGAGATATCTAATAAGTATGATAAACAGTTTAAAAACATTTTGACTTCTGATCAAAAATCAAAATATAGTATGGTCAGAAAACTTAAGAGATCTGATTTGAAGAAAGTTGAAAAAATGCATAGAGATGGTCAAAAGCCTTCTGATTTAAAACCTTTTGGCGATACCATACCTCAATCTGTATATTCGAAAGAAATTAAACAACAAAATAGTTTTTGGAATAAATTAAAAAAATGTAAAACAAATTAGAGTCAATTATATCAACTTGACCGGTTTAATAAAATTTGATACAATTCTCTTTAGGAATGGAGAGATTGTATGACTTTGATGCAAATATTAACAGATATCCCGATTTTAATAGTAATAACTCTATTTTTATGCTCTATATTGTTTTGCATAAATAAGTATTTCTATGTTAATAAAAATTTGAAAATATTAAAACTGTTTTTAAGCAATTTTAAAAAAACGGATCTGAATTTCAGATTTAAAGAAATTGATGAGTGGATGTCAATAAATCCTTATGTTTCGGCTTCATGGTTGGAATTTAAAAATACTCTTGTATTTTCAGAGTCTATTCCATTAAAAGGTCAAAATAATAATTTAACTTATAAAGAAGTTTCAACAACTGTTCAAAATATTCAAACAACTGTTGATCCTTTGTATTTTTTTGATGAGTCAACATTGATAACTTCTAAATTTAACTTCCCGTTTATACAGTCTATGCCGACAATATTAACAGGATGTGGTCCGTTATTTACCTTTTTAAATATTGCAATTGCTTTTGGACGTATTGATTTTTCAACTCAGGAAAAAACTATTTCATCTGTATCAAGCCTTATGAGTTCAATGCAGACTGCAGCATTAGTTTCAGTATTTGCGGTAGGTTCATCTTTGATATTTTTATTGATTGAAAAATTATTGTATAACAAATTATGTAAACGTCCTTTGTATGCTGTACAGGATTTAATTGCAAAATTGTTTGACAACATTTCTTCGGAAAAGTTCTTACTTGAATTATTAAAAGAAACAAAAATACAAAATAATACACTTCAACATTTAATCGGTGAATTGCCTGAAAACTTTAAATTGGGATTAAATTCCGGTATTGCTGGCAATCTTGTTCCTTACCTTGAAAATTTGATTTATGGTATGAACCTTTTAAACAAACAAATGAAAGAAGTTGCTAAATCTCAAAAATCAGATACGGATGAAGTTGATGAATTATTTTAACGGAGAAATAAGTTGAGTATTTACGGAAGAAAAAAAAATGTAGAATACAATGCTGATAATAATATTTTCTGGACAACAATGTCCGATTTGTTATTAGGTTTGGCAATTATTTTCATGACCCTGTTTGTTCTTGCAATGACAGGATTTACCCAGGAATCTTTAAAGTTTCAGAAAACACAAATGGCTGTATCCGAACAGCTTGCAAAACAGTTTAAAGAAGCTAAAATTGATGTTGAAGTTGATAAAATGACAGGGAATGTTAAGATTTCGGACTTGCAGTTATTCGCTGTCGGCAGTTATCAACTTTCTCCTAAGGGGAAACAATTTTTAGATAAATTCGTTCCGATTTATATAAATACAATATTTTCCAATCCTGAACTAGCTGAAAATATTGAAAATATTATCATACAAGGTCATACTGACTCACAATCTTTTAAAGATGCAAAAACTCCAAATGATCAGTTTACGAAGAACATGCAATTAAGTTTGCAAAGAGCCGGTTCAGTTCAGGACTATATGTTTAAAACAAATTACAACAAAAAAAATGATGAAAAACTTCGTAAAATCGTTACTGTTGAAGGAAAATCTTTCTCAGAACCTGTTCTTGACAAAAACGGAAAAGAAGATTATGCAAAAAGCAGACGAGTAGAATTGAAAATAAGAGTGAAAGGGAAGAACATATCTAAAGCGTTCGGGTTTAATTTTGGCGGGAATTAACGAAAATTTTATATTAGAAACAATAAATATGATAAAACTTCACAACCTAGATATCAGGACTGTGACTCTGGCTTTGAGTTTAAGAGATTGTATTCATCCTGATGTAAATGTAGTTTGTGAGAAAATTTATAATAAAATTAAAAAATATGCAGCAAATTTGGTTGAATATGCCAATGAATTAGAAAATGATTATTCTATTCCGATTATAAATAAACGTATTGCAGTTACACCAATCTCTCTTATAGGGGAAGCTTGTACGAATCCTGATTATGTAAAAATAGCCAAAACTCTTGATAAAGCTGCACAGGAAGTAGGGGTAAATTTTATTGGAGGCTTTTCGGCTCTTGTAGAAAAGGGATTTACTAAAGGTGATAAACTATTGATTGAGAGTATTCCTGAAGCTTTAGCGCAAACGGAAAGATTGTGTTCTTCAATAAATCTTGCTACTTCAAAAGCTGGTATAAATATGGATGCTGTATTAAAAATGGCTGAAATAATTAAGAAATCAGCTGAACTTACCAGAGATAGAGACAGCATTGGTGCTGCAAAGCTTGTATGTTTCTGTAATTCTGCAAGTGATAATCCGTTTATGGCGGGTGCATATTGCGGTTATGGAGAACCTGAATGCGCTTTAAATATAGGTGTGTCAGGCCCCGGTGTTGTGAAGGCTGCTATTGAATGTTTACCAAAAGATGCAAATTTAACAGAAGTTGCAAATAAGATAAAAGAAATTGCATATAAGATTACATCAACGGGTGAGCTTGTCGGAAGAAAATTGGCAAAAAAACTCGATATCCCATTTGGGGTTATTGATCTCTCACTTGCACCGACTCCTGCTGAAGGTGACAGTGTTGCAGGAATTTTTCAGGCAATGGGATTGGAACATGCCGGGGCGCATGGGACAACTGCAGCTCTTGCAATGCTTAATGATGCCGTTAAAAAAGGTGGTATTATGGCAAGTTCACATGTAGGCGGATTGTCAGGAGCGTTTATCCCTGTTTCAGAGGATGCGGGAATGATAGAAGCGGCGTCAAACGGTTATCTTACATTTGACAAACTTGAGGCAATGACCTGTGTTTGTTCTGTAGGTCTTGATATGATTGCAATTCCAGGAAATACTCCGGTAAGCACAATTGCAGGAATTATAGCTGATGAAATGGCAATCGGTATGATTAATAAAAAAACAACTGCAGTAAGGGTTATACCTGCTATAGGTAAGAACGTTGGTGATAAAATATACTTTGGCGGACTATTGGGTGAAGCTCCGATCATGCCTGTAAATAGTCTGTCCTCTGAAAACTTTGTAAATCGCGGTGGAAGAATTCCGGCACCTATACATAGTCTTAATAATTAATTGAAAGGATAATTTAAGTGGGAAAAACTTTAAATGAAATGGCAGGAGATTTAAAAGCTTTAATTAAAGACTTAAATTCGGATGCTCACAATGCAAGCAGTTATAGACCGGAGAAATATAATAATTTAAAACTTTCTATGGATCCGCATAGGGATCCGAATCCTCATGTCGTTATAAGTATTGCTATTTCTGAAGCAACTTTTAATCTAAACACTTTTGAAAAAACAAACGGTTCGCTTGGACCTGACGAAAAATATGTCCAACGTTGGTTCGGCAAGTCTGCAACTGCCGAAAATTTAAGGGAATGCTGGAAGGTTGCCGAAAGCGGTAAAGAAAAACAGGCAAAACAAGACGAAAAAGTTGATGAATAATAAATTTTATGTTAATTTGTAATTAAAAATAAAGCAGCCGGATAATCGCGCCATACAGGTGAGGAAAGTCCGTGCATCCAAGGACAGATTGCCGGAGAAACTCCGGACGGTGTGAACCGGTGGACAGGACCACAGAAATGAAATGCGTAAGTCGGAATGAGCCTGAAAAGACTTGCAGAAGTGTTAGGTTTTGGATGGTAAAACTTGCGGCAGCTATGTAAGAGTTTACAAAATAAACTTCACAGAAGCAAATTACGTATGAGACTGCCGATGGATTTGTTAATCACAGGCGATGGTGCAACGGTGAGGTAAGAGCATCACCAGCGGTATTGAGAAATACCGGCTAGGCAACCCCCAATCGGATGCAAGATTGACAGGAAGGCTATGAGGTGTCCGCCCACTTCCGACAAATCGCTGGAGATTGAAAGTAATTTCAATACAAGACAGATGATTATCTTGAAACAGAACACGGCTTATGAGCTGCTTTATTTTTTTCTTATGATATAATTTAAGTATGAATTTTGAAGAGAAAACTTTAACATCCGAATGTGTTTATGACGGCAAGATTATGACCGTTCAAAGAGATGAAGTTGAACTTGCTACAGGTAAAAATTCCTTCAGAGAAGTTGTAAGACACTCTGGCGGTGTTGTTATTCTTGCGTTAAAGGATGCTGAAACTATTCTAATGGTAAAACAGTTCCGTTATCCGATTGCAGAAACAGTTTTTGAATTGCCTGCGGGCAAGTTAGAAAAGGGTGAAAATCCTGATGAGGCCTGTAAAAGAGAACTGGAAGAAGAAACGGGTTACAGGGCTTCAAAATGGACAAGTTTAGGATATATCAATACTTCTCCTGGATTTTGTGATGAAAAGTTATATCTTTATAAAGCAGAAAATTTGACATATGTAGGAGAACATCCTGACGATGGTGAAATCCTCTCGGCTTTTGAAATGAAGATAGATGAAGCCAATGCAAAAATAAAAGATGGCACAATTAATGATGCAAAAACTCTTTGCGCAATCTTAAGGGGTTTAAATTTATGATAAAAATGGTCGCAACCGATATTGACGGAACGATTTTGGGTTATGATTTTGTTTTCAGACCTGCTGTAAAAAAGTGTATTAAAGACCTTTGCGAACATGGCATAAAAGTTGTTCTCGTGACAGGAAGAATGCATTATGCTACAACAAATATTGCTGAAGAACTTGGTATTACAACTCCTCTGGTTTCTTATCAGGGCGGGTTGATTAAAGAGCAGGGCGAAAACGGAAAAGTTCTATATGAAAAAACTCTTTCACCGGAAAGAGCCAGAGAGATTATTAAATGGGCAAAAGAAAATAATATTCATATGAATCTTTATATGGATGATGTTTTATATGTTGAAAATGATAATATTGCAATAAGACGATATACCGGTGAAAGATATATTCCATATGAAGTTTGTAATTTTGATGATTTAGAAATAAAAAATGTTAATAAGATGCTTGCAATTGATTTTGATGATGCGCAAAAAGTTACGGGGTGGGTTAATTATTTGAGAGACAAAATGCCTGAACTTTATATTGTTAAATCAACACCATATTTTTGTGAAATTACAAATAATGAGGCTAAAAAATCTTGTGCCGTTGAATTTTTAAGGAATTTATGGGGATTTAAGCCTGAAGAGGTTATGACCATCGGTGATCAAGATAATGATATTGAACTCTTGAAGGCCGGAGGGATTTCTGTTGCAATGGGAAATGGGACTCCCGGATTGAAAGAATGCGCGGATTTTGTTACTGAAACAATCGAAAATGACGGTTTTGTAAAAGCAGTTGAAAAGTTTTGCAAAATAAAAGTTTAAGGAGGTAATGTGAGCGAATTTAATATTCCGGAAAATATTTTTCCGAAAGCAAAAAAAGAACTTGAAAAGCTTTTAAAGGGAAATCAGAATTTTGTAAATGGAACTCCAACAGCTGATAATATGTCTTTAGAGCATTTACAAAAATTTGCTCATCATCAGGAACCATATGCGGTTGTTTTGAGCTGTTCCGATTCCAGAGTCGTTCCTGAAATCATATTTGATTGTGGTATCGGTGAGCTTTTTGTAGTGAGAGTTGCAGGGATAACTGCAGGTCCCAATATTATTGAAAGTATAGAATATGCTGTTAAGAAATTAAAAACCCCTTTGCTAATACTGCTAGGTCATGACGATTGCGGTGTTATGAAGTATGCAAAGGATCATTATCCTGAAATTACAGAAGATTTTCAGTCGATTATTAAATGTGTATATCCAGTTCTGGATAAGGAAGAGGATGTTACTTGCCATAACTATTTTGCACAGCAGCATACAAAATGGGTTGAAGATGTTTTGCTTGAAAAATCAAAGATTATTAAAACCGCAGTAGATAATAATGAGCTTTATATAGCAAAATGTCATCTTAATCATGACACTGGCATTGTAAGTCTGATTGACTAGAAATATCTTGCCCACAATGGCATAACTGCATATGCTTCTTTTTCCAGTATATTGTTATAGTAATCTGACCATGGATTTAGAACATCAATAGCAGATGGTGTTTTATATTTCAAGTGAGCTTCATAATATTTATTGGCAAGTTTTTCTTCTTCTGTAGAAAGTTTTCCTAATTTCTGGCGTACAGTTTCGTAATGCTCTTTATTTATAAGCATAGGGATATCTTTATAAGTCTTTACTTTATCATTCATTAAGCGGTGCATTGCAATAGTCCATTTCTTGAAAGGTAGCTTATAACCGGATACGGTAACTTCCACATTGTCATACTTGTGTGTCGGTTCGGCTACTAATTCGTTATAGATTGTATCTATAGCATTTTTAAATAATGGCTTATTTTTGTAAGTATTGGACAATTGTTTCATGCAAGAATAATTTAGTTTTTCAATCCCATCATCCATTCTTGCAATTGTTTCAAACTGTTTTGCATGTATAAGTTCGTGTTTCAAAAGATATTTCATTTTTGTCTTTAACAACGGGTCACCTAGATATTGCTTATTTATAGAAATTTCACCTGTCACAGGATCATATTGTGCTCCGATATAATCCTCATTAACATTATTTTTTACAAGCTTTGCACTTGTTGTATTGTTTTCGTTAAAAAATGTTTCTGCTTTTGTGAAATTCTTGTTAGACTTGTTTAAAAAAAATGCAGAAAGCCCAATTATGCTTCCAAAAGTTAAAGCTGTTGCAATTCCCAATCGTTTAAGATATTTAACAGTGGAAATTTTATCTTTTATAAGCTTGATATAATCATTTATTGTAACCCCTATGAATATACCTGCTGGTATAAGCGTAGCACTTGGCATTGACATATATTTTGAAAAAAAACTTTGTTTTTTGGGTTTTTGGACGGCTGCTTGATTTGCTTTAATAAATTCATCGGCAACTTTACCCCTAAAAGAAATTCTGCTTTTTGGATTTGAAGAAAGATGATTATTACTTTTCCCTGACACTAAATTTACTATCATATTTATATAAAAACACTGTGATAAAAAAATTGCTATAATATTTAATTATACTTAACATTTTTAAAACTTTTTTTCTGTTCTTTATTATATATGAACGACATTTACTACTGTCACTGTTAGAGGTACATAGAATATTAACCATATTAATTATCATAAAAAAATAAACTTTGCATAAAAATCTTTACGTGTTAAAATTTAGCCGTAAATAGCTAAAAAGGAGAGAAAAAATGATAAACGAAAAAATGGAAAAAGCGTTTAATGATCAAATTAACGCAGAATTATATTCAGAATACCTCTATCTTTCAATGAAAGCATACTTTGAAACATTAAATCTGAAAGGTTTTGTAAACTGGATGGATGTTCAGGTTCAGGAAGAACACGCTCATGCAATGGGAATGTTTGATTATGTAAACAGCCGTGGCGGTAGAGTAAAACTTATGGCAATAGATGCTCCTGAGACTGACTGGGAATCTCCACTTGCTGTTTTTGAACATATTTTAACCCACGAGGAACTTGTCACATCTTTGATTAATAAATTAGCAGATGTTGCAGATGAAGTTAAAGACCGTGCGGCAATGGGCTTTTTAAATTGGTATATTAAAGAACAGGTTGAAGAAGAAGATAATGTCGGTCAGGTTCTTGCAACTTTGAGACTTATCGGGAATGATAAAAATGCTCTTCTTGCTTTAGACAAAGAACTTGCTGCAAGAACATTTGTTGCACCTGTTATTGGCTAAATTACAAAATTAAAAAAGAGGTTGTTTTTAAACAGCCTCTTTTTTGTTTGTTTTTTTCTCTTGCTTTTCAAGAATTTTTAAGAATTCTTTATATGCCGTTCCCCATTCTGCCATCCCGTCCAATACAACCGCAAGACTGTATCCGATATCAGTCAGTGTATATTCAACTTTTGGCGGGATTTGAGCATAAACTTTTCTATCAACAAGCCCCTTTTCTTCCATTTCTCTTAAATTTGCAGTCAAAACTTTTTGTGTAATGGTTCCGACTCCATTCTTTAGCTCACCAAAACGTTTTGTTCCCGTAAGCAGTTCCCTTATAATAATAAATTTCCACTTTGAATTTAACAAAGATAAAGTTGTTTCAACAGGACATTTTGGTAAGTCTTTAACTCTCATTTTCCCTTTATTAGTATATTTTAGTAACCTAAGTATCTTAATGCTAACATATGTTATATATGAGGTCAAGTTTCAAAAATCAATCAAATTGAGGAGGCGAATTCTTTGCTTATAAAGTTTATTAATGTTAATATGTAGTTAGGGTGGATTATGGCAAAAACTCTTGAAGAAGTTATAGCAGAAATAAAAAGTAAGCTTGATATAGTCCAGGTCGTATCAGAAGAGGTTATACTAAAGAAAAACGGCGGTCGTTACTGGGGATTATGTCCTTTCCATAAAGAAAAAACTCCGTCTTTTTCGGTAAACCCACAGCTCGGAATATATAAATGCTTTGGATGCGGTGCTGGCGGTGATGCCTTATCTTTTATCATGAAGACCAAAAATATTGAATTTATGGACTTGATAAAAGATTTGGCGCAGAGATTTAATATTGAAATGCCTGCATCATTTCATAAGGATGAAAATTCAAAAGATTTGAAGAATGAAATGATGTCTGCTTGTGAGAAGGCTGCCGTATTCTATCATGATTTGCTTATAAATCATCATTCCGAAGAAATAAAAATGGCAACAGATTATTTGACAGATCGTTCTATTTCAAGGGAAATTATAGACAGATTTACGCTCGGGATTGCCCCTAAAGCTTATACAACACTTTATGATATTTTGAAGAAGGATTTTTCAAATGAGGTTTTGGAAAAAGCCGGATTAATTCTTCCGTCCAAGGAAGGTCATGGTTATATAGACCGTTTCAGAGGCAGAATTATTATCCCTATACAGAATGAAAAAGGTGAATATGTGGCATTTGGAGCCCGTGCGCTCTTGAAAGAACAAAGTCCTAAGTACTTGAATTCTTCTGATTCGCTGATTTATAACAAGAGTAAATTGCTATACGGCTTATATACCGCAAAAGATTCTATAAAAGACGAAGATGGTGTTATCTTAATGGAAGGTTATTTTGATGTAATTTCGGCTCAGGCGCACGGTATTGAAAATGCGGTAGCTGCCTGCGGTACAGCTTTAACCTCAGAACATATAAAATTATTATCACGTTATACTAAATCAAGACGAATTTATCTTTCCTTTGATACAGATTCAGCTGGGCAAAAGGCGACAAGTCGTGGAGCAACAATAATTAAGGAAGCTTTTGAAGGTTTGGGAGATATAAAACAGTTTGATGAAAGCTATATTTCAACCTCTGACGATAAATATTCATGCGAAATCAGGGTAATTGCCCCGCCTGAGGGGAAAGATCCTGACGAGTTTATACGAACTGTTGGAGCTGATAGTTTTAAAAAAATTATTCAAACAGCTCCCCTGCTTTTGGATTTTCAGGTGAATAATTTCTTAAAACATAAAAAAGAATATAAAACCCCTCAGGAAAAAACGAAATATCTTAAAGATTTTCTTCCTGTGTTAATGGAAATTCATAACGAAATTATCCGTACGGAATACGTAAAAATGGTAGCAGATGCACTTAATATAGATGAAAAGGCTCTTGAAGCAGAAATACGAAAACTGGCTTATAACAATAGTTTTGAACAGAATTCGCAAAATGAAATTAAAAAAATTGTAACAAAAAGTGTATCAATTTCAGAAAAAGCGCAAAAAAATTTATTGAGTGTTTTTTTGGTAAGCGACAGTCATTTCACATTTGCCCAAATAAACGAAATGATTGACAATTCGTACTTTTCTAACGAAACGTTAATAAATGTAAAATCTACAATTGACAAATTAATATGTAGCGTAAATAATGTAAAGGAATTAATTGAGCAATTGTATACGGCATATATAGAAAACCCGGATGTACAGCTTGTTATAACGGATTTAATAAGTATAGCCGAAACGTTTACAAACCTTTCACCAGAGGACTTCCAAAGCGTGATAGAAGAAAATATAAGAAGGATTCAACGCTGTAGGTGGGAAGAAGAAAAAGAGAAGATACGAAATTTATATAAAAATGCAGATGAAGATGATACAGAAGCCCTAAAAATTCAGATGCAGCTAAGAGATAAGATAAATAACAGAATAAAATCGGAGAAAATTAATGACTAAAAAAAGACAACCTAACTCCTCAATCGTAAGTGTATTGGATGATGATACTATGAATTTGAGTGATTTAAATGAGGATGCAAATCTTGACGCTGACCCGCATGGCGTTAATTACATGAATATGGACATTAGTACCGACAATATTGAAGATATAGTAACAGAAAAAATGGGCTCAAAAATCAATATGGATGACATTTATATGATGGGAAGCCATGATGAAGAAGATATGAATTCATCCGATATTGAAATGCCAAAAGGTATTGCCGTAGATGATCCCGTAAGACTTTATTTAAGAGAAATCGGAAGAATCAAGTTGCTTTCGGCTAATGAAGAAATTGAACTTGCAAGAAAAATTCTCGAAGGCGGAACTCCGGGCGCAATTGCAAAGAGAAAGTTAGTTCAGGCAAATTTACGTTTGGTTGTAAGTATTGCAAAAAAATATGTTGGTCGTGGGATGCTGTTTTTGGACTTAATTCAGGAAGGGAATCTTGGATTAATCCGTGCGGCTGAAAAATTTGACCACGAAAGAGGTTTTAAATTTTCAACATATGCAACATGGTGGATAAGACAGGCAATTACAAGAGCTATTGCTGATCAGGCAAGAACAATTCGTATCCCTGTTCATATGGTTGAAACTATTAATAAATTGAAGAAGGTTACAAGAAGGCTTGCTCAAGAATTATCGAGAAAACCAACCGAAGATGAACTTGCAATTGAAATGAATGTTTCAATTCCTAAACTTCGTGAAATAATTAAAATCGCTCAAGAACCTTTATCACTTGAGACACCTATCGGGAAGGAAGAAGATTCGCGTTTAGGTGACTTTATTGAGGATAAAGAAGCTGATGCTCCTATTAAAACTGTGGCATCTGAACTGTTAAGAGAAGATTTGGCAGAAGTTTTATGTACACTGTCACCAAGAGAACGTGATGTATTAAGATTACGTTTTGGGATGGACGACGGACGTCAGCGAACTCTGGAAGAAGTAGGGCAGTTGTTCGGCGTAACCCGTGAACGTATAAGACAAATTGAAGCAAAAGCTTTAAGAAAACTTCGTCATCCGAACAGAAGCAAACGCTTAAGAGAATATGTAGAAAGTTAAAATAATTACAAAATACTTTTTATGAGAAATATACAATGGGGTGGATACAATTTTATTCCACCCCATTGTATATTCTATCGGACGTCAAAACGAACAACTGAGAAAATAAAGAGGATTAACCCAAGATGACTTAGGGATAAATGGCGTATCACATAGTATGATAAGTCTTATTGAAACGACAAGAACGGATGTTACATTAAGTAAATTAAAAATTATAGCTGATAATTTTAAAATCCAAGTAAAAGACTTATTTGATTTTCAAGAGTAAGTAGTGGACGCTAAATTGATATGCTTATTTATGGAATTGTATTATAAAAAAGACTCCCCCTTTTAAAAAAGCGGGAGTCTTTCTGTTATTTTTCTGTTTACACTGATGCTAATTCTTTAGCTCTTTCCAGTTGAAGAGTACATGTTGTTACATCACATACACAGGATGGACCGAAATATTGAATTGCACCAGGGAATAAATATCTGTCATTCATTGCCCATTCTTCTCTGTTTGCTTCCAATTGTTTGAAAACAGGTCCGTCTAATTTAACAAGAGCTTTTTGAATAACAGGTTTCATTTCACCATGACGTTTTTCCATATTCATCATCATAGTAAGAGGAACTCCACCTGCAATCCATTCGCTGGCAGGTTGAGTGAGATTTCTTACAGATGATAAATATCCTGTCAAACCATTGTTGATTAATGCAAAGGCATTGTAACCCAATGAATAGCAATAATCAGCATCAAAGTTTGAAGGGAATGCACATCTGCCTTCATATCCGAAGAAGTGGGATTGAGCAGAGAATTTGCCAATATAATCTCCTTGAGATTTTAGTTCGTCTAATCTCGTAGAAATCATTTCAATCAACAATTTTTCAGTTTCAATTTTAGAAACCTGAACATTCCCGTGAGGGTCTCTGTCTGCTAATAATTGACCTTTAATAATTGCAGGCAAAGAGTTGTAAACTTTTGCGTTATCTTCGTCAAGTCTGTTTTCTACGATATCAAATTTGTCGCGAATTGTTGTAGCATTAACAAAACTAGGGTCTGTTTCTAAAGATGCCATAATGTCGTTCAGATTTGAAATCATTGATTTCATTTCAGGAATAAACTCAATCAAACCTTCAGGGATTACAGCTATACCGAAGTTTTTACCCATATTAGCACGTCTTACTATGATATCTGTCATGTAATTAACAATGCTTTCTAAAGACATTTTTTTAGCTTCAACTTCTTCTGATATCAAGGTAATATTCGGCTGGGTTTGCAAAGCTGCTTCTAAAGCTACGTGAGAAGCACTTCTTCCCATAATTTTGATAAAGTGCCAGTATTTTTTAGCTGAATTAGCATCACGTTGGATGTTGCCTATTAATTCTGCATAAGTTTTTGTTGCAGTATCAAAACCAAAAGATATTTCGATCTGGTCATTTTTCAAATCACCGTCAATTGTTTTAGGGCATCCGATTACCTGAATACCTGTATTATTTTTAACAAACCATTCTGCTAAAAGTGCAGCATTTGTATTAGAGTCATCTCCGCCGATAATTACAACAGCAGAAATATTTAATTTTTTACAAACGGCAAGTGATTTTTGGAATTGTTCTTCTGTTTCCAATTTAGTTCTTCCTGAACCGATAATATCGAAACCACCTGTATTGCGGTATTGATCCATGAATTCATCTGTGAATTCAATATATTTGCCGTCAATAATTCCTGAAGGACCACCTAAAAATCCGTATAATTTGTTTGAAGAATTAGCTTGTTTTAAAGCATCATATAATCCTGCAATAACATTGTGCCCGCCAGGAGCCTGACCTCCTGAAAGGATTACTCCAACATTTCTTTGTGCGGAAGTTTGTGTCGAATCTGAAATTTTGAAAGTCACAACAGGTTTTCCATATGTGTTTTTAAAAAGTTCTTTAATTTGTTCCTGATCTCTTACAGATTGAGTAGCTTCTCCTTCTATCATTTCCAAAGAATTAATACCCTTAGAAAGGCTTGAAGGAAGTTTCGGCTGATATTTCAATCTTTCTTGTTGTAACGGTGAAAGTGTTTTCATATTTTCTCTTCCTTTTCTTAAAAATGTACCTTTTACAATTGATATTGTAACATAAAAATTACAAACAATTGTAACATTTTCCCCTTTTTAGAGGTAAAAAAACTTTTTTTTGTATTTTAAAATTATCAGTATGGGAAATGAGGAAAATAAAAAAAATATTTTTTCTACATTGAAAGGTGCTGAGAAAAATTGGTTTATCACTCCTCAGACTATTTCTATATCTAATCTTGTAACTAATCCCCGTAGATTAAATGATTTGGACTCAAATATTCTTGAAGAAAAAGCTTATATGAACGTTGAGGATGAGTCATTAAAATTGGAATATAAAATTGAGGATAAAGAAAAAATCTTGCGTGATTTGAATGAGAAAATTACAATTGCTGATAAAGTTGGAAATCAGCAGGACTTATTCAGCTTGCGCATAAAAAAACAGAGGATAGAGGGTGAATTGCGAGATTTATATAAAGAATACTCTTCAAAAGATTTACCGTCAAAACTTTCCGATGGAATAAATAATATTGCTGCAACGGCTAATAAACGGAAAATGCCCGTCATTAATGCTGTTAAAAAATTTATAAAACGTCAGATTCTGGCGCGTGTTTCAAAAAGATTTAAGTCGATTGTTGCGTTGGGGGATTCTCTTGATACTCTGGCTACAATAAATAAAAATGTCGATGAGCTTATCAAAATGAAAACTCCATACGGAGAAACGGCTCAGAATTATGAGAGACTTACGGAATATTTATATAAAGCCAACAAAATCCGTTCCCAAATAAGTAAATCTATGGGGAAATAGTTTAAAAAAAATAAAAAGCCGGTTAAAAATAAACCGGCTTAAATCTTTTCATACTTCCAGATTTATATATAATTTTTTATGAAACCTGCATTTCTTTTTCAAAACCAAATAAGGAACTTACAGATTCATCATCATGGATTCGTGCAATTGCCTGTCCTAATAATGGTGCAACTGAAAGTTGTTTAATATTTGCAGGCATTTTTTCCATATCAAGAGGAATGGTATTTGTTACAATACATTCTTTAATAGGAGCATTTGCCAATCTTTCAACTGCCGGACCGGAAAATACAGGGTGAACAGCACACACATAAATTTCTCTTGCACCTTCTTTTTTCAAAAGCTTTGATGCTTCACAAATTGTTCCGGCAGTGTCAATGATATCGTCAAACATAACACAAACTTTATCTTTAACGTCGCCGATTACATGGCTTGCAATCGCTTCATTATGCTTGTCACGTCGTTTATCAATTATAGCAAGCGAGCATCCGATATGTTTTGAAAAATGTCGTGTTCTTTGAACTCCGCCGGTATCAGGGCTTACTGCAACCATATCATCAGGGTTAATATTCAAGCTCTTGATATAATTTACAAGAATAGGGGTTGCATAAATATGGTCTACAAGAATATTGAAAAATCCTTGAATTTGACCTGTATGTAAATCCATTGCAAGGACTCTGTTTGCTCCTGCTGTTGTTAACAAGTCGGCAACAAGTTTTGCCGTAATTGCTTCACGACCTGAAGTTTTTCTATCCTGTCTCGCATATCCGTAATATGGAATGACTGCAGTAATAGATTTTGCACTTGCTCTTTTAAATGCATCTATTATTATCAGTAATTCCATTAAATTTTCATTTACTGGATTACATAAAGGCTGGATAATAAAAACATCATCTCCTCTGACACTTTCTTTTACCTGAACATAAATTTCCCCATCTGCGAAATTTTTAACAATCATCGGTCCTATTGTTGTCCCGAGAGAATCTGCAATTTCCTGTGCCAATTTTGGATTTGAACGACCGGCAAAAAGTTTAATGTCATGTGTCGGGTTGATTGTTCGCTCCAATTGAGGAAAAGACATTTCTAAAACCATTTTATTATCCTTTCTAATTTTAAAATGCATGGTATATTATAACCCTGTCGGGCAGAAAACTCAATTTTTTTTTAAGTAATATTACGGTTATATTAAATGCGGACAAAAATTTTTTTGCGCATATATAAAGAATTATTAATATTGAAAAAATCTGTCAAAATCGACATCGTCAAAATTACATAACAATCTGTATACGTCATCATCTTCATCCATTCTTTGGAATTTATATTCATCAAACTTCCAATATTTCGGATTAATCCCAATGACACGTACGATTTCTGCATCTTTTAAAATTGACAATTTTTTCTTTACAACTTCTAATGGCAGTTCAACTAACTTGGCAAGCTCTACAGCAGTGATTCCTTTATCGCTGTTGCATTTTTCAGGTGTCATAAACATTAATTCCAACCCGACTTTTTTTAATTCCTTATCTTCTTTATCTATATCATAGTCATACATAATTGAATTTTACATAGAAAATTTAAAAATTTTATCATTCCATTAGATGGTTTAAGAATTTCAGCTGAAATAATATTCCATTTGTGTATCAAGGTCTAATTTTTTTGCATTATTTTTAAATATTTTTGATTTTATTCCGATTTTTGCCAGTCTGTATTTCAGGCTTACTCCAAGTACACCGATCCCGTATTTGCAGGATCTTATGAAATTAATAGAGGAAGCTTCTTTAAAATACTTTGTCGGGCAAGATATTTCGCCTATTTTATAGTTATTGTAGAACAGTAGAGCGATAATTTCATTATCAAATATAAAATCATCGTCACAGGATTCCAGCGGTAAATTTTTTAAAACTTCGGCCGTAAACCCTCTGAATCCTGTATGATATTCAGAAAGCTTCTGATTAGTTAAAATATTTTCAAAAGCTGTTAAAAACTTATTTGCTATGAACTTATATAAAGGCATGCCTCCTTTTAAAGCAGAATTGCCAAGCATTCTTGATGCGAATACGGCATCGTATTCTTCAAAAGCCATCATTGAGACAATTGCCGGAATAAGCTTCGGTGTATATTGATAATCCGGATGCAGCATTACTACAATGTCTGCTCCGGATTTCAATGCTGCTTTATAACATGATTTCTGGTTGCCACCGTACCCCTTATTTTCTTTGTGAACAATTGTTTTAATGCCTAATTTTTTTGCGATTTCACGAGTTTCATCCTGAGAATTATCATCTACAAGTATTACTTCATCTACAAAATCTTTATATATTTCATTATATGTTTGTTCTAAAGTTTTAGCCGCATTATATGCAGGCATAATTACGATGACTTTTTTACCATTAATCATTTTTATTCTTCTGCTTCTTCAGTTTCTTCTACCAAGTTTTCTAATCTGATGGAAGCTTTGTCTGAACCTAAAGTTTTATCTTTAAATTTTTGGACTTGTCTGCCAAGTTTATCCGCCAAAAGATCAATACTTTCGTACATAGAATCAGCTGCTTCTTCACAACGAACAACACCCGTATTCATTTTGCAGGTTACTTCTGCAACGTGTTTGCCTGAAGCTGAAGGGTTTTTAATAACAGATAAAACTACTTCAATACCCTGAATTTGGTCATAATGGTTTGCGACTTTACCCATTTTCTCTTTTACATAAGCTTTAATTGCTTCAGTAATTTCGATGTTTCTTCCGTTAACGTAAATGTGCATGTATACCTCCGTGTTAAAATACTGCTTATACAGTATAACACAATTAATTATTTTTTAAAAGGGTATAATTGAAATTTTTATACCCTTTTAAGAATTTGTATTAAATTTTTAAAGAAGATTAATCTTCAATTAAAAATTGTTGTAATTCTACGTTAGGCGCACCAATAACTCTAACTAATTCAAGCACAGATGCTTTCATTTGACATTTTTGAGATGAACCGCTGAAAAAATCTTTGTAAAAACAACCTTCACAATTGCAGCCTCTTTTGTAACATTCAAGAGCGGTAGTAGTCCATCTTCTTACTGCAACTGCTCTACCCATATCCCTACTTCTAAACAATTTATATATTCTCCAAATTACCTACTCACCTAGGTAAAGTCCATCAGGTAATTATACCTGTAATCTCCACCCCTGAGGCTTCCATGCCCCTTGCATATTTCCATTATAAAAAATCAGAAATTTTTTTCAATAGCCTCACATGTCATTGTGAACATTTGTAACGACACTTCTTTCTTCAATGTTAATGCTGGTTTTAGGCTGGCATATATTCTCAATCATGCTCCATGACATGGTTTTCATGTTTTTTTTCATGAAATCATGCTCTACGCATGGTTTTGAATGGTTTTATTTATTTGTTAAGAATTGTAAAATATTTATATATAGTGCTATAATAAAATTATGATTACGAAATTTGAACTTGATAAACTTGCTGAAACTTATGAGAATGAGGATTTTATAAAAGATGATCCGGTTCGCATGCCTCACAGATTTTCTTCAAATAAAGATATCGAAGTTGCAGGTTTTATAGCATCTCTTGTTGCATACGGAGCAAGAAAAGTTTTTATTAAAAAGTTAGAATCTCTTTTTACGATTGCGGAAAATGAACCATTGAATTTCATCTTGAATTTTGAAGAGAAAATACTTGGTGATTTTAATTACCGTTTTGGAAAAACAGAAGATTTTGCACAAATTTTTTATATTATGAAAGAACTTTATACAAATGATGGCGGGTTGGATGCATTGTTCAAATATGCTTATGAACAGGTTGGGACTTTAAGAAATCCTAAGTTTTTCCAAATTGTAGCGGATTATTTTTATTCCCGTGCTGATGAAAATGCGGGACAGGGATTTTATTTTATGATTCCAAATCCTCAAAAAGGGGGTGCTATGAAGCGTATGAATATGTTTTTGCGTTGGATGGTTAGAAAACCTCCTGTTGATTTTGGTATTTGGAATTTTATTCCGTCTTCAGAACTTTTGATCCCGCTTGACGTGCATGTTGCAAGAGTTTCCAGAGAAATGGGGCTGCTGAGCAGGAATTCAAATGATTTTAAGGCTGTTGTTGAACTTACTGATAAGTTAAAACAATTTGATCCTGATGACCCTGTAAAATATGATTTTGCAACATTTGGTTATGGTGTAAACAGAAATTAAATCTTAGAAAATTTCTTCATTATCCAGAGCAAATTCATCGACTAATGAATAATTTACTGGAAGAATAAAAATTATTTTATTGGAAGTTGCTTTTTTATCTGATTTCATTGCACTAATAATTTTTTCTTTAGGAAAATCAGGTAGTTTTTTGAAATCAAATTTTCTTAAAATATCTTCTGCAAAAAATTTATAATTTTTATCAATTAAACCACGTTTTTCTGCAAGATTAAACGCAAATAAAATCCCTTTTACTACTGCTTCACCATGAGTATATTTTTTGTATTTGGTTATTTTTTCTATGGCATGAGCGTAAGTATGACCGAAATTTAAAATTTTTCTTAAACCTTCTTCCTGTTCGTCATGTTCAACTACTGAAATTTTCAGTTTAATACAAATTTCAATTAACTGTTCTAAAATTTTCAAATCTTTTGATAAAATCTTGTCGGTATTTTCCGTAATAAAGTTTGTAAAATTTAATTCCTCTTTACATTTACAGCTTTTTTCAATAAATATATATTTTACAACTTCTCCAAGACCTGTTTTAAACTGTCTTTCATCGAGAGTTTTTAGAAAATTAGTATTAATAAATACAATTTTTGGCTGATAAAAACTACCGATGAGGTTTTTACCATGCTCTGAATCAATAGCAACTTTTCCCCCGACAGAGCTGTCAACGCATGCAAGCAGAGTTGTGGGGACTTGAATAAAATCAATTCCTCTCATATATGTGGATGCTGCAAAACCTGCGATATCGCCTACAACTCCACCACCTATTGCAATTATGGCATCTTGTCTTGTAAGTTCCATCTGCAAAGCTTTATTAATTATTTTTTTGTAATTGTTAAAATTTTTTTCCTTCTCTCCGTCCTTTAAAACAAATTTTTCACTTTTATTGAAACCGAGGATTTTTCCATATAATTTGTCAACTTTTTCTGAAATTACAACCAGAAATTTTGTTCCCCTCACACAAGATAAAATTTTAAGTTTCAATTCTTCAATATTATTATGCTCAATAATTATAGGATAATTTTTTTCTTGTGATGGAATATTTATATTAAGATTTACCATTTGATGCTCCTAAAATTTCTTTTGCAATTTCCTTCGGAAGTTTTCCGTCTGTATTAATGACGATATCAGCTTTCATATAATTTTTTTCACGTTTCGCCATAATTTCATTTATTCTTTCAAGAGAAAAGTTTTTGCGTAAAAGTGGACGGTGAAATTCAGTTTTAATCCTATCATAAATTTCTTGAGCAGATGCTTTAAGATAAATTACAGTGCAATTTTCTTTTAAAAGCCTGCGGTTATTTTCATCTTCAAATGCACCTCCACCAAGTGCGATTATTTGTTTTTTATTTATTGCGAATTTTTTTATTTTATCGCTTTCCAAGAGGCGGAAATGTTGTTCGCCGAATCTTAGAAACAGTTCAGAAATCTTTTTGCCTGAGCTTTTTTCGATTTCTTTATCAATATCAACAAGCACATAGTCAGAAAGAATTTTATCTAATTCTTCTGCTACTGTGGTCTTTCCTGAACCCATCATTCCTATTAGTGCGAAGTTGTCTTTCATATTAAAATATTACAACAAATATTTGTTGTAATATATAGTTATGAAATATTTTTGCGTAATTTTTATTTTAATTGGAATTCTTTTGGGGATTTGGATGTTTTTGGTTGAGCCCAACCTGTTGTCAGTTAAGAAAATTTTCTTGAAAGATGAACAGTTGGATGGTTTAAAAATAGTTTTTGCAAGTGATTTTCATGTAAAACCTTATGAAAAATATAGATTAAAGAGAATTGTTAAAACAATTAATATGCAGTTGCCTGATATAATCTTGCTGGGTGGAGATTATGTTAATGGTCACAGAAAGGGATTTACTCTGTCGGCAGATGAGATAGCAAAAGAATTGCATAATTTAAAATCAAAATACGGAACGATTGCTGTAATGGGAAATCATGATGGCTGGCAGGGAAAAGATGAGGTAATAAAAGCCTTTGAAGAAAATGGGATTACTGTTCTTGAAAATGCTAATAAAAAATTTAAAGAATTTACAATTGCAGGAGTTGAAGATTTCCAAACAGGAAGACCTAATGTTAAAAATACTCTTGTAGGAGCAGTTTCTCCTGTAATATTATTAACTCATTCTCCTGATGTCTTTCCGCGTGTTTCTCCTGATGTTAATTTAACTCTTGCAGGGCATACTCATGGCGGACAAATAGTACTTCCAGGTGGTAAGATTTTAACTGTTCCTTCTTTATATGGAACCCGTTATGCTTATGGACTTAAAGAAGAAAACGGGAAAAGAATATTTATTTCAAAGGGTTTGGGGACAAGTATTTTACCTTTACGTTTTAATTGTATTCCGGAAATTGTCGTAATAGAATTTATTAAATAAACAGAAATCTGGGGAATTTAGGATATTAATCCAAATTCCCCAGATTTCGCGTATTCATGGATATTGATTGCTTTCTTTGCAATGTAATTAATTATATGTTTACAACGGAAATAAAATTTTATTCATCTTCATCTTCATCATCTTTATTGGTTTTAATTTTATTAACAACCATTTGTGCCATTTCTTTTGCGATAATTCTTTGAGTCGCTTCCGGACAATTTTGTAGCATATTCATTGCGGTTCTTACTGTTGAATCTATATCGTACCAGCGTCCTTTTCTGTTTTCGTCCAGACCTGAACCAACTGCATTAATAATATCATCAACTGTTTCAAATTTTTCATCTTCAATATTATGCTCAATAATAATTTGGATTAAATTAAGAGCTATTTTAATTTGGGTTTCATCATCACTTTGTTCCAGAGTTGCCACTGCTTGTGATAAAACCGGATCTTTGTCATACCAGCGTCTATGCGCATTACTGTATTCTTCTTTCATTTTCTCTGTCTCCTTTTATTTTTACTAAATTGGAAAGCTGTCTAAATTTATTATAAACTTTTTTACCTCAATCGATACCTGTTTTCTTATATTAACAGGGCAATCTTTTAACATTCCTATTGCTGTTCTTACAGTAAGATCCGCATCATACCAACGACCTCTTCTATTTTCTCTGTAGCCGGTATGTAATGCTCTTAGAATTTCGTCTGCACTTCTAAATTCTGCGGCAATTACGTTTAATTTTATAATAACTTTTATTATTTCCATTGCAACTTTTTCACGAAATTCCGGACTTGCATATTCCATTCTGGCTAAAACTGCTGACAAGATAGGATCATCATCATACCAGCGGCGGTGAATTTTTCTGTTTATCATTTCGGCATCATTTTTTAAGGCCATTTCAAGTATTTCAATATTATCTTTTTTCAATGTATATTTCCCTCATTCATCCTTTTTTAAACATTACGCCTTTTGTTCCTTTTGGGTATGCCCATTCTAAAGACTTTTTTTCACAGACAATACGGCATGCTCCGCATTCAAGACAGTTTTCATATTTCACAAGTAATTTTTGTTCGTCTTCAAGCCATTCATAAACTCCTGCCGGACAAACATTTTCGCATGGTCTGTGTTTGCATGTTTTGCAATCCTCATTATTTGGCTTTAGATGAGAAACATTGTCTGGTGTGTATTTTAATGTTGCTAAATTTTTTTCTAAATTCATTTTACTAAAATACTCCATATTAATCTTAAAATTGCCCATCCGTCACTTAGTAATCCTTTGAGACTGCGCTCTTTTAAGAAGTTAAATATAAATTTACGATATAATTCCCTTTTAGGAATTCCGTTTACTGAGGTGAACATTTCAAAAAATGCATTAATTTTCTTCAAATAAATATCAAGAAAAACCTCTTTTTTGTCATGGATTATATCCATTAAGTTTCTATATGCGTATAAATCTTTCATTATAAAAGATTTTTCTATTGCTTCTTGATAGCGGGCAAGAGAATCTTCATCTGTATCTTTTTTGCTTAATGCAACAATTGCGGTTTCGCCTGCTAATTTTCCACTTATCATTGCTAAATTTGTACCCTCCCAATGCATGTTGTTTACAAGCATTGCGGCATCCCCAACAATCATTACTCCTGCCCCGCTCAGAGTCGGGATCTTTTTATAACCACCCTCCGGAATAAGGTGAGCCGAATATTCAATAACTTCCCCATCTTTGATAAGCGGGGCTATTGTCGGGTGCGATTTAATCTGATTTAGTAATTCGTATGGTTTTATTTTTTTCTCGGTAAGTTCGTCTAGTGTAATTCCAAGCCCGATACTTATACTGTCTTTATTTGTATATATAAAGCCGAGTCCTAATTTCCCGAGCATTGAACCGCCGAATAGTTGATATACACAACCTTCATTATCATTTATTAAAAATCTGTCATTAATTATTTCTTTATCTAATTTAATTACTTCTTTAACGGAAACAGCGACATCTTTAGGCTCAATATCTTCTCTAAGTCCTATTTGTTTGGCAAGAAGAGAATTTACACCATCTGCGAGGATTACTATATCGGCATAATAATCCTCAAGTTCAGTTTTGACACCAATTACTTTTTCATTCTCAATAAGAAGTTCTCTAACAACAGTTTCTTCAACAAGTATTACCCCTTCTTTTTTGGCTTCTTCTGCCATCCAGCGGTCAAATTTTCCGCGAATTACGGAATAACTAACTGCCTGTTCATGATTTTTTCGATATGAAACAATAGTGCTGTCATCTTCTCCTAATATTGCAAATTTATGCTCAATCAGTTTTCTCTCAAGCGGAGCAGACGTTTCAAAATCGGGAAAAATTTCTTTTATTGCTTGAGTATAAATGGCTCCGCCAAAAACATTTTTGCTTCCGGCAAATGTTCCGCGTTCAATCAGTATTACTTCATAACCTGCTCTTGCTATGGTTACTGCGGCAGAAATCCCTGCCGGTCCTGCACCTACAACTATTACATCTGTTTTGTTTTGGTGTATATTTTTGTTCATAAACTCCTCATTCTATATTATACAATAAATTTTGTTCATTGTAAAATAGTTCATATGAATATAACTGCCGGAAAATATAAAGGACAAAAGATTACAGCTCCTGATGAAAAAATTACCCGTCCAACTTTATCTAAAGTCAGGATGAGCGTTTTTAATACTTTGCAGGCGATGATTGATTTTGAGGGCGCAAGCTTCTTGGATATGTTTGCAGGTTCGGGAATAATGTCTCTGGAAGCTTTATCCAGAGGTTTTTCAAGAGTTAAGTCAATTGAAAAACACCCGAAAGCTGCCGGTATTATTAAAAATAATTACAAAAAATTTGTAGATGCACCTGAATTAATTATTGGTGACAGCTTAAAGATTATACAGAAAATGAATGAAAAATTTGATGTAATTTATATTGATCCGCCTTATTTTTCTGGAATTTATGAGATGAGCCTTGATGTAGTAAAAAATATTGTGCGGGGAATTGTTATACTTGAGCATGTCACAAATGTTGACTTTTCCGGATATGAAATTATTAAACAAAAAAAATACGGGGATAAATTTATTACTTTTCTCACAAAATAAATATTCCCATGTTGGAGTAGTTGCATTTTAAAATTTCCATAGTATTATTCTGGTATGAAAAATTTAATTATCAGATTATTTGCAATTATTGTATTATTGACAGGTTCCGCTTTTGCGTGGGGAAGTAAATCTGCTGAAGAAATTTCGGATACTCCTGAATATTCACAGGTTGCGGCGGAACATATTTTAGTCAAAACAGCTGCCGAAGCTATGGAAATTAAAAAAGAAATTGATAACGGCGGAAATTTTGAATATTATGCGATGAAATATTCGCTTTGTCCGTCTTCTAAAAACGGTGGTTATTTAGGATATTTCGGGCATGGACAGATGGTTCCAGAATTTGAAAAGAAGGCTTTTTCAATGGAAGTTGGAGAAGTTTCTGCTCCTGTCAGAACTGATTTTGGATGGCATTTGATTAAGGTTATTGATAAAAAGTAATTATACCAGACTTAAGTAGGTTTTGTTTGGATTTTTCTTGATGCTTTTCAGCTTTTCAAGTCTTGTTTTAACAAACCGTGCTTGATTATCTAATGGTTTTTTCTGTAAAAATTTGCGATAATATCTTTGTGCTTCCGTCTGATTACCTGTTTTGTCAAGACATGTTGCTACACCTAAGTATGCAGAGGCATATTCCGGATGTATTTTTATTAAGTTTATTAGTACCCCCATTGCCTCATTGTATCTGTCAAGTTTCATTAAAAGCGTTGATTTATGTTCATATGCTTTTATGAAATTAGGAGAATTTTCTATTAATTTTTGATAAATCATTAATGCCATATCTGCTTCATCACAAAGTTCATGTGAGATTCCGAGTTGTAATATAGCATTTGGATTTTCAGGGTTAATCTGTATCGCGCGTACGAAATTTTTTATTGCACCGCAAGGAATGCCATCTGCAAGATGGCAAATACCCATTTCATAATATGCTTCGTAAAAGTCAGATTTAAGCTCTGCTGCTTTTTCCAGATTTTTTATTGCTTTGGTATAGTTCCCGAGATGTTTAAAGCAAAGCCCGAGACCGTAATAAGAGTTTATATCGTCTCTATTAAGAAGAATAGCATTTAAATATATACTTACAGCTTCTTTATAAAGATTTTTTTCACGTAAAACATTTGCACGATGCAAAAAACTTTCGGCTAAATCATTATTCGATTTAGAAATATGGGATATTATTTCCGTTTTTTTATTCACCACTACCTCTTTTTCTCTTTTTATTCTACTGTTTCTCAACCCTGTAAAGAACAATCTTATGATTTATAACTTCCTCAATCATTGGATTTATTATTTTTCTTGTGTTATAAATTTAGTATGAGAAAATTATTAGTTTTGTTGGTTTTAATGTGCGGGATATGTAATCAGGTATTGGCTGATGATATTGTCTTAGACGGAGTTAAACCCGAAAAGATTGAATTGCCGAAGTCTGATGTTAATTTGAAAAGTTCTCTTGTCATAAATGATGATTCTGTCATGCAGGAAATTGTCAGAATGCAAAAAGAAAAGGATCTGGCTGATATTGAGGCTTTGTGGGAAGGGACTGTTGATAATAATCAGGTAATAGGTTTTGCGTTAAAAAAACTTGCTACCCCTGAAAGCCAGAGACGTATTCATGCTTCATTAATGTCTAAGACTCTATCGGCATTGGTTGCCGGTGCTTCTTTTGCTCCGATGATGATGGGTGGGGACTATCTGGTGCAGACTTCTGCTTTTGCGGCAGGAAGATTGGCACAGAATTTGATTAACAAAAAAAATATTCCATCAGAAATTCCTCTGACTGATACTGAAATGATTGAACTTGCGGGATTAATTGAGAATTTACAGGATAAAATTATAAATGCTTATTATAATTATAAAAGTTCTCTTTCTCAGTTAAAAGAAACCCGTTCAAGACTTTTGCTTTACAGTAAAAATTATTCTAAAGCAATGGAAGAGGACGATTTGCTTGAAATTACAATTTCTTCTTCCTTATACGATAATATGACAATGGAAGAGTTCTATTATTTACAGCAAGCTAAGAAATACCATTTGGAACTTCAGCGTCTGGCTGGGAAGAAAGTTGTAGACGGTTTGAATTTATATCAGTACAATGCTAATACTGCACTGTTTCAAGGGAAGGAGCAGGCGAAATGAAGAAGATTTTGTCTTTATTAATAATTTTGGCTTTTTCCATGCCGGTATTTGCGGAAGTTAAACTTGATGATTTGAATGATGCAAATATTAAAGATCCTGCTTTTCGTGTTGGATTAACTGATTCCCCTGAAAAAAAATATATTGAAATTAAACAAAATATCCAGCAGGAATCGGTCAAAGCAGATTTGGACGATATAGATACAAACGATTTAACTTATGCTGATTTGAGCATAAAGAGGATGTCAAAAGATATATCTAAAGAATTGGCTCTGGAAGAAGCTGATATGTACGAAGATTTGACTCTTTTATGGCAGGGTGCTGCGGCAAAAAGTGATACAATAAGTTTTGCTTTATATAAGCTTTCAAATCCTGATGAGGATAAACCCAATGAACATTCGATTAAAAAGGTATTGTTAAATATTGCAAGCATGTCTACTCTTGTCGGTGCCGGAATCGGTAATCCGCTTATTGCAACCGGTTCAATGCTTGGAAGCAGTATTTTCGGGATTATGTCGCAGGATACTAAAGCTCTTAATTATAAATATACAAAAGTTACTGATGCGGATATGATTATACTTATACGTAAGATTGAGGATTTGCAGCAACAAACGGTTAATCTTTACAATGACTATATAACATCTAAAAAAATGCTTGATATGTTGACAAAAATTGTGGAACAGCGAAAAAAATACTATGAAGCCTCACAAAATCTCTCCCGTGAACTGGTTTTAATTACGGACGCTTATTATAGAACTGCAATTGATGAACAAACTAAAGCCCGTGCAACATTTTATTCAAAACGTGCATCTTTAGAGCAGTTTGTGGGAAGCGATGTCTTTAAACAATTTGAAGATAATATTAAGAAAAGAGATAAAGACAACGATTAAATATGATAAAGTTTATACCGTATGAAGTGAAAACAGGCCTTGAAAATATGCAAACAGATAGCTGTTTATTAGATACAGCTATAGATAAACAAATGGAATATCCTATTTTCAGATTATACGGATGGGTCCCTGCATGTATTTCTCTTGGTAGAAATCAATCAGATGTTTTTATAGACAAACAGTTTCTAAAAGATACCGGTATAGATTTAGTCAGACGTCTTACCGGTGGAAGGGCTTTGCTTCATGATAACGAGATTACTTACAGTTATATTTGTCCGGTAAGTTATTTGAAATACGGTGAAAATGTTACAAAATCATACATAGAAATTTCTCAACTATTAATTAATAAATTTAAGGAAATCGGGATAGAATTGAATTTTGGGGAAACAAAAAGAGTTAATACAAAATTTGATTATTGTATGCTCATTTCAACAGGTGCGGATTTGTGTTACAGAGGGAAAAAACTTATAGGATCTGCTCAGTGCAGAAAAAATGGTTATATTTTACAACACGGGTCGATTCTTTATGATTATAATAAGGAGCTTTTAGAGAAAATTTTTAAGGAAAAAATCTCCTCGGAATCAATTACTTGTATAAGAGAGATAAATCCTGATATTGCAAAGGAAGATATTATTGATTTATTTTCTGATTTAAAAGAAAAAGCCTCTTAAAAATTTTAAGAGGCGCATCTATCTTCTACACTAACCATTTAACATTGAGGAATCACTACATTATTTTTAACCAAAATAATCATTTTATTCTCCTTTAAGCGTTATAGTACCTAGTATTGCCTGGATACTGTTAAACGCATTATATATTTTTTCATAGCTCCAGAATGTACAGTTCATTTCACCTTTGATAACTGAAATGTATGGCTGAATATCCTGAGACAAATTCATTTTTTCAGCTACTTTTTCTAAACAAGATAATAAATGATTTGCTATTTGTTTTTTAGTTCCGCTTGCATTAAATTTAAATTCTCCGAATAATGTTTCTAATAAGCAGGAGTCTCCTGTATTTGTATTGTAATTTCCTTTATCCCATTGATTTAATACTTCTAAAATATTATTTTCATTTATTTTGTTGAAAACGATATTTTTAATTGTTGCTTCATTACTACTTATCCAGTCGACACCGTTAGCTGCTACATATAAATCAGAGCAAATTGCGATAGCCTTTTGTGATTGTGTTTCAGATATATTTTTTGATATATTTGTAACAAGTTCGAAAAGGTCATTATAAAGTTTTGTCAGTTCTTCGATTGGTTTTTCAGCTTTGATAGCTTCTTCAAGTGCTTTTTGTTTATCAGCTATTGCTTTTTTATCTTCTTCTGTAATGTCATTTTGATATTCTTTTAATATTTCATCTGTTAATGTTTTAAGTTCAGCAAAATTATTTTTGATATCTTCTATTTTAATTTCACCTTCATTTTCAACATTCCCCGGCTGTTCAGTCTCAGCCGGCTTTTGAGTATTATCAGGTTTTTGAGTCTTTTCGACTTTTTCCTGTTTTTCTGTTTTTTCTTCTTCAATTTTTTCTTTTTGTTTTGTTGCAGCAATTTTTTGAGCAGTAGCTGTTGCATTTTCTTTGAGTTCAATTAATTCTCCCAGCATTGCTTCAACTTCTTCTATTGCTGTTGTTGTTTTTTTATTTGCAGAAGTTGTTGCATATTCTTCCATTTTTTGTTTCAATGCTTCTGCTTTAGTCTTTATTTGTTCCAATTCTTGTTTTCCTGTTTCAGGAAGACCTTCTGTTTTTAAAAGGTTTGTCAACTCTTCAATAAAGTTTGTTACACTATTTAATGTTACAGAATATTTTATTCTTAAAACTTCTTTTTCTCCTTCAGCTTTACCTCTTTGAGCTGCTTCCGCAAGTTTTTGTTGCATTATGGCTGTAGAATTATTATACATACTGAAGTCAGGAACGTATGTTGGATCGTAATTCATACGTTGTAATGTCATAACAGTTTCTAAAGGTAAACTTGGATCGTAAGAATTAAGTTGAATTCTTCCTCCGAAATTAGATGCCCAGCCATATGGACCTAAGCTGGCATGAGAAGCTGTTACTGCATTGTTAAGCATAACCTGTGACCAAGGAGATGTTAAATTTGAAGGTGGCATATTTATCCCGCCATAATTAAATGGGCTGAGTGCCGTCATAAATAAAAATGGATTGTAATAACATCCGAACATTTTTTATCTCCTTTAATTCCCCGGTCCTTTTTAGTCCCCGTATTTATATAAAATTTTTTTTTGTTCAGGAATTGCGTGTTTGAGGATTTTTACTTAATATTTGTTTACAATCTTAAAAAAGTATGATAATATGCATTTATGGATTATTCGCTGTTTAATGAAAAAGAAAGAGAATATTATTCACAGGATTTTTCTGTGATTGATACTTTGCTTAAAAGAGTCAGAAATGCACTGATTCATGGTGTATCTGTAAAAACTTCAAATTTGAACTTTGAAGGAGTATGGGATTTCAACCCTAAAATTTCATTTACATATATTACTTTGTTTCAACCTGGGCTTAAGCCTTTGCGTTACGGCAGCCGGAAACCGACTATTGAAGAAACATTAAATCGGAATTTAAGTAAGATAAGGGAAAATAAGAGATTTTCGGCATTTGATATTTCCAATCCTGATAAATGTAGAATTTTACTGGAGTTTATAATTGAGAAAAAACCTACGGATTTGCGTCATTTGCAGGTGGATAAATTCGATAATGACAGATTTGAAATCGGAATTAACGGTGTTGAGTTAAAAAATATTTTTACGGAAGAGACTGCATTTTATATGCCGACAGATGCGGTTGTAAATAGCAATCTTTCTTTAAATCAGGCATTGATTTATCTAATCAAGCGCACTCCTATAGGGAAAATGACAAACAAAAATCCTGAGAGAATAAAGATTTTAAAAGAGTCTGACGAATATGAACTTTATCTATTCAGAACAAGAGCGTTTGTGACTTTCCATAATACAACTATACCAATTTACCGCGGAAATATTTTATATAATGATTTCAGCTATGATACTTTATTGATGCAGTTTATAAAAACTTCTGACTGGCTTGTTGAAAATATGTATGATGACGGAAGGTTTTTGTATTACTACGATTGTGCAGAGGATAATTTTAAGGATCACGAACATCCTGACAGGAAACCTGATAATCTATATTATAATGATTTACGTCATTGTGGTGGTGCAATTACGCTTATCAGAGCTTATACCCAAACAAGGAATGAAAAATACATTAATGCTGTCAAAAAGGCAATAAATTTTACTGTTTCAATTTCTAAAGAACATGATTATAACGGTGAAAAAGCTTATTTTGTCTATTATAACCGTAAAGGTAAACTTGGTGGAACAGGTCTGGCATTGATTATGACAATGCTTTACAGAAATATTACTGGAGATAAGTCTTTTGATGAATATATAAAAGGTTATGCAAGGCATATTTTAAGCAGGATGTGTAACAGCGGGGAATTGATGGGTTATTATATTCATCCTGCATTTCACGATGGAGAACCTCTTGTTAATATGACTGATGAGGAGAGAAAGGCGACATTTTCATTCTATTATCCGGGTGAGGCCTTGTTGGGACTTGGACTTTTTATGAATAATTTTAAAGATGATATGGGGCTTAATAATGAGGTGAGAGAAAAAGCAGCAACCGCGTTAGATTGGATTGTGAACGAGCGTCCTAAGCTTTATGCAGAATTATTTACCGCACTTCCTTCAGATGCATGGTTGATGCAGGCTATTGAAGAATTTGCACATGATAAAGAGTTTCAGAAAGAAGATTATTTGAATTTTGTATATACTGATGCACAAACTATGATGAGTCATATGTATAGAAAAGATGAAACTCCATATTTGGATTACGAGGGTGGGTATTATTATAACTTTGGAGACCACTATTACCCTGACGGGGCTCGCTCAGAAGGTTTGATTGCTTCATATTATCTTGCTAAAAATATGGGCGAGGATGCGTTTGCAAAGAATATTTTAAAAGCTTGTAAACTTGCAGCGAAAAGCCAATTTTCTTTGTTTAACTGTGAAGAATATACGTTTTCACATCAAAATCCTGCACGTTCATTAAATGCAATTAGATTTAAAAATACCCGTCAATGGGTTCGTGTAGATTCTATACAGCACGTTGCGTGTTTCTTTATAAGGCTCTATTGGGCGGAAAATAAACCGTTATAGTTTTTCTGTATTATTTTTCTAAGGTTAATATTGAAAGCGGGTAAAAAGAGGTCAAATAACTATACTTCATAATAAGTTATATAAGATTGAAAAATTTTTCGGGGTAATATAAAATCATATTAAAAAAAGAGGGTTAATATGACTGATGTTCAAAAGCGTATTTTAATTGTTGATGACGATGATGAAATTAGGGAGTTGTTAGAATTTGATGTCTCTCAAAGTGGATATTTTGTTGATACCGCACGTGACGGAATGGAAGGACTTAATAAGGCTCTTAATAATTCGTATGATTTAATTTTGCTTGATGTTATGATGCCGAAAATGAACGGGTTTGATGTTTGTAAGAATATCCGTCAGGCTAAACTCGCAATTCCTATTTTAATGCTTACCGCAAAAGGAACTATTGATGATAAAACAGAAGGTTTTGACTGCGGAGCAGATGATTATCTTGTAAAACCTTTTGATATTCAGGAAGTTTTATTGAGAATAAGAGTACTTTTGAGAAGGAATCAGGTAGAAGAGACAAATGCTCTCTCTGATGAAATATTAAATGTCGGGGATATACAGATTTTTCCTGAAACTTTGGAATGCATTATTGTTAATAAACGTGTAAAACTTACTCCTACTGAATTTGAGATATTATACAGCTTGATGCAGCATTTTAATAACCCTGTTACCCTTGCAACTTTATTAGACGAAGTTTGGGGGTATGACAGCAATGAAGATGTCAGAATGCTGAGGGTACACGTTGGTGGTTTGCGTAATAAAATAGAGATTGATGCTAAAAAGCCGAAGTATCTGCATACGGTTACTAATGTAGGATATAAACTTACTCCATTTGCGGAGAATTAAGTTATGAGATTTTTTAAGTTTAAACGTTTGAAAATTGTTGAGCAGATTGCTGTAGTAGTATGTTTTGCGGTAATTATTCCATTATCTGTGAGCGGATTTATAATAAATAACGTTAATCAGCAGGCTGTACGATTCCAGCTGAGAGAGTCTGCGGTGTTGATTGCCAATATGGTTTCAGATGAAATAGATTTCTTTTCTAATACTATTAACACAAGCCTTGAGCAGATAGAATTTTCGCTAAGATATATTAAAGGTGATAAAGCTCGCCGGCAATATTTGGATTCTGTTGCAAAGAGCTTTGAAAATTGCGAAAAAATTGAAATAGTAAAAACAACAAAAGAGCTTTTGGAACTTCATGAGGCAAATAAGCGTAATCAGAAGGCAACGATTTCAATAAGTCTTACAAATGGCGAATTTCTTGTTGCGACATATAGTCTTGAGGATTTGAGGGATGAATTATTTCAATCTCTTAAAGATGATGAACGCCAGATTTATGTAATGATGAATGACGGTGCTTTGATTGCGGCACATAACTATACGGATGAATTATTTAAGGAAACTCTTGCTTTAATGCCTAAGAATCCGAAAGTCGATGAGCCTGTAATTTTCGGGGATGTTAAAAACCAGCCTATTGTTTATGTAAAGAAGAATAACCCGCCGATTACAATTATCGTAAATACTACGGAAAATATTACTAATAGGATGATTAATGCGAATAGAGCAAAGATTGTTCTTTCAATTTTGTTTGCAACAATATTCATTATTTTTATAGTTGCTTTGTATACATATTATTTATACATAAATATAAGACAGCTGTTTAAAGGTATAATCGCAATTTCGAAGGGAAATTACGAGCGTCAAATAAGGCTTTTGACAACGGCATTTACTCCTCATGAAATTGTATTTCTGGCATTTGAATTTAACCGTATGGCTGGAGAAATTCATAAATCTTACATCAAACTTAAACAGAATAACATTGAACTTAAACAGCTTAATGAATTTCGTTCTAATCTGATTGATACGGTAAGCCATGAGCTTAGAACACCTTTGACAAGTATTCAGGGATATACATCAAGATTAATGCGTCAGGATATTAAAATTGATGAGGAAACAAAACAGAAATCTCTTAGAATTATAAAAGAACAGTCCGAAAGATTGAAGAGATTAATAGAAGATTTGTTGACAATTCCTGATATTGAGGGCATGAGATTAAGGACTAATGTTGAGTCAGTATGGCTGCCTGAAGTTATGGAAACAGCTAAGCTCCTGGTTAAAAATAAAGATAATAAGGAAATTATTATTGATATTGACGAAAATTTTCCGAACGTCTATGGAGACAAAAACAGACTTGAGCAGGTTTTTGTTAACCTGATTGAGAATGCAGTTAAATATGCTTATCCCGATAGCAAAATTCTTGTTGAAGGTAAGGTTGAAGATGATGTTGCCAGAATTTTCGTAAAAAATGATTGTGAAGTAATCCCGAAAAAGAAATTAGGAATGTTATTTGAAAAATTTATAAGACTTGATGACAATACAACAAGAACGACAAGAGGTACAGGGTTAGGGTTATTTATTGTGAAAGGTCTTATTGAAGCAATGGATGGTTGTATAACTTTATCTTCTACAAAGGAGTGCGGTTTTTGTGTAGAAGTTACATTAAAACTTGTACCTGTCAATAAGGATCTACATGTATGATGAAACTTGCAATTCAAGAGGCGGAAAAATCAGGAAATGATATTGCAATAGGAGCAGTAATTATCAAAGATGGGGAGGTTATTGCGGCTGCATGTAACAGAAAAGAAACTTCTAACGATGTGACGGCGCATGCTGAAATTGTTGCAATTCGAGAGGCAGAAAGAAAACTTGCTAACTGGAGATTAGACGGGTGCGAATTGTATGTGACACTTGAGCCGTGTCCTATGTGTGCATGGGCAATTATTCAATCAAGGATGAAGGCAGTATACTTTGGAAGTTATGACGTTAACTATGGCGCACTGGGCTCAAAGATTGATCTGAGAAAACTGTTAAATTCTCCTATAAAGGTTTATGGCGGAATAATGGAGTGTGATTGCGATAGACTGCTTCAGGATTATTTTTCAAGAATGAGGGCAGAGAAGCTACAAGACATATAATAAGTGTAAACAAAGCATGATATTCAAATGTAACGAAATGTAAAATTAGATTTAAAAAAGCCCCAAACACAGTTATAATGCCTCATAGGATAGGATAGGATA
>CALVHA010000013.1 GCA_944327255.1 Candidatus Gastranaerophilales bacterium | reverse complement strand
GCAATAGGAATCGAACCTACAACCTACGGTTTACAAAACCGTTGCTCTACCGTTGAGCTATGCCGGCTTACGTTTTCTATTCTATTAAGAACATATTTAAATGTCAAGAACTTTTTTTCTTTTGGATATATAATAATATTTGAAAGTATAAAAATTTTATGAGGGAAAAATATGATTAGATATATCGCCCCAATTGTATTACTAACCATATCAAATATTTTCATGACTTTTGCATGGTACGGGCATCTTAAACATAAATCAACTGCTTTATGGATAGTTATTCTCGTAAGCTGGGGGATTGCATTCTTTGAATACTGCTTCCAAGTTCCGGCAAACAGAATCGGACATGATGTGTATGATGCCGCTCATCTGAAAACTATACAGGAAGTTATTACTCTTATCGTATTCAGCTTCTTCTCAGTTTATTATCTCAAAGAACAATTTAAATGGAACTACCTTGTAGGTTTTGCATTGATAATTCTTGCAACTTTTTTCATTTTTAAGAAATGGTGATAACACTAAATTTCCAGATACAATAAATAAGAGCCTCTGTTTACCGATTCAAAAAGGACTTTCTTATGCTCTTTCCATTTCTTTAAAAACGGGATAACTGGACTATGACTGTAGTCATACGCAAAATAAAACCAATACTTCCCATGAGGAAGCATTTCTAAGATTTTATAATATAACCCCTCATTATATTCCGGAAGATTTACTATTCCCCACTTTTCAGTAGCAAAATTATAATAATTACTGTAATAGAAATACTCTGAATCTGATGCAGGATTAATTATTACATAATCATTCGGAAGATATTTCTCTGAAAGAATTTTCATAGAAGAACGCGCATCCATTCTCTGAAATATCCCATCAGAAAAGAAATTTTTAACGTATCTGTAATTATATGAACAAAAGCTTAAAATAGTTAAAATTGATATAACTATTGCATAGAACTTTTTATCTAATACTGCAAACTCTAACGGATATACTAAAAGAATTAGCATAATTGGAATAATATATAAACTAGCTCTTTCACTAATAGGGTATAAATGTAAAAATGACGCAATCAATATTAAAAATATACAACTAAAAAACAGAACTTTTGGGAATGATTTAGGTTGGTTTAAAAGTTTCAAAAATCCAATTACAATAAGTATCAATTGTACTAACAAAAATTTATTTGGATACAGATAATATGATAAATTTAATTTAAACATATATAATATTTTATTGAAATTCAATTCTAAAAAGCCTTTTTCCCAGTAATCCTCAACAATAGTAGAAACATCAAATTTTTGAGGAAGTAAAGCCACAAAATAATATATTAAAAATATTATAACTAATGGAACTATAAAAATTACAAGTCTTTTTAAAATACCAAACTTTTTCGTAATTAATTCAGATAAGCAGTATGCTGCAATTACAAACAATGAAACAAATGATAATAAAGGCATAAAAGCCAATAAAAACGCAAAAAATAGATTTTTCTTATAATCTATATTTGATAAATCTAATTTAGAAAGAAAAATAAACAAGAGCAAAAATACAAAAACATCAACCGAATAATGTTTGAACTCCTGAGAATAATATATTAGATAATAATTTATAGAAAATAAATATGTAACAACTAAAATAGAAAACTTTTTCTTTAAAAACATTTTTGAAAAATAATAGAACACAGGGATAGAAAATATTCCGCAAAGAAAGGGAAATGCTCTTAAAGATAATTCTTTTATCCCAAATAATATTGAAAAAATTTTAGATATACACATAAATAAGAAAGGGGCAGCCTGATGGTGCTCTAACCTTCCCAAATAGCTGGTAAAACTACGTTTCATTATATTCAAAGCAAGAGAACATTCGTCATGCCATAACGGTCTATCTACCAAATAGGTTTTTATTCGTATAAGAAAACCTAAAAACATAATCAGAATTAGGAAAATTAAGTATATCTTATTTTTATCAAACTTTATCCCTATTCCATACACAAAAAAGCACCCCATCAACCATTAATAAAAGCGGAAGACGGGACTCGAACCCGCGACGTCAACCTTGGGAAGGTTGCATTCTACCACTGAATTACTTCCGCATGCTTCATCATTATACTACATCAAAAAGATTTTGAAAACAATCGCATAATCAATACTCCACAAATTATCATTAATATACCAAAAATTGCTGGCAGATCGAGAGACTGCTTATAAAACAAAAATGCGAACAATGAAATTAAAACAATTCCGACACCGGACCATACCGCATAAACAACTCCTGTAGGAAAATATTGCATACACATTGACAAAAAATAAAAAGAAATGCCATATAATAATAATGAAATAACAGTAGGTATAAAAACCGTAAAACCCTGTGAACTTTTGAGAACAGTAGTTGCAATAACCTCAAAAAAGATAGCAAATAACAAGTATAAATATTTCATGTTAACTCTCTTCCAATTATTAATTTTATTTAATAAAAACAGGGAAATAATGTCAAGCACTTATTAAAGTACATTCACATCCACATCTCCTGTATCGTAAAAATCCTTAAAAGGAATTATATGAAGCGTTGAGTGCTATTGTCCCAAAATAATCAAAAAGATATCCAAAACGTTACATAATTAGTAACAAAATAGTAATTTTGTTACATTTTTGGATATGTTTTAGGTATTCACAGGTAGGATGTTTAACAGTAAAGGAGAATAATTTAATGGTATGTGTAGAGCCGATTAGGGACAAAGAAAAGATTGAAATGGTAAAACGTATTTTAAAAGAAAATGGAAGTAGAGATTATCTGCTGTTTTTGATGGGAATTAATAGTGGCTTGAGAATTTCGGACATTCTTAAATTAAAAGTTTCTGATGTTAGGGATAAAAGATATATTGAGCTAATTGAACAAAAGACTAATAAATACAAGCGTTTCCCAATAACAAAATCTTTTAAGAGCGAACTTGAAGAATTTATTATTGGCAAAGCCAAAGATGAATGGCTATTTGCAAGCCAAAGAGGCGGAAGACCTATAAGCAGGATACAAGCCTACAGAATAATATGTAACGCTTGTGTTAGTGCAGGAATTACCGCACATATCGGAACGCACACTCTTAGAAAAACTTTTGGTTACCATTTTTATCAGGAGAATAAAGATGTTGCATTATTGCAATGCATTTTTAACCATTCTGCACCGAGTGTAACATTGCGGTATATTGGTATAACCCAAGATATTATTGACTCGCGACTGAATGCGTTTCGCTTATGAATTGTAACAATTTTAATGAAATTGTAAAGATTTTCTCAAAATTCCTAAAGTTTTTCAGAAAAATGCCAATATATTTCATGAAACAAAATTACTAGTCTGTTACATAATTAGTAACAAAACGAATAGGAATAGTTAAAAAATATGGTAGATTTTAACGAAATAAAATTTAAAGGACAAGCCCGGGACTATCAAATATTAAAGGCAGGTGTAAACTGTTCTGATTTAAACTACAATGCAGAATTAAAATCTATTTTTGATAAAATCGATACCATAAATCAAAACGGGAAAAAAGACGGAATTCTTGATGAAACAGAAATAAAAAATTTTATGCAAAAAATTGTAGAATTTGCAAAGGGAGGTCGAGATAAAAAACTTTCAAGCAAAGAAGCTAATAATTTTTTAAAGTCATTAGGACTTGAAAACACTGATGCAACAAATTTATTTAAACTGTTAAATTCATTATCAAACCAGTCAAAAAACATCAAGCAAACAACTAAAAATTTGCACAATAACTCTAATATTATTGAATATACAGATGGACATACTGAAGAAATTTTTGCAGATGGCTCAAAGCTTATTACAATAAAAAACGGCAATACCAAAATAATTACAAAACAGGATAAAAACGGCAACACGATTTCTAAAAGCGAAATAACTGTAAAAGACGGAATTGAAACTGCTATTGAATATGAAGGAGAAACTCCAAAATCTAAAACAGTAACCAACACAAATAACAAAACTGTTTCAACTTATACTTTTGCAAATGGAGAAGAAACATTTGTTCAGACAGAAGATACTCAAACAGGAGATATTACAACTTCTAAAGACAACACAAAAACTATCACGAAACAAGATGGGACTGTAATTATTGAAACAAATGATACAGTAACAACAATATCTGCCGACGGAAATACCAAAACGATTAAGGATCTGAATACCGGTGCAAGCAACACTAATGTATTCAATCCCGAAACTAATACCAATATAGAAACCTATATAGATGCAAAAGGAAATAAAACTATTTTGACATCAAAAGATGGCAAAAATATTTCACAAACAGTAATAAAAGATGGACACACTTACTCCGTACAATATGACGGGAATGGAAACACGACAGGTGTAATTGTTCAAAACGGTGAAAGTCCCTCTATGATTGCAAAAAAATTCAATTGTGATGTAGAAGATTTAATTGCAGCAAACCCAGAGACTATAAAAGGGAAAGCCCCTAATCAGTACTTCTTGGCCGGAGCTGATATTGTTATTCCTGGAGAGATAAATGCAGAGACATTTGCAAAACTCAATGCCGGCAGACAAACTAAAGAACAGGCAGAAGCACAATATGCCCAGTACGAACAAACTGTTACAGACGCTCGTTTATCAACTAAACAAACTAAAGAAATTACCTTAGAGAAAGATTATACAAACTGGACAGAATATGCAAAAGAAATGTTGAAAAACGAAGGGATAACAAATCCTACGACACAACAAATCGTTGATAGAACCAATGAATTAACCGCTTTAAATCCTGAAATCCAGGTTCCGAAGAATGGTTCTAAAATAACTGTCACCAAAACAAATCAAGAAATATCACAGGAAGCAGAAGACCTAAAACAGGCAAACGAAGCTAAACAAAAGAAAGCAACCGAACTTGCTAATAAATTCTATCAAATAGCCGATGAAAATTCAGGACTTAACAGTATGAAAAAAATGCAGGCTATGTTTGATAATAAAGAAATCAATGCAGATAACATCGTTGCTGTTTTAGATGCATATGATGATCAAGGTGCAAAAAAAGGTGATTCTTCTATAATTGACACAATTACAAGTGAAATTGGTGCAGGTGGGACAAAACAACAAAGACAAGTTTTAATGAGTGTTCTGGATACTCTGTGTGAAGCTGCAGAAAAGGAAGGTGTTTCTCAAGAGGATATAACGTTTGCAAGAAAGCAGTTTGAAACAAGTTTGAATAAAGAATTCGACGCTACTTTACGGCGAACTAATCCTATGGAAATGGAAAATGCAATAAAGTTTCTTAAAGGTGCTATTCTGGCTAAGCAGAATGAAGTTGAAAATATTGACACACAGCAGGCAATGAGAGAAATGGCCCAAGGATTCAAAACTGAAAATGATAATGCAAATACAGAATTTGAAGCCGCAAGAAAAGAAGAAGGATGGGCGGCTAAAACAGGCGATACAATTTGCGGCTGGTTTGGATGTAATACAATTGAAGATTTAAGAGCAAAATTAGGCAATAACTCTAAAAATATTGAAGCTTTAATTCAAGCAGCTGAATCCAACGATGAAACAAAATTCAGAGAAATATATAAACAAACATTCGGCGTAGAATTTGACGCTAATAAAATCGCGGCAAGAGAAGAAGCTGAGAACAAATTAATGCAGGCAACTGGTGCGAAAGCGGCGTTAGAACTTTTCTCCGGAATAAACTCAAATATGTCATATAATGATATAGTAACAAAACTTTCTGATACTTATGATCAGGAAACAATTGAACAAATTATTTCAGGCTATTCAAAAGGTTATAGGATGCCTGCATCTTCTGATGAAGACAAAAAAGCAATTCTTTTAAAATTCGCGGAAGATTCAACCGTAAAATTCAAATCTGATTATCAGCAGCTAACCAATGGTAAAACCTTGGAACAAATGGAAACAGATTTAGATACATTAACAAAATCTGCATACGGTACTAATGATATTGGGAAAGCAGTTGCACAATTCAACGAAAATCAACAAACCACAGAAGTTGTTACAGAAGTTGCTGCAGAAATTGCCGTAACGACTGCATTAATGGCGATTCCTGGTGGACAAGCTTTTGCAGCGGCTAAGCTGGCGGCGTCAGCTGCCAGATGGGGGAGTAAAGGAGTCAAAGTCGCCAAATATGCAAATAAAGCATTAAAAATGGCAAAAAGCATGCAAAACATTCAAAAAGGAAATGTTATTAAAAACTCAACCTCTATAGGTTCTAAGATTGTAAATAAATCAGTAGCTACAGGGGTTAATATGGCAGCCACAGGTACTGCTACACTCGGGGTTGATTTGAGCAACGGCAGAAATGTTAAAGAAGCAACAAAAAAAGCATTAATGAATATGTCGTTTGCAGGTATTGGTTCTGCGTCAAGCCAATTAGCACCGAAATTAATGCAAACCTTCAAAATTAACAGTACTCTGGCAAACGAAATTGCCGAAGAAATTATCAATGCAGCAGGCAGTTATGGAGTAACAAAACTTGAAGGCAATGAATACGGTTCAACAGATGCGTTTATTGATTTTGCGAGTGGTATAATCATCTCAAGATTATCACATGTCAAAGGTGGTTCAAAACCAGAACAAAGTCCTGTAGTAACTAACCCACAACAGGTTAGAGTATCAAATGGCGTCAAAGGAGATGTCAATAATAATAGAGATGTTATTGCCGATGGTAAAGTGGTAAGGAATATAGATCAACAACATTTGAATGCGAATGAACGCAGAATAGTAGAAGAGGGTTTAGAAGATGTTCCAACACCGGAAGAAGTAGCAGTTTATCAAAAAGAGCATGGCTATGAACCTGTACCGGAAGCTGATCAACCTGTATATCAAGCTCATCAAGAACAAGTTGCCGCAGATTATGCAGATGCCCATAGAGTCGAAAATAACGCAGTAATCGTTGAACAAAAAGGCGCATCTATACCTAAAGAAGCTATTGACAAACTAAATGATGAAATAAAAGGGCTTGATGGTTCAATAAGACGACTTGAACAACAAATTGCCGGTGCAAAACGCTTTGGAAAGAATAGCGAAACGCTCGAAAAACAACTTACCGGTTTGCAACAAAAGCGTGCAACAAAAGTCGCAGAACTTGAAGCAATACAAAAACCAAAAGCTGAAATTGTTTCTGATAAATCAGAAGTCCCCCCCCCAAAACAAACAACAGGAACTCCAGAAGTAAAACCTGCGGCAGAAGTTAAATCTGATGTGACTCCTGAAAATGTTAAACAATCTGTCAATAATATTCTGGATGCAGAAATTCCTGTTGAGCATAAAGAACTATGGAATGATTGCAAAATTAGAATAAATTCAATTACAGAAGAATTGAAAAACTTTAAAGGTGATGTTGATGCAATGCTTTTAAAATGTAAAAATTTATTTACCGATTTAAAAGTAATTGCAAATAATGCAATAGCATCTGTTAAAAATAAAATTGAACAACTCATTGAAGATTTACGTTCAATGCTAACTCCTAAAAACTTACCAGATGTTGATAAAGCCTTAACCCCAAGTGTTACTTCTCGGCAGAGAATGGAATTGGGACAAATCGGTAATAGCATTCCGCATGCAAAAAATTTAGACGATTTAAATAAATTACAAGTCTGGCTTGATCAAATACCAGAAAGTTCTCAAAAAACTCATTTACAAAACCAGTTAAATACAAAATATGCAGAGATTTCCGCACCAAAAGTAGAAATCTCTCACGTAGCAGATTATTCAAATTCTGAACAGGGTACTCGTTTACCTAAAAATAAGCCCGTAAAATTGCAAGGGACCGAAAATCTAAAACTTTCTAATTATGATTTAGATTTAAGTTCACCTGAAATTCAATCGAAGTTAAATGCAATGAAAGATGGTGATATAATTACAGTTGGCAGAAATGTCACAGGTACAAATGATATTAAAATTGACAATGGTTTTACAACTGTTTCTGGTAAACATTTACAAATAGAAAAAGTTGGTGATAAATTTGTGGTCACTGACCTATCTACAAATGGTACAACTATTGGAAAATCTATTGCCCATGTATCAGTAGAAATAAAAACAATTTTTGGGCATCAAACAGTTACTAACCTCGCTGATTTAAAATCTGGGGAAGTAAAATCCATTGTTAAAGATGATGTTAAATATACTATAGGAAATAATAATGGACAAATTAGAATTATTTCTAGAAAAAAATTAACTCCATCATTAAATAAGGCAATTAAATTTGATGAAATTAGAATGTCAAACAGGACCCCAAATGGGAAAGCTAATCCTGGGAAAACAATGGGTGAACTATTAACGCCACAACAGAAAAAAGTATACTCAGATTCGATGGATGCTTTTGAGAGATCTAAAAATAGAAAAATTACTCACAATACAAATAATGTTTTAACTACAGATAACTTATTACACGGTACAGATATAGATGCATTATTAAGTAAAGGTGGCATTTTAGACAATGGACTTGTTCCTAGAGAAATTACCGGCAATTGTGCTGCACGCTTTGCAGATGGTTCAATGGCGGATACACTAACCCCACTTTGTTCTGATGTATGGGATATAAGACAAAATACATCTATAAGAGATTACTTTGATGCAAGGCATCCTCATTGGAACAATGATGGCGAATCAAATTTTTTACCAAATTCGAACCAAATGTCATCTTCTGTAGTTGTAGTTTTTGATAAAAAATCAATGGATCCAACTCTTATAGATAATTCTTTTGGTGTAAATAATTCCGGAAGAAGTGTATTATTTGAAAATGGTAATATGAGTAGAGGACATAATTATCCAACTCATAGAGCGATTCCGATTGGAGCACCAGCAAATAGTATTGATAGAATAATTGTTGATACTCGTAGATTAGGTCAATCTGAAATTAATACTCTTCAACAAAAAATCAAATCTCTAGGTTTAGATATTAAATTATATGATTTAAATGGGAATTTATTATCCTAATAATTCTTTAAACATAATAATTTAAGACATTTCATTTCTGATACTAATAATAATTCTTCTGATACAACTGGAAAATGTTATGAAGCTATTAAGATTTATTTGTTAATTTCTTTAACAAATATACTGTTTTGTCTCTGATGAAATTATAATGCCAGTAATTAAAAAGACCCACTTAAATGTGAGTCTTTTTAATGGAGCGGGAGACGAGGCTCGAACTCGCGACATCCTCCTTGGCAAGGAGGCATTCTACCACTGAATTACCCCCGCTTATCAATATTTGGGTTACTTCTTTATAATACATGCTGAAAAAAAAATTGCAAGCATTTTTTTTATTTCAGACGAAAGATTTTTTTCAACTTATCAATATAAGTCGTCATTTTATTTTTAGACAAAACTATTGTAGGGGAATGCAAATCAGGTAAACAATCAATTTTATGTTTCCAATCTTTTATAATTTTTATATAATCCTCTATAACTTCCAAAATATGTAATTTATCTATCCGACCATAAACAATTTCATTTATATGCTCCTTAATACCATTGACTTTTATAGGATGAACATATTTTGTAGATAAACGAAAAATTTTTTCATCATATTGAATATAATGAGTCATATTCTGGTTGCCACAATTATATTTTAACTTCTTTATTGGAGCTGATAGCTTATAAAAATTTTGATAAGATTCCTTATTAACAAATTTAATTTTAGCATTGGAATTTATCTTTTGCGTATTCATGCAACCTGTTCAACTTCTTTATCATTACTGTCCATCGAACGAATATCTATAGAAATTCTATCATTAAATGTTCTATTTAATACACTAACAAGCTCATTAGAAGCATCAACCCAAAACATAGAAGCCGTAAGGATTTTTGCTTCTTCTCCATAATTATCAACTTTCAACATTACAGGATCAGAACCCTGATGTTCGCATAATTTATTTTTCAAAAATACTAATTCTTCAAATTTAAAATCATCATTAAGTTTTATAGTAAAAATATTTGAATTATCAACAGGCTTAACTGTATCAACAAGAATTACCGGTGGTTCATCATCACTTCTGCGACTAATTTTTCCCGAAACAATTATACGCTGTTCATTTTGCAAATAATCGCCGTATTCTTGAATTTTTCCGTTGAAAGCAATTGTCTCTGCCTTTCCAGTCAAATCTTCAATAGTCACAAACCTTATAAACTTAGTAGGATCTTTCTTAGTAGGAATCTGTTTTGTTGCAGTAACAAGACCGCAGATAGTAACAACTTTATCATTAGGCTGTTCTGAGAGTTCAGAAATTTTATGCGTCATCAAAAAAGGTAATTTATCTCTTATCGTAGAGAGCGGATGGCTAGTTACATAAAATCCCAAAAATTCTTTTTCAAACATCTGAATCTGTCGTTGATCATACTCTTCATCAGAACCTGCGAGCTGAAATTTTGCTTCTTCAATTGCAGAAGCATCTCCAAGCATATCAAACAGACTTGTCTGTCCAGATTCTTTTGCCTTAGCCTCCTTAGAAGCTGTTGCTGTAAGATATTCGATATTTTCCCATAATTGTTTGCGACTTTTTTCTATAGAAGAAAATGCCCCGGCTTTAATTAAACCTTCAAGAGTTTTTTTGTTTGAACATTTTGAATCCAATCTTTTAATATAATCATAAATTGACTTGAACTCTCCGTTCGCCTCACGCTCCTTTATAATTTCATCTATAACGCCTTCACCCACCTGCTTAATCGAGGCAAGACCAAATCTAATATTATGCCCGTCTGGCGCATATTCTGAGAAGGATTTATTAATATCCGGAGGAAGAACTTTAATTCCATATTTCAGAGCTTCTTCAATATATACCTGAGTTTTTTCCTGATCCCCAGCGACGCTAGATAAAAGGGAAGACAAATATTCCACCGGATAATGACATTTCAAATATGCTGTTTGATATGCAACAAAAGCATAAGCAGATGAGTGCGCACGGTTAAAACAGTATGCCGCAAAATTTTGAATTTGTTCAAAAAGTTTTGTAGCATCTTCAGGTTTCATACCGTATTTGGCAGAACCCTCAATCAATTTATCCTTTTGAGCAGCCATTGCCTCAGGATCCTTGTGCCCCATCATACGCCGAACCTGGTCAGCTTGTCCGAGAGAATAATCAGCCATAACCTGGAATATTTGCATAATCTGCTCTTGATACACCATTGTTCCGTATGTATCTTTTAATATAGGCTCCAATCTCGGATGGGCATAAGTAATTGCCTGGCGCCCATGTTTTCTTTCTACAAAGTCATCCACCATACCTGAACCAAGAGGACCAGGACGGAATAATGCAACAAGAGCACCTAAATCTTCAAAAACATCGGGCTTTAATTTTTTTACAAGGTTCGTCATCCCCTGAGATTCCAACTGGAAAACCCCAACTGTTTCTCCTTTAACCAGCATATCAAATGTAGGTTTATCATCCAGCGGAATATGGTTAATATCAACATCTATACCCTGACACCGTTTCACAAGTTGGCAGGTTTTATGAATCATTGTTAAGTTTCTCAGACCTAAAAAATCCATTTTAAGGAGTTTCATTTTTTCAAGTATTTCACGATGGTACTGAGTAATGATAATTCCGTCTTTTGAAGGCTGAACAGGTACAATTTGGTCTAAAGGTTTATAAGAAATAATAACACCGGCTGCATGCATACCAATTCCACACTTAACACCTTCAACACATTTTGCCGTATCAATAGTTCTTCTGATTTCTTCGTCTTCGTCATAGAGTTTTTTCAACTCGGAGCCATCAATCATTGACTTTTCTATTGTATCTTCCGTAATAAGGGAGGCTGTCCTGTTACTTTTTGCATATTCCATCCCAAAAACTCTTGCGACACTTTTAAAAGCATTTCTTGGAGCAAGGGTTGAAAAAGTAATAATCTGGCATACTTTATCCGCTCCATACTTGTCAACAACATAATCAATAACTTCGCCACGTTTTTCAATACAAAAGTCAGTATCAATATCAGGCATACTGAAACGTTCAGGGTTCAAAAATCTTTCGAACAACAGATGGTGACGGATAGGATCAAGATCTGTTATATCAAGAGCATAAGCTACAACAGAACCCGCTGCAGAACCACGTCCCGGCCCTACTGGAATATCATGAGTTTTTGCAAAGTGAATAAAATCCCATGTAATTAAGAAATAAGCGGAAAAACCCATCTTTTCAATAATTCCGAGCTCATACTTAACGCGTTCCATAAGAGCATCTGTTATTTCTTCTTTCGGATATTTTCTCTTTAAACCTTGCATAACAAGTTCTTCCAAATAAGAATCCGTAGTATGATTTGGAGGAACTTTAAAATCTGGAAGAGGTGCTTCCCATTTAATTGTAATATGACATTTTTCAGCAATATCAACCGTATTTTGAATACATTCATTAAAGGTTTCAGTATCCATCCACTTGAAGGCATCTCTTAATTCTGGAACAGTTTTTACATAAAACTCATTATTAGGAAAATGGAAACGATGTTCTTCACTTTTTAAAGATTGAGTCTGCATACATAACAATGTATCATGCCAATCTGCATCTTCTTTTCTCAGGTAATGTGAGTCATTAGTTATTACCATTTTAATATCTAATTCTTTAGCAATTTTTATCAAATCAGGATTTGTACGTTTTTGTTCTTCAAGCCCATGATCCTGAAGTTCTATATAATAATCTTCTCCAAATAAATCTTTATAACGTTTTGCAACGGCCTTAGCTTCTTCATACTCACCTTTTTGGAGATACTGTAAAACCTCTCCACCTAAACATGCAGAACAACATATCAAACCTTCATGATACTCCTGCAGCATCTCAAAGTTTATACGTGGCTTAACATAAAAACCTTTACAAGCTGCATCAGAGGCAAGTTTAACCATATTCATATAACCCTGATTATTCTTTGCGATTAAAACAAGGTGATAACGTGGATTATGATTCATATCACGCTCGGTAATATCTCCGTCATGAACATAAAATTCACAGCCAATTAAAGGTTTAATACCTGCTTCTTTTGCCTCCAAATACAAATCCAAAGCACCATACATAACACCATGATCAGTTACAGCAACTGCAGGCATGTTATTTTCTTTAGCAAATTTACATAACTCCTTAAGCTTAATAGCTCCATCAAGGAGAGAAAATTCACTGTGTAAATGTAGAGGTACAAATTGCTGGCTCATACAAATATCGTATCACGAAAAAATTCAGAAATATCTTAATACAACGAAATGTAACTTTTTAAAATATTTAAAAACGTTTTCCCTGCAAATTACATCCCAGAGTCATTTCTGTCATATCTTACTTAAAGAATTTTTTAGTACATTTCCCATGTTAATTGCCATAAAATTCTCCATAGATTTTTCCGCCAGAGTATCTTTCTAATTTAATTTTTTGCAACGTATTTGTCAAACTTAAATCATTAGAATTTATTATAACGGTCAGATAATTTCTTGTAACTCCTTTCAAAAAACCAGTATTTTTATCAGGATGTTTTTCAATAAGAACTTCTTGGACAGTTCCTATATTTTTTCGGATAAATTCATCCAGTTTTTTTCTTGAAATTTCCTTTATTATTTCAGCCCGACGATTTTTCTCAGTATCATCTAACTGTCCTTCGGCTAAAGCGCCAACAGTACCGCTACGCTGTGAATACGGGAAAGTATGAATTTGAGATAACCCAGATTTTTCAAGATTTTTTCTTGTCATCTCAAAATCCTCTTCCGTTTCACCGGCAAAACCGGCGATAATATCACTACCAAGAAATGGAAGGTCAAAAAGTGCATTAATTTTTTCTATTTGCACAATATAATCTTCAACTTTATAGTGCCTGTTCATTGATTTAAGGGTTTTATCACAAGCAGATTGAAGAGACAAATGGAAATGAGGACAAAATTTTTCTGAATTACTTAAAAATTCCAAAAGATCATCAGTTATTTCACGTGGGTTAAGTGAGCCTAAACGATAGCGTGGTATATCTGTTTTTTGTTCCACAATTTTTAAAAGATCTAGTATACTTTTTCCAAACTCTTTACCCCATAGTCCTATATGAATTCCTGTGAATACAATTTCTTTAAACTCTTTATTTTCAAAATCTTTTATTTGAGATATAATAAAATCTTCCTCAGCACTTCTGCTTTTTCCTCTTGCAAAAGGGATGATACAATATGAACAACGATTATCACAACCATCTTGAATTTTTAAACTTGCCCGTGTCTTTGTTGTATCACTAAGGTAAACTTCATGGAAATTTTCTAACTGCATAATATCAGCCGCACAAAATTTTTTACCTGATTGAACAACATTATATAAATCAAGTTTTTCATCATTGCCAACAACAATATCTATAAAATCATTTGCAAGCAATTTTTCCCTCTCAATTTGCGCAAAACACCCGGTAAGCAAAGTCACAATTTCATGTTTTTTATGTTTCGCATTTCTTAATAAATACAAAGCTTCATTATCACTCTTATGCGTCACTGTACAGGAATTTAAAACATATAAATCAGCATCTTCAATAGATTTGACTTCTTCTAAACCGTTCTTTTCTAAATTTTCTTTTATAATTGCACTTTCAAACTGATTAGATTTACAGCCCATTGTATGAATTAAAAACTTTTTCATTTCTAAATAATATAAAAAATATATGTGTTTGTAAATATTTCTTAAAAATTTATATAAAATCAGCAAAAAAATTTACTTTTTGTTTTTAATATTGTATAATATGTGTACGAAAGTGTAGGTGCTAAATGCAAGTATCAGCTATTTCTTCAAATCAGGGATTTACTGCCAGACAACATAACAGAGAAAATATTGACAGAGTGATTTCGTTGGATGATAACCAACTTAGAGCGTTAGCTTATATTAAAACACTTGAAAAAAATAGAAAAAGACAGAAAAATGTTAATAGACTGTATAATTCTGTCCCTATTGTTGCAGCATTGTCTGCAGGAATTCTCACCCAAAAAGCAGGTTTATTTTCTAAAGAGTTAACGGGGCTTGCCGCAAAAACAGTAAATGGAATTAAAGCCGGTGGATATTGGGCATTCTTATTAGGAACGGCCGCTGCAATAGGAGCAGGATCACAGGCGTTATCTAAAAATTCAGAGTCCGTTAAAGACTTCAAACAAAATCATCCGTTACTTACTTTGGGAACCCAAATAGCAGCCTTCTGTGCAGCTGCTATATATCTGCCAAAAGGTGCTGCAAAACTTTATAATATGATTAAACCAGAATGTATTGCAAAAGCAGGAAAAGGGGTAGAAAATGTTGCAGAACATATTAATAAACTCAAAGCTCCACAGTTTATGAGTAACTGGGGTGCCAATATCTCTAACCATATTCCTGAATCAATCAAAAATATTGGAAAAACAATTACAGCTTATGCTCCGGATATAACACTGGTAACAGCTGTTTTAGCATCTTTAAAAGCAAATGTTGGCAGTGCTCAGGATTTTAATAACACATATTTTGGATTAAAAGAAAGACAACATCAACTGGCTCAAGCGAGACTAAATGAGTTAAAAAATATTGACTAAAAGTGACGAAAAGAATTCAAATAAAAAAGCTGTTTTTAGAAAAACAGCTTTTTTATTTGATTAGCAAAAAATTTTCTTTACGTTGTTTATAGTCTTTAAAAAGGAGTTTAAAAATGATTAATGCAATCAAACCGTATTCATTACAACAAACACAATGTCATTCGGGAAAATTTCAACCGGCTTTTCAGGGAAAAATTAGTGTAATTAACAAATATGTACAACCGATGGATAGCAAGCATATAAGTCTTCTTGAAAAATTAACAGAATTTTTTTCAGGTGTAAGTGAAATGCTAAGGACACAACAAAAAAATTTATTAACTCAAAGTAAATGTTTGGAAGTCTCAAATATTGCAGAACCTATCCCTGAAGCAAAGATAAGATTAAGTGAAAACAGATGGATTACAATATCTCCTAAAAAATTCCGTACAGACGAAAATAAAAGAATAGACCTGTGCCACTTTGAAGTTCATACCCCGCCCCAAAAACAAAATTTTGATATAGTTACATCTGAAGGAATTTCTAGCCCGCAAAAAGGCGATATTTTTGTTTATAATTATCATAGGGCAGATAAGCACCCCATACGGAATTCTGAAGTTCATGAAGTTAATCGATTTTTTAACAGATATAGTTCAGATATTCAAAATATTATAAAAAAATACCAGAAAAAACTCTCATAACAAAAAGAGGTATCAAAAATTGATACCTCTTTTATTTTTTATCAGCAACTTAGCGTTTTTGTTATTTTATTTCATCAACTCGCCAACTGCTTTGTAAACAGCCATTCTCTTAGCGGCATCAGATTCAGCCTGAGCATAAAGAGCTTCAGCAGCTTCAGGATTAGTTTTCAACAATTGTTTATAACGACCTTCTGATCTGATGAAGTCTTGGTAGCTGTCTTTTGGTTCTTTAGCATCCCAAGTGAATGGTTGTTCATTTGCCGGATTGTATCTGTAAAGCGGGAAGTAACCTGCTTCAACTGCACGTTTTTGTTCTGTTTGAGTTTTACTCATATCAATACCGTGAGCGATACAAGGAGCATAAGCAAAGATGATTGACGGACCGTCATATGCTTCAGCTTCTTGGAATGCTTTAAGAGTTTGAGTTCTATCTGCACCCAATGAAACAGAGGCAACATAAACATATCCGTAAGACATACTCATCAAGCCCATGTTTTTCTTGTAAGTTTTCTTACCACCGGTAGCAAACTTAGCAACCGCACCTGTAGGTGTTGATTTAGAAGCCTGACCACCTGTATTAGAATAAACCTCAGTATCCAGAACAAGAATATTAACATTCTTATCCTGAGCAAGGACGTGATCAATACCACCGTAACCTATATCGTTAGCCCAGCCGTCACCACCAATAATCCATACAGATTTATCAGTGAAGTAGTCTTGAAGTTCTCGAACTTTTGCTAAATCAGCACAATCTACATCCGCATATTTTGCAAGTACTTTTTTAGCATTGTCTTGAGCAGCAATTGCTTCTTCTGTTTTTGAGTTATCGAAGTGAGACATAGCAGCTTCAAGTGCCTCTTTAAGATCTGCCGGAGTTTTTTCATTCTCTAATACTTTTTCAACATAAGTTTTCAAAGTAGATCTGTTTTGATCAACTGCCAATCTCATACCGAAACCGAATTCAGCATTATCTTCAAATAATGAGTTAGCCCATGCCGGACCTCTACCGTCCTTATTAGTTGTATAAGGGATAGTAGGGAATGTACCGGAATAGATTGAAGAACAACCTGTAGCATTTGCCACAATTGCGTTCTCTCCGAATAATTGAGATACCAATTTTACGTATGGAGTTTCACCGCAACCTGCACAAGCACCTGAGAATTCAAATAAAGGTTTTCTAAGCATTGCACCTTTAATTGTTTTAGTTGTATTTTTACCCATTACATTATCAGGTAATTCATCAAAGAATTTTTCATTTACAACTTCACAAGCAGCTTCTTCTTTTTCGATAGTTGACCAAGTAAGAGCTTGTTTTTCAGGATTTTTATTTGCAGGACACTGGTCAAGACAAACGCCGCATCCTGTACAATCCTTACAGTATACCTGAACTTTGAAGTGTTCGCCATTTGCGTTTGGTTTTGCTTCAATTGTATTGAATGATTCAGGAGCATCTTTCAAGTTGTCTTTTTCAATCAATTTAGTTCTGATAGCTGCATGAGGACAAGCTGATGCACAAATTCCGCATTGAATACAATTTTCAGAATTCCAATGAGGAACACGAGGAGCAATTGCACGTTTTTCCAAACATGCAGTTCCTGTAGGGATATGACCATCAACTGACATAGCTGAAACAGGGATATCATCTCCCTTTTGTCTCATTGAAGGTTCGATAATTTTCTTAGCGAATTCACTTGCATCATCAGATATGAATTTTACAGGATCAGCTGCACAAACTCCGTCTAATGAAGCAGGAACAGGAACTTCCTCACAAGCATCAACAGCTGCATCAATCAAGGCAAGGTTCATGTTTACAACATCGTCGCCTTTTTTCTTGAATGTTTTCTTCGTCATTTCTCTCATACCTTCCAAAGCTTGTTCGAAAGGAATAATACCAGAAACTTTGAAGTATGCAACCATCATAACTGTGTTAGCACCTTTACCGCGAAGGCCAGGTTGTTTTTCTATAAGAGATTCAGCATCAATATTATAGAATTTGATTTTCTTATTGATAATAGTTTCCTGCATATCTCTTGTTAAGTGAGAAAAAGCTTCTTCCTTAGACCAAGGACTGTTAAGCAAGAATACACCGCCTTCTTTAATACCCTTCAACAAATCATATCTGCCGATATAAGAATGAGTTGAACAAGATACAAAATCCGGTGCTGTAATCAAATATGTAGATTTAATTGGCTTATCACCGAATCTCAAGTGAGAAACAGTAACACCGAAAGATTTTTTAGAGTCATAAGCAAAGTATGCCTGAGCATCTTTGTTTGTATATTGACCAATAATCTTAATAGAGTTTTTATTAGCACCAACAGTACCGTCAGAACCCAATCCCCAGAACATACAGTTAGTTGTACCAGCAGGTTCTGTAACGATGTGTTCATCAACTTTTAATGATTTATGAGTAACATCATCTTCTATACCAACAGTGAATCCGTGGAAGCCATTATTTGCAGCATGTTTATACACAGCAAGAACCATTGACGGAGTAAATTCTTTAGAAGATAAACCGTAACGGCCGCCAATTACTCTGATATCTTTATTTTCCAAAGCTGCAATAACATCTAAGTATAAAGGTTCACCGATAGCACCAGGTTCTTTAGTTCTATCAAGAACAGTGATACGTTTAACCGATTTAGGAAGAGCTTCATTGAAGCGTTTAACATCAAATGGTCTGTATAATCTTACTTTAACCAAACCATACTTAGTACCACGATTAGCATTCAAATATTCAATAGTTTCTTCAATAGTTTCACAACCTGAACCCATAGCAACGATAACATCAGTAGCATCAGGAGCTCCAACGTAATCGAACGGATGATATTGTCTACCTGTTACAGCTGCAACTTTATCCATATATTCCTGAACGATATCAGGAACTGCATCATAATATTTATTAACTGTTTCACGTCCCTGGAAGTAAACATCTGTATTTTGAGCACCGACTTTACAAACAGGAGCTTCAGGTCTCAAAGCTCTTTTTCTGAACTCTTCGATATATTTAGGTTCAACTAATTTTGCAATATCTTCGTAAGAAATTTCTTCAATTTTGTGTACTTCGTGAGAAGTTCTGAATCCATCAAAGAACTGCAAGAATGGAACTTTAGCTTTATAAGTAGCTAAATGAGCAACAAGAGCCAAATCCATTTCTTCTTGTACAGAGTTAGCGGCAAGCATTGCATAACCTGTATTACGGCAACCCATAACGTCTGAGTGATCCCCGAAAATTGCTAATGATTGAGCTGCGATAGCACGAGCTGCAACGTGAATTACTGACGGGAGCATTTCACCTGCAATTTTGTGCATAACAGGAATCATCAACAATAAGCCTTGTGAAGCAGTGTATGTAGAAGTTAAAGAACCTGCTGCAAGAGAACCGTGAACAGCACCAGCTGCACCTGCTTCTGATTGCATTTCTGTTACACTTACTTCTTTGCCCCAAATATTTTTCTTATGTTGGGCAGCCCATTCATCAACCCATTCACCCATAGTAGATGAAGGAGTGATAGGGTAGATTGCTGATACTTCGCTCAGTGCATAAGCAATATGCGCTGCAGCGTAGTTACCATCAACTGTTATTGTTTTTCCTGGCATAATTAATAACCTCCTTTAAATATGCTATACTTAATGGTAAACTGTCATTAACAGCATGATAATACAAACATATTTTTTTGACAAAGAATTTTGAGATGTAAATTTATGTTACAATTCTTTATAAAATTTAGCTTAAAGAGTAAAATATAAAGTTCACGGGATTTATATTTTTGAAAGGAATTAAAATTATGAATATACAAGCAATTACCCCTAATTTTCAAATTAAAAATTCAGCAGAGAAGAATAATCAGAATAACAGACATGTTATTCTGACAAATAGTTTAAACTATTTGTCCCGAGATACTGTATCATTTTCGGGAAAAGAAAAAATTACACATACATTTACTGATGTTATACGAGAAGCTTATAATGATAAAGTTCCACAATACACAATTCTTGGAACAAGATTAATGGATACTCTTGAAGCTATTGCAAATAAACTAAAAGAGGACAAAGTTTCATTTGACAGAGAATATTGCGAAGAAACAACAGTAAAAAGTACAAAGTCATTTTTATCTAAACTTAAAAGAAGCGGGGAATCCCCGATGGATAAAATAAGATCTACATTATTTGTTGCAAATCCATACGATCTCAAACTTATCAATAATAAAATTCTTCCGGAATTAAAATCCAGAGGATACGAAATTTTGATGGTTCCGGATAAAATGTCTGGGAAGCGTGTATTAACCAAAAAGCCTGATTTTGATGTAAGACTTGCAGATATTACAGATGAAAATGTACAAAATCTTGATGAACATTTAAGACAATGTATAGGGAAACCTCAAAAATCCGGATATGAAGATATACAAATGAGATTGATTGATACAACAGAATCAGGGCGTAAAAAGACTCCGATTGAACTTATTATTCTTTTTGGAAAAAATTATGCTGAAGCTAAACATAATGAATCATATTATGTATACGATATAACAAGAGCCTTATCAGGAGAGCTTCATGTTGCATCTGTTAAAAATCCGGAAATGTACTCTCCCGCAAAAAGGATTTTAAATAACATTGAAATAATAAAAGGGCAATTAAACAGTTTTATCTCAAAACCTTTATTTATTAATGCTAAAAATATGGACTTTTATCACGAAAAATTTCAACTTCCGGTAGAACTAAGTAAATCCACCTGTGAAGCTCTAAACGGGCTGATTGAAGGGATCAGAGCCAAAATTCATACGCATTATAAAGATGAACTCACAAAGGTTCAATCTCAGGATTATAATACGGAACTAGAAAAATTGATAAAAGCGTCTCATGAGTTTAAAGAAAGAGACACTAAAACTATCTTTGTAGATGACATCAAAGAAAAAAGAAAAGAACTAATAAAAACATTAAAAGAACAAAAAACAGAAGATTTAGCTCTTATAAAACGTGTTCAGGAACGATTTACTGAAACAGTTGAAAAATATGGAAGAAAAGATTAAATTTTCAATATTACTACCGTTTCAACATGATACGTATGACAAAACATATCAAAAGGTTGTACAGATTGTATTGTACAGCCTTTTTCACACAAGTACTTTAGATCTCTTGCTAAAGTTGCAGGGTTACAACTGACGTATATAATTTCTTTTTTTGTATGTTTTAATGTTTCATCTAAAGAGACTCTTGTACACCCCTTACGCGGCGGATCAAGAATTGTAACATCAAATTTTCGTTTTACCGACTGCAAATATTTTGTTGTATCTTTCGCATGAAGTTCAACATTGTCTATCCCATTAATTTTTAAGACATCCCGTGCATTTTTAATTGACTCTGGATTTTCTTCAACACTCACGACTTCTCCAGCTACATCACTTACTATAATTCCAAATGTAGCAATTCCGGCATAAGCATCCAAAACCGTTGGGAATTCATATTTTTTAATTTCTTTCTTTACATAATCAAAAATATTTTCAGCACTTTTGGGATTAACCTGAAAGAACGTATTTGCACCTATTTTAAATACTCTGTCTAAAATTTTCTCTTCAATGTAATCCTGCCCGCATAGACATTCCGTCCTATTTGCCAGAATAACATTTGTTTGTTTGGAATTAAAGTTAACACAGACACCGGCAACACTCTCAAATTCATTATAAATAGCACTTGCAAAATTATTTAAATTTTTAAATACTTTTTTCCCGTTAATAACAAGAGTAACCAGAACTTTTTGATTATTTGCGGAAACCCTTAAAACAATATGCCTTAAATCCCCACTATGTTTTCTTTCATCGTAACCATTAATACCAAAATTTAAAGCATTTTCTCTTATAAAATCTACAATTTTATCGCAAATTTCAGGTTGAATAGGACAATATTTAATATTAACAATATCATGACTTTGAAGTTTATAATATCCGGCAAGCAAGCGTTTTGAAACTTTTGTTTGAGAAACAGGATACTGAATTTTATATCTATAAACTTTATTATCAGGACTAGGAATTGTCATAGGAACAGTAATATCAAAACCGCCTATTGACTTCAAAGAATCTTGAACTATCTGCCTTTTTAATTCAAGTTGATAATTATAATCTACATATTGAAGCTGGCAAGAACCACAAACTTTTTGCATAGGACAAAAAGGCAAAACGCGATACTTTGAAGGATTAATTATTTCAATAACATTTGCGTTGGCATAAGTTTTATTAACCTTAGTAATTTTCACCCTAACCTCATCTTCAGGACAAGCATTATCTATAAAAATTACAAATCCATTGACCTTTGCGATACCTGTTCCAAGGTTAGAAAATTTTTCTACTTTTACAACTAATTCATCATTCAAATTCATAAAAAAATTATATCATAGATATTAATACACAAAATTAAAAAAAGTTATTGACATAAAAAAATTTTTAGGTTAGGATAAGAAATGTCGAAAGACAACCCCAGATAGCTGAGGGCGTTTAGCTCAGTTGGTAGAGCGTCTCCCTTACAAGGAGAGGGTCAGAAGTTCGAGTCTTCTAACGCCCACCATTTTTTAAAAGAGCCGAAAGGCTCTTTTTTAATGTCTTTTCCAAGTCTTAACAGGTCAAACATCAACTCCAAGTTTGTAAGATACTTCACTTCATAAGTATAGAATTAAGAAAGATTATTTCGTAAAAAATATTAAAATTTCAATCATGTCTTGAAAAATTTGAATATATAGGATATAATAAATATATAGTCATTAAGAAGCAGGAATTTGAAAGGAGTATTAGATGGTCGAAAAAGCACTCATAGCAAGCTTTTTACATAGGGAGGGGCGGGCAAAACTAGCTCCATATTCTCGTTCTAAGCATATTAAAACAGCTAAAGCATTTACTCTGGCGGAAGTATTAATTACATTAGGTATTATAGGAGTTGTTGCGGCTTTAACAATGCCAGGCTTAATAGCCAGTATACAGGATAAAGTATTAGAGGCACAAGCTAAAAAAGCGGAAAACAGACTAGCAAACGGTTATCAACATATGATGGCTCTTTATGAAATTTTTGATTTTCAAAATTTGCCGATAACCAATGCTGATAATTGTGACAAAGTTTGCCTAGACCAAGAACACAAAAAAGTCTTTGAAATCATTAATGATAATGTTTTCGGAACTCTAAAACCAGAATCAATGCCTGAAGCATATTCAATAACTAATGCTAGTATTAAAATGCCAGGGCTGTGGGATAGCAATAGCGGATTAAAGTATATGTTTATGACAAAAGATGGATTTGTCTATGGTTTATTCGGGGATAATACTGGTTCGTCATCGACATTAGGTCTTATAGTTGATGTAAATGGAACAGCTAATCCAAATACCATAAGCAAAGATTTGCATATGTACACTGTTTCAGGAAATAGTCAATCAGGATTTAAAGTCATTGATATAAGTGACGAAATAGTTGCGCCTACGCCTGCACCTTGTGAACCTGGGAACACTTCACGTTGTACCGCTGAAACTTGTAGACAAGCCGGAGGCGTTTGGACTATGGGGGGAAGTCTCAGTCAAACTCATTATTACTGTGCCTTTTAAAAATATATGTATAACAAAGAAAAAATAATTGGAACTATATTTTTAATTTTATCGTTATTTGTATTTTGCCTGACTGTCTGTCAGTATAAAGAAAAAATTTCGACAGACATGTTAGGCAATTTATATGAAAAAACTATCATCAATATTGAAGCCCCGAAAAAATTTATTGATGACATAACTGTTTTGACTGATACAGAGAATCTTTATTCTCAAAACAAATTTTCTCTTAATTCTAATTTTACCGAAACTAAAGAAACCAGCAGTGTAATTTTTTCAACAGGAGAAATCTCCAGACGCATAAAAGACTTTCATTTGCTCATAAAAAAAGACAAATACAATGAATTCGTCGACTCCTGCAGCTTTATATTTATATCGGTCGGGAACAAGAGCTTCTACATTACACCTGACAGGTTGAGTGTAAATATATATACAGAACCAAGAAAAAGTTTTAAATCATATTTTAGAGTTGATGACAGAGGCCTGAGCAATGCAAATAAATTATTACGCAATGAATATGTTGAAATTGACCTTGCAGATTTTGTAAATGCAGGTAACAATCATAATATATTCGCCATAAACGGGGTAGGAATATTTAAGGCTTTAGCAATTATATTCTTATCTGTTTTTACGAACTTTTTCGATTATACAATAAGCTGGATATTTCTAATTTTAGGCGTATTATTTCTAAAACAAGATAAAAAATTCAGCATTAAAAAATATGAATATGTAATAATTGGATTAATTTTAGTATTAAATCTTATACTAAGGCTTGCATTCCTCAGCGACACATCAATATTAACTGCGGATGATCAGTATTCTCTGGATATAACTTCAAATTCAGAGGCAATAAAGGGACTTTTTAAAGATCCTGGAAATCCGCCAATTTATTTCATTATATTAAAAGTATGGAGATTAATATTCGGGCAAAATATAACAACGGCCTTTATTTTGTCTGTATTTATAGGTGTAATAACTATATGGACAATATATACAGTTACCAAAAAACATTTCGGCTATGTATACGGACTAATAGCAGCAGGAATTGCTTCTGTTTCGGCATATATTCTATTTTACGGAAGGGCGATACGAGTTTATGGTCTTGCGATGTTGTTTACCGTTTTATATATGGATGCTTTTATTGACTTAATCACGAACCCGAACAAAAAAAATATTCTCAAGTATATATTAATAACAATTGTATACATAAATTTGCATTACTATTGCGTCCTGATTACAGTATTGAGTTTTATCTTCGGAATTATTTATTTAATATTGAGGAATAAAAAGGTAAAACAATTTATGTATTGTAACCTTGTATGTAGTGCAGCACTTTTGCCCTATATACTTCAAACAGTAATACCATCAACACTAAAAGATTATTTTAACACATGGATACCATATACAACACCTTCTAAGATGATGGAATATTTATACGGATTTTTCGGGAATATACCGCTGACATATCTGCTGATTACAGGACTTTGCTTTACGGCATTTTATTTATGTAAACGGAATATGATTGAAACAATAACGGACAAACAAAAAATTTTATTGATATATTGCATTTATATAATACTTCTTATACCTGTAGCCATATTTACCATATCCCAAATAAAACCGGTTGCAATACCTAAATATTTCTCAATTTATTACCCGCTTCTTATCATATTTATATCAGCCATGCCTATTTGGATACCAAAAATTCCTTATAAAAATTGCTTTTTTGCGGTATTTGTTCTCTACTTTATGTCAATTCAAGCTGCAAACCCATATTTAATAAATGAAGACATGCATAACATGGAAGTTCTCTTAAAACATACAAATAATACTGCAATAATTAACAATGGCATAAAACAATACCCGTCTGTAAAAAAATATACAATAGCTGAACTATATACGTATCATTTCATGGAAGAAAAAATAAATAATGAGAACGAAACTATCTACTTATATGTACACAAAAATAATTATATAGATTACCCGACAAAACTTACAGAACTCGGGAAAAGATTTAACTTGCAAAGAATAGACATCCCAAATGAATTCTTTTATCTTTACCGCTTGCAAAGGAGGGAAGATATATGAAATTACTTATAATAATTCCAACATATAATGAACAAGAAAACATAAAAAAACTTATTGAAAACATATTTGCTTATACACCAAATGTATCAATTCTCATTATTGATGATTCTTCTCCTGACGGAACAGCCGCAACAATAAAAAAACTTCAAAAAGAATTTTATAATCTTCACTTTATTATAAGAAGCTCAAAATCCGGTTTAGCCCGTGCATATATAGACGGATTTAAATGGGGAATAGAAAAAAATTTTGATACATTTTTACAAATGGATGCAGATTTTTCTCACAATCCTAAGTACATACCTGAAATGACTAAACAAATACAAATCAATGATGTTGTTATCGGTTCAAGACTGGTTAAAGGCGGCGGAATTAAAAACAGGTCTGCACTAAGACAAATGATAACATTTTTAGGCTCATTATATGCAAGAATTATTTTAAATTGCCCAATGAAAGACTTAACAGGCGGTTTTAACATGTGGAATTTAGCTACAATAAATAAAATAGATCTTGATAATATTATCTGCAACGGTTATGGATTTCAAATAGAAATGAAATATAGAGCTTTTAAGGCAGGTAGCAAAATAACAGAAATACCGATAATTTTTGAAGAGAGAAATTATGGAAAATCCAAAATGTCTATAGGAATTTTATTTGAAGCATTAATCAAAATCTTTAGAATAAAATTTCTATAAACTACCGTATAGATGAATGTATTATACAGAAGAACGATAATAATAGATTTATGAATACAGTTAATAAATTATTAAAAGCTCTCGGACATAATACAATTCTACATTATGACAAATGGACTCAGACGCATAAATTTGTTTCAGGGAAAAAGAAATGGATCGCAAATATTTTACCATACCAGCTGCTTAATCGCTCAATAAAAAAATCTGTTGAATCCATTGTTACATTGTGCGAATGTGATGAGTTTTTCAGAATATTCCCTGAGAATATAGATTCTCCGAATTACGGCGACAAATGGGGAAGATTAGCAAATTATATAGAAATAAATAACAGAGCGATAGCCGAAATGAATGGGAATAAAACAACAAACGGAATATTAAGTTCAATAAAAATCCTGCCAGCAATTCCACCGTCTGCAAAAAGTTGGGCTAACTGTATTATTCTTTCTCAAATTTTCCCAAATATTTTTGGGGACGGATATAATAAAGGACCTTTTGAAGAAAATTCCATTTACGGGATAAAACTCAACACAGGAAGCTACAGTGGAAATATCATCGACTGCTCTATTATAGATAAAATCTCTGCACAGGAACAGTTTATAGCATTTAATGATCTGGCACATTTTCACGGATTGAAAACAGGATTCCGAACAGTAATATCAGCAGATCAGATTAAAATTGCTTACCCAGACAGAGAGGAAAATTTTAACTGGTGTAATACCGAGCATCAGGAAATCTTCATAAATGAACATGTAAATCTTATAAATACTGGTTTTGAATGTATATTTTTCGATTCCGCAAAACACATTGGGGGCTATGACTGCGAAAACTATACAGGAGTTGGAGAACTTCCTGAATACGCACAAATGCAATACATCTTAAACGAAATTCGATTAAGAAGCGGAAAAACAACGCTTAGCTTTGTAGGAGAAAAAAGTACCGGAGATTTTGATCGTTACAAAAACTTAGGATTAAATGCAGGAACAGCTTTTATTGTTCCGGATAATTTCCATGATGTTAAAACGTGGTCAGAAAAATTTAAATTTTCAAGAGATTATGCACCGGGAATAGAAGTTTCAAATGATAACAACGCAGGCGGCTCCAGATATGAAGAAAGGATTAATAGAATAAATAATTGTCTTTTTGCTTATGAATATCCAAGCGATAAGCTCCCAAGTTTTATGCAGATGGAAGATATTTTTCCGTTACGTTATGATACCTCAACACATCATCTTATGATGACAAATCCTTCTTACTCAACAGACGGAACCCCGCTAAGTCATTGGAAAAATTTATTTACAACCGCTGACGGACGAGAATACAACAAAAAAGTCGGAGAAATATTTGCAAATGCATTAAATTTGTAGATTGAAACATTTTATAATCTATTGCGTCTTCATTAGTAAATAAGATTAGTGACTGTGAAGATGGGAGAGAGGATATAAATGAACTCAAACACAAATTTAGCACTGGAAACACTGTATAGTGACTTTGAAACAAATACTACTGCGCAGGAACTCGAGCATATTGATATTGAAGAAGACAATATTGAACACTCTCAAGAACCAAAAACCTTCAGCTCAATAGCCAAAGAAGACGATATTCTTCAAATGTATTTAAAAGATATAGGAAAAATTAATTTACTCAATTCAAAAGAAGAAAAAGTCCTAGGCAAAGAAATTAAAGAAGGAGAAGCTAAAAAAGCAATAATTGCAAAAAGAAAGTTAATTCAGGCAAATTTAAGATTAGTTGTAAGTATTGCAAAAAAATACATAGGGCAGGGTGTACTTTTTATGGATCTGGTACAGGAAGGCTCTATAGGATTGATTAAAGCTGCAGAAAAATTTGACTATTCAAAAAACTGTAAATTTTCAACTTACGCAACCTGGTGGATAAAACAAACAATTATGAGGGCAATTGCAAATAATTCAAAAACTATTCGTATCCCAATACATATGGCTGACAAAATCAGGAAATATAAAAAAGCTTACTCCGAACTTACATTTGAACTTGGACGGGAACCTCTAGATTCTGAAATCGCCAAAAAGCTGGATCTTTCCGTAAAAAATATTCAATCAATAAAACGAGCCTTAATAAAAGAACCGATAAGTCTCGAAACCCCTGTAACAGATGATTTATGTGTAGGAGATTATATTGAAGATAAAAGTTATAATTCCCCTGATACACATGTTAAAAACAGTTCAATGGAATCAAGCGTATCAGGACTACTTCAATCATTGACAGACAGAGAAAGAAGTATCATTAACTGCAGGTTTGGTATTAACGGAGAAACTCCGCTTACGTTAGAACAATTAGGAAAAAAGCTCGGTTACTCAAAGGAGCGGATACGGCAATTAGAGGATCTTGCAATAAAAAAGATGAGACAACAAGACATATTACACTTCAAAGACTTTATTGAAGACTAACTATACTAGTAAAGCGAAGCCTTATAAAAGCTTCGCTTTTTTTTATTTTTTTATTTTAATTATCCTTATTCCAAACCGTTCTTAACAACAGGCTGGGTTTCTTTGTTACTGCATAGCGTTACAAGCAGATTGTTAACCATTTTTGCTTTTTCTGTTTCATCAAGCTTTACAATTCCATTAGAATTCAGTCTGTTTAAAGCCATCTCAACCATCCCGACAGCACCTTCTACAATTGTCTTTTTTGCGTCTATAATCGCAACAGCCTGCTGTCTTTGAAGCATTGCAACGGCAATTTCCGGAGCATAAGCAAGGTGTGTAATCTTAGCATCAACAATATTTAAACCTGCTACACGCACATTACGCTGAATTTCGGCTTTTAATTTTGCAGAAATTTCCTGACTGTCACCTCTTAAAGACTCTATCCCAGAATCTTCCGGAGCATCGTAAGGATACATTCTAACAATATTTCTTAGTGCGGAATCACTCTGTGAAGCAAGAAAAGCCGTATAGTCTTCTACATTGAATATTGCCTTGGCAGTATCCTGAACTTCCCAAATTACAATAATACCAACCTCTATTGGATTACCCAGCTCATCATTAATTTTTTGTTTTCCGTTATCCAAAGTTCTAGCCTTTAATGAGATTGGAGCAAACATCGTAACACTTTGAGCAAACGGATTTACGTAATGGAATCCTGCTCCCTTTAATGTTCCTATATACTTACCAAAAAATGTAAGAACCATTGCCTCTTGAGGTTTAAGCAGTTTGAAGCCAGCCAACATAAATATTAAAATTACACAAAGAATACTTCCTATTGCAATAAATCCATATACAAAACAAGCTAACGCAATCAATGCTAATATCAACAACACAAACAACATAACAAAACCGTCAATAGATATTACACTACGTTCTTTTTCCTTACTCTGAATTTCAATTTCCTGCATATCAACCTCTTTCTTTCTTAACTCTCCACTACAGCATAAATCTATAAACTTTAAATTATCAATTATCCCAACAGGTTTCTTCATGAACAAATTAAAATATTTTGCAAGTTCTCCGTTATCAAAGAATACTCCGTTACAATCAAAACATTTATCTACTACCATCCCGTTAAAATAGACTTTTTCCATCTGTTTGCCGCATTCGGGACAAAACCTCAACTCTTCTTTTACTCGTATTGCATCCAGTTCTGCTGGGTTCAGCAATGGTCTTTTCAACTCAAGATTTTTACCCAGTTTCTGCATCTCAGGAAATTTTAACCATACAGCATTACAGCTTTTACAATATTCAATTTTCAAACCACCATATGTTATTACACTAAGTTCTTCATTACACTTAGGACATATCATATAAACAACCTCTCCTTTCAGTACTTGTATTATGCTTCAATAAGAGATTTTGCAAACTCCATAGATTGTTCATTTATCTCCCCGCCGGCAAGTTCGGCCAGAGCTTTAATTTTATTATCACCGGTCAAAACATAAACCTCAACTTTAGTTTCATCAGACTGCGATTTTCTTACATAAAAATGTTTATCCGCCTTAGAAGCAATTATAGGTTGATGTGTAATAATGAGAATCTGATGATATTTTGCAAGTTCCTTAATTTCTTCAGCAACACTCTGAGATGCCTTTCCTGAAATTCCCGTATCAATCTCATCAAAGATAACTGTATCAATATCATCTGACTGCGCAAAAATAGACTTTATTGCAAGCATAACTCGAGAGATTTCTCCTCCCGATGCGACTTTTGCAAGAGGTCTTAAATCTTCGGAGACATTTGTAGAAATTAAAAATTCAACATTATCTGCCCCGTCGCAACCAAGTTCCTTATTTGTTACAGAAATCTCAAAACGCGCTTTGGGAAGTTCTAGTTTTTCAAGCTTTTCCTGTATATAAACAGACAACACCTTTGCATAATTTTTTCTATTTTCACTTATCTGAGACGAAAGCTCTATAAGTTCAGAGTGGATACCTTCAACTTCTTTTTCTAATAATTCAATATTTTGAGATGAAAACTCTATTCCAGACAACTCCTCTGCAAGCTTCTCATGCGTTTTTAGAACTTCTTCAAGAGTGCCGCCATATTTACGTTTTAATTTATCAAGAAGGTACAACCGTTCCTGAATTTCATTTAATCTTTCAGTATCGTTATCCAAATTTTGACTGTAATCTCTAAGCTCAGAAGCTAAATCATGAAGATTTTCAACAACATCAATGAGCCTTTGCTCCAAATCTTCAAGCTTTGAATCCATACCGGAAGCTTTTGAGATACTTTGCTTAATTTTACCCAATGCTTCTAAAATAGAACCATCATCACCGTTTATTGCCCAGTATGACTGTCCTGTTAATTCTTTTAGTTTTTCGGCATTAGCAAGAACTTCAAGTTCATTGTTTAATTCATCATCCTCTGTTGAAGATTGAATTTCAGCTTCTTCAATTTCACTAACCTGAAACTTTAAGAACTCTATCTGACTTTCTGTATTATCTGCTGAATCTCTAGCCTGTTCAAGAAGATTTTTTGTATCCGTATATTTTTTATACAGTGTTTTATATTCTTCAAGCTTACTGCCATATACATCCTTTGCATAATTATCAAGCAATGTTATATGATGTTTGGGCTGCATAAAAACATATGTTTGATGCTGGGAATGAATATCTAGAAATAAAGATTTTATCTGCTTTAAAAATTCCTGATTAATTAATGTCCCGTTAAGACGGGTACGGACACCATTTTGAGTAATTTCTTTAGATAAAACAATTTCTGATCCAAAATCATCAATTCCATTTTCTTCAAATAAAGTTTTCAAATTATGTCTGTTATTTTCAATAACGAGTTCAATAATAGCTTTTTCTGCACCATTTTTGATGACATCTTTAGAAACACGCGGAGAAAAAGCAATATCAATTGCGCTTATGAGAATACTTTTTCCTGCACCGGTTTCACCAGTTATTACATTCAAACCAGAATGAAAATTTGCCTCCAGCTCATCAATCAAAATATAATCTTTTAACTTTAATTGCTTAATCATAACTATAGAATATCTCAAGCACAGCGTTCAGGCAAGATTTTTAAGATTGTTAAATTTATACTCTTACACCTGTCATGCTTTTTAATATTACGTTACGAACATAATCGTAATAGTCGCTCTTATAACCCTCAATATTTTTGAGAATTTTTTCTCCGCTGATAAATCCGTTTAAGTAAGCGATCTCTTCAAGACAGGCAATTTTTTCCCCTTTATTCAACTCCATTGATTGAACAAAGTTGCTTGCCTGAAGCATAGAATCATGTGTTCCGGTATCAAGCCATGCAAAGCCTCTTCCAAGAATTTCAACACTTAGCAGACCTTTTTCAAGATATATTTTATTTAAATCGGTAATCTCTAATTCACCACGAGCAGAAGGCTTTAATTGTTTTGCATATTCACAAACATGCCCATCATAGAAATATAATCCCGTTACCGCATAATCAGATTTTGGATATTCAGGTTTTTCTTCCAGAGAAAGCACTTTTCTATTTTCATCAAATTCTACAACACCAAATCTTTCAGGATCCTTTACTGTATAACCAAAAACAGTAGCACCATTATTATTTTCGATGGCATGCTGCATAATAGTTGAAAAACCATGTCCATGAAATATATTATCTCCAAGAATTAGTGCAACATCTTCACCATTCACAAAGTCTTCGCCAATTATGAAAGCATCTGCAATCCCTTTTTGCACATACTGAATCTTATATTCAATATTAAGCCCAAAATGAGATCCATCGCCTAATAATTTTTTAAAATTATCATAATCCGTTTCATTAGTAATAATAAGAATATCTTTTATCCCGGCAAGCATAAGTGTTGATATAGGATAATAAATCATTGGTTTATCATATATTGATAATAATATTTTAGATATTGGCTGAGATGCAGGATATAAACGGGTTCCAGCACCTGCAGCAAGTACAATTCCTTTCATTATAAGAATGTCCCTTTCTTCTCACTACTTCTTCCGACCTGATAATATTCAAAACCATTTTTAATCATTTTATCATAATTATACTGATTTCTTCCATCAAATATAATTGGATTTTTTAACAACGATTTTATCTTGTCAAAATCAGGTCTCCTGAATTCATTCCACTCTGTAAGCAATAACATGCAATCTGCATCCTTTAAAGCTTCATACGAAGAATTCGCATAATATATTGTATCACCAAATATAATTTCTGCGCAATCATAAGCTTTAGGATCATATGCTCTGATTTTGGCACCTCTTTCAAGCAGAGCATTAATAATTGTAATAGAAGGAGCTTCTCTCATGTCATTCGTTTTAGGTTTAAAGGCGAGTCCCCAGACAGCAAACGTTAATCCATGCAGGTTGTCTCCAAATCTAGTTAATATTTTTCGAATAAATAATTGTCTTTGATTTTTATTAGTTTTATCTGCCGCCTCAATTATAGGGCAAGAAGTCCTGAAGTCAGATGCTGTTTTTAATATCGCCTTAACATCTTTAGGGAAACAGCTTCCACCATATCCAAGTCCAGGATATAAAAATTTTGTCCCAATTCTTGTATCTGCGCACATTCCAAGACGCACCATATTAGCATCAGCTCCAACTTTTTCACATAAATTTGCAATCTCATTTGCATAAGAAATTTTTACCGCCAAAAAAGAATTTGAGGCATATTTAACCATTTCGGCAGATTTAGTATCCATTGTTATAATAGGGTTCTGATTTCTGACAAAAGGCTCATATAATTCAAGCATTATATCCTTTGCTTTTTCGGAATTTGCGCCTATTATCACTCTATCCGGACGTAAAAAATCATCAACAGCTGCACCCTGTTTTAAAAATTCAGGATTAGAGACAACATCAAACGGCTGAGCCGTTTGTTTTTTTATAATCTCAGTAACTTTTTCTGCAGTACCAACAGGAACAGTTGATTTATCAACAATAACTTTATAACCATTTATAGATTTGCCGATACTTTCCGCAACATTCATAACATACTGTAAATCCGCAGAACCGTCCTCCCCCTGAGGAGTACCCACTGCTATGAAACAAATTAAAGAGGCTCTCACTGCAGATGCTAAATCTGAAGAAAAGTGCAATCTTTTTTCTTTAACATTGGATTTTATTAAATCCTCCAGTCCTGGTTCATAAATAGGGATAATACCGTTTTTAAGCTTTTCTAATTTTTCCACATCATTATCAACACAAATTACATCATTTCCCATTTCTGCAAGACAAGTTCCTGCAACAAGCCCTACATATCCCGTTCCGATGACACAAACCTTCATTTAAGCACGCTCCTTAATCTTACGGGAAAAATATTCAATTGTTTTTTCAAGTCCATCTTTTATATCAACCTGCGGAGTCCAATGTAACTCTTTTTGAGCCAATGAAATATCCGGTTTTCTTTGAGTAGGATCATCCATCGGCAAAGGTTGAAATACAATTTTTGAATTAGAATTTGTCAATTCAATAATATATTTCGCAAAATCTAAAATTGTACGTTCTGAAGGGTTACCAAGATTTACCGGTCCTATAAACTCTTGAGAATTATTCATCATCCTGATTATTCCCTCGACCAGATCACTTACGTAGCAAAACGAACGTGTTTGAGAGCCATCTCCGTATATTGTAATATCTTTATTTTCAAGAGCTTGAATAATGAAATTTGAAACAACCCTACCATCATTAAGAGCCATATTAGGCCCGTAGGTATTAAAAATACGAACAATTCTTGTATTAACCTTATTTTGTCTGTGGTAATCCATCATTAAAGTTTCAGCACATCGTTTTCCTTCGTCATAACAACTTCTTATCCCGATAGGATTAACATTTCCCCAGTAATCTTCCGTTTGAGGATGGACTTTCGGATCGCCATAAACTTCGCTTGTTGAGGCCTGCAAAATTGTTGCATTGCAACGTTTTGCAAGTCCAAGCATGTGCATTACGCCAAGCACTGAAGTTTTTATTGTCTTAATTGCATTATATTGATAATGAGGAGGGCTTGCAGGACAGGCCAAATTATATATTTGATCAACTTCAGCAAAATATTCTTTAGTAATATCATGACGAACAAGTTCAAAATGATCGTTACCCAAAAGATGTCGGATATTATCTTTGGAACCCGTAAAAAAATTATCAAGACAAATTACATCATTACCTTCTGCCAGTAATCTTTCACAAAGGTGGCTACCAATAAATCCAGCCCCACCTGTTACAAGAATTCTCTTCATCTTATCCCTCAATTATTTTCTTTATGTAATTATAATACTCGTTATTACTAAATTTTGCAACATTTTCAAGCAGGTTTTCTCTAGAAACATAGCCCATTCTGTATGCAACTTCTTCAAGACAAGCAATTTTTATCCCCTGATTTTCCTCTATTGTTCGTACATACTGACCAGCCTGAAGCATAGAATCATGTGTTCCGGTATCGAGCCATGCAAAACCTCTTCCCAATAGTTCTACATAAAGTCTATTATTCTTTAAATAAAGATTATTTAAATCAGTAATTTCGAGTTCTCCTCTTGCAGAGGGTCTAAGTTTCTTAGCAAGATTAATAACACTATTATCGTAAAAATATAATCCAGTTACGGCATAATTTGATTTTGGATTAGCAGGTTTTTCTTCTAAAGAAACAGCCTCATGATTTGCATTGAATTCCACGACCCCAAATCTTTCAGGATCTTTTACAGGATAGCCGAATATAGTAGAAACACCTTGATTGGCCCTTTCAACAGCGTTCTTTAGCATTCCCGAAAACCCCGAACCGTAAAATATATTATCACCCAGAATTAAAGAGACATTATCCTGTCCGATAAAATCTTCCCCAATCATAAAAGCCTGTGCCAATCCTTCCGGTTTTGGCTGTTCCTTGTATGAAAAGTTTACTCCGAACTGCTCTCCGTTTCCTAGAAGTTTCTTAAAATTCGGCAAGTCATGAGGAGTTGAGATAACAAGAATATCTCTTATTCCTGCTAGCATAAGTACAGATATCGGATGATAAATCATTGGTTTATCATAAATAGGTAACAATTGCTTTGAAACAGCAAGCGTTGTCGGATATAATCTGCTTCCAGCACCTCCAGCAAGAACTATACCTTTCATTCTGCATCCTCCTCATCTACTCTTAAATCTAAGTAATCTCTCAATGCCAACTTCCAATTTCTACAGATACCGCCATTAAGCATTACACTATATGAAGGTCGTTTTGCAGGACGAGGGAATTCTGATGTAGTACAAGGGATTAAACTAACCTTTTCTTTCACATGCGCAAAAATTTCTTCTGCAAAACCATACCAGCTTGTAGCCCCGGAACCACAAACATGGTATGTACCGTAAGGTTTACCGTTAAGAAGTTTAATAATACCATTCGCAAGTTCAACAGTCCAAGTCGGACAACCGATTTGGTCATTCACAACTTTTAATTCTTTTTGAGTTTTTGCAAGATTAAGCATCGTTTCTACAAAATTTTTACCATGATGACCATAAAGCCAAGAGGTTCTTACTATATAATACTTTTCGCAAAGGCTCCTCACAGCCTCTTCTCCCTCATATTTAGTCATTCCATAATTATTTATCGGATTTGTTCTGTCTTGCGGAGTATATGGTTCCGATTTAGTCCCATCAAATACATAGTCCGTTGAAATATAAACTATGGTAATTCCTAATTTTCCACAGTATTCCGCAATATTTTCAGTTCCCGTAACATTTATAAATTCTGCAGTTTTTAAATCATTTTCAGCCATATCTACATTTGTATATGCAGCACAATGTATAACAATATCCGGCATTTCTTTTTCAATAACATTTTTAACGGCATCAGTATTAGTTATATCCATACTAGAAGAATTAGTTTCAACAACTTCGTAGCCACTATCCTCTAATATAGGGCACAAATCCTGACCTAGCATTCCGTTTGAACCTGTTACTAAAACTTTTGTCATCTTATCACCGCCTTATGCTGTTTCGTCTCTATTGAATCTATCCAATCCTGATGTGTTAAATACCAGTCAATTGTTAATTTTATACCTTCCTCAAATGTTACTGATGGAGTCCAGCCGAGTTCTGATGTAATTTTATCATTGGAAATTGCATAACGTCTGTCATGTCCGAGTCTATCCTGAACATATTCGATATAACTTTCATCTTTTCCCATTGCATCAAGAATAATTTTTGTAATTTCAAGATTTGTTTTTTCGTTATGTCCACCTATATTATAAACTTCTCCAACTTTTCCATTATGTAAAACAGTATCAATAGCTTCGCAGTGATCATAAACATAAAGCCAATCTCTGACATTTAAACCATCTCCATATACAGGAACCTTTTCATTCCGCCGCAATCTTGAGATAAAAAACGGAATTAATTTTTCTGGATACTGATAAGGACCATAGTTATTAGAGCATCTTGTGTTTAAAACAGGTAACTTATATGTTTCGTAATATGCTCTTACAAGTAAATCCGCACTGGCTTTTGAGGCCGAATAAGGAGAATTCGGAGCAAGAGGAGTTGTTTCATAAAAATATCCGTCTTTTCCGAGAGTTCCGTAAACTTCATCAGTAGATACCTGCAAAAATCTTTCAACGCCAAAATCTTTTGAAGCCTGCAAAAGATTCAATGTTCCTTGAACATTAGTTTCGATAAAAATCTCAGGTCCAGTGATAGACCTATCTACGTGGGATTCTGCCGCAAAATTTATGACACAATCACTTTGCGCAATTAATTCCCTTACGAGTTTTTTATCACAAATATTCCCGTGAACAAATTCATAATTAGAATTATCTTTAATATCATCAAGATTTTCGATATTACCTGCATAAGTCAACGCATCAAGATTTATTACTTTATAATTGTCATGCTTTTTTAAAATATGTCTTACAAAACAGCTTCCTATAAATCCTGCCCCACCCGTGATCAATAATGTTTTCATAAGCTAAAAACCTCCCTAAGTAACGGCTGTGACATATCCTTATCAGATAATACAGGCTCAAAATCGATGTCCCAATCAATATTTATATCCTTATCGTCCCATCTTATGCCCCTATCAGCTTGAGGAGCATATTCATTTGATGTTTTATACAAAAGTTCAGCTCCATCAGATAGAACAACAAAACCGTGCGCAAAACCATCCGGAATATATAGCATATGTTTATTATCTTCTGACAGCTCTACTTTTACATATTTCCCGAAAGTTTCAGAGCCTATTCTTATATCAACGGCAACATCATAAATTCGCCCTCTTGAACATCTCACAAGTTTTGCCTGTCCAAACGGTGCTTCCTGATAATGAAGTCCTCGCAAAACATGGGCGGAAGATTTTGAGTGGTTATCCTGAACAAACTCAACATCAATCCCGTTTTTAACAAATTCTGATCTCTTATAACTTTCCATAAAAAAACCACGATTATCTCCAAAAACTTTCGGTTTAACAAGAATAACATCAGCTATCTTTTGTCTTTCAAATTCAAACGGCATAAATCCCCCATATTTTACCAGTATTGTATCACAAATACTTACATATGATTCTCTTTTTTTATAATTTCAGCAAGTTCGGGGTTAACAGACTTAATAAAATCTAAAGTTTCAAATGAATCTTCACTAATTTTCCCCAGAAATTTATTATTAAACACTTTAACTTTTACAAGTGGTACAAAATAATTTTTTAATAAAGTCAGAGGATAAATAGTCTTATTTATACATAATGGCACCTCGGATATACTGTCCGGAACAAATGTAGAATATTTAAAATTATGACTTACAAGATAATCAGTAAATTCTATTTCATATTTTTGTATAACCCTGTTTATATTTTTCTGACACTTAATCTTTTTGATAAAAGATTTAAAAACATCAGATTTAAATATATTTTTTTTAAACACATAAAAAAATGACTGAATATGTATTTTTTGGTGCTTCTGGATATTACCGTTAGATGTCATCCCCCAAAAATCACATTGCATCCCTGCCATTTTACAAAAAACTTTTTCAAATGGGAAAACAGGAGCATAGCAGCTGTCATTACAAATAATCAATTCATTGATATCGTCAAGTAATCCATTTTTTAAAGCATATTCATAGCCCAATTTATAAGACATAAAATCAAATCCTTTATGTCTTTCAAAGTTGCAATAACAGACTAAATCCTTTATTTTCTCTATCTCTTCAGGAAATACTAAGCTATCAGCAATAAATATAATATTATCGGCAATTCTTTTTAGTCCTTTTAAATAATAAATTTGAGAATCTGAAATTCTCCCATCAGGACAATATACAGCAAAAATACATAATCTTTTATTTTTAAAAGGATTAAGTGTAAAAGATTGCTTTATAAGTTCTGTTCCTTGTATATAATCATTCTTCTTTAAAATATCAATAAGATGTTTCTTCCCGAGAAAATATATAGCTAATCCATGATGAAAATTATTCCATACAAAAGATACAGAAAATAATTTAATTCGAGCATTATCTAAGAATAATTTCAATGAATTTATCCTGACACAATCATACCCTTTATCATAAACAATTAAACTCAAAACCCTTTCCAATACATGCGCATTTGTTGAATTAGAACCTGTATGAGAAATTTTTGCAAAATCATCATCATTTATATCTGAATTAGCTAGATCCTTATATAATGCAGCACGTGCTAAAAACATAGTTCCCGAAACATATATATTACCCCTGTAATGAAGACCTAACCTCTTCATCATCTCATTTAGCATATAACCTTCTTCCGCCACAAGTCCGGTAAATCTCAACATTCGATAATGAGAAGCAAGCAAACCGTTTTTAGGATTTTCAATAACATTTAAAGCCTTCAAAAATTGTTTTTTTGATTCAAGAAGCCCATCAAACATATTATTACGCCATCTATAAGATTTAAAAAATCCAAAAATCTTCTGGGGGGATTTTGTATGAAGTTTTAAAACATAATCATAATCACATAGATTAACCTTTCGTAAAACCTGAATAAACGGATAAACGTCATATCCCAAATTTTTCACCTTAAAAAATATTACATCAGGCTTAAATCTTTTAAGTTTTAAAAAGCTTTTTTCATTTTCATCACAAAAAGTTACATACAAATCCCACTTACAATTTGTAATGTTTCTCAATTTTGAAATAACATAATCAATCTGGTTATGATAAAACAAATGCAGATGTACAAGAATTTTCTTTTCAGCCATTCTAATCCTTTCTTTTAAGGTTCATTTTATCATAAACTATATTTAAAAACTTTTTCTCAAAAACATCTAAAGTACTTGTCCTTAAATAACTCTCACGGGCAATCGGTTTCATATTTTTAATAATATCAGGATTTGTAATCAACTTTACAATCAAACATCTTAAAGCATTAACATCTCCAGTCGGAAGAATAAACCCGCTTTTCCCTTCTTCAATTATATAATCAGAGCCGACATTTTTACTTATTACTGATGGGATCCCATGCATTGCGGCTTCGGTCACTACAAGCGGAGCCGTATCATCTTTAGAAACACAAATAAGTATATCAGTATTTTTATAGAAATTTGTTAGTTGTTGTTTTTTCTTAATTTCTCCAACCCATTTTATAATATTTTTCGACTTTTTCTTTAATTGTTTTGCATAATCATTACTAACATCTCCTGCTATAATAAAATTAGCAGAATTCTGATATTCATAAGGCAATGATAATACAGCATCAACAAAAACATCTACAGCCTTTCGCTTTTGTACTCTCCCCAAGAATGAAAATGTCAATTTTTTATGGTCACTATATCCATCAAATTCATCGTCTATTCCGTTATGAATAACTTCAACTTCATCCGCATATTTTGAAAAAACTTTTTTTGAATATTCACTTACAGTATAAATTTTTCCTGAATCTTTCAGAACTTTTACAACCCCATCACATCCGTAATGTGGTATACTCAAAACATCCAATAGTTTTGTCTCAAATTCCTGGGATTCATGTATAAGCCAAATTAGTTTATTTTTATTTTTAATAAAATTAACAGAATGAAATGTCAAAATCGTGTTTGCAAGTACCACGTCAAAAAAGTTTTCCAGTTCATTAATTCCTATTTGATCATACTTAGCAGAGTATGCAATACAAACAGGAACACCCAATTGTTCAAACTCTTTACGCAGATATCCGTCATTATATGAAATCAAAGCAATAGAAAAACCGTTCTTTTTTAAAACTTTTGCAATAGTCAGCAAAACCAAAGGTGCACCTGTACGAGAAAGTTCATGCGATATAAGCAAAATCTTTTTTGAAGTGGCAGGAAGACGCAATATCTGTCTAAAAAAGCTTTCTGGAATCCTCTTCTGGCCTTCTCTCCAAATTCTATATATTTTTTTGCAAAAACCATAAAAGGACACTTAAACAACTCCGATTATTTTTAAAATTTCACAAGGTGCGTCAATAATATATCTTGCACCCTCATTCAACAAAACATCCTTGCCTCTAAAGCCCCAAGTGCAACCAATACAGTCTATTTCAGCATTTTTAGAAGTCTGCACATCAGTCTCAGAATCACCTACATAAATAACATTATCAATTGAAACCTTAAGTTCTTCCATAGCCTTAAAAATACTGTCAGGGGAAGGTTTTTTACGAATTCCAGCACGCTCATTTTCTCCTATTGCAACTTGAATTAAATCCCCAAAATATTTTTTACATAAATCTTTAACGGCGCTGTCAAATTTATTTGAGACAACAGCAGTATGAATTCCAGCAAGACGTATCGCCTTTAACATTTCCATAATTCCATCGTATGGCGCCGTCTTATTATACATATTTTTAGAATAATGCTCTTTAAAGAATTTAAGACAACTATCAAAGTCTTTATTATCTTCTCCGTTAGGCAATGCACGCTCAATAAGCTTCTTAACTCCGTTTCCAACAAAGCATCTCACTTCCTCTAAAGTACGTACAGGATACCCAAATTGTTGTAATGCAAAATTTGTACTATCACATAAATCATCAAGTGTATTCAGCAAAGTACCGTCAAGATCAAAAATGACACAATGAATCATAACAACCAGTCCACCGGAATTTTAACAACAACCTTCTTAACATTATTTTGAAGACTTAAAGTCGTAATTTGAGGAGCATGTGCATCATCTGGATAAAAAATTGCAAAATTTCTTCCGTTAAGATAAATTCTTCCCAATTCCACTTTAGGTCTCTTAAAAAATAAAATATCTTTTACACAGTCATAACTTTTCAAAACATTTAAACCGTCAATATCGATAAAATCAATACGCTCTTCTCCTGAAATAAGCAACTGAATATCAATAAATTTGCGATGAGCCTCCAAAGCACATTCAAGTTCTCCTCTTGGAGAATACTCCTCTATATTTGCAAAGATTTTGTCGGTTATGTCATAACGACCACAAGGCGTATTTACATTTAATTTATTTACAAACTCCAAAACTTCAGGAGTTACGATTTCATACTTCTCAAGATTTTCTAAGTTATCAAAAATCATTATACTAACTCTTCCATTGCCTTTTCAAATTCTTCTTTTTTAGGAGCCTTACCATGCCAGCCAGCATTATTTTCCATAAAGCTGACTCCTTTTCCTTTAATTGTATTTGCAATAATTGCAGTAGGCTTATTTGATTTTTTGGCAAGTTCAATTGCATCATAAATCTGAACCAGATCATGCCCGTCAATTTCAATCACATTCCAATTAAAAGCCCTTATTTTAGAAGCGAGATCATCCAGAGCCTTAATATTTTCCGTACATCCGTCTATTTGCAATCTATTTCTGTCAATAATAACCGTAAGATTATCTAAATGTCGACACGGAGCATTCATAAATGCTTCCCAAATATTTCCCTCCTGCAACTCTCCATCTCCGGTAAGAACAAAAACATTAGCAGGATTTTTATCAAGTTTTAATCCCATCGCCATACCACAAGCAATCGACAATCCTTGCCCCAAAGACCCTGTAGCAGCATCAACCCCAGGACACAAAACAGCCGGATGACCTTGAAGTCTTGAACCAAGCTTTCTGAAGGTCATCAACTCTTCTTTAGGGAAATAGCCCATCTGTGCAAGATTACAATAATAAATCGGCGAAACATGTCCTTTAGATAATACAAATCTGTCACGTTGTTCAAAATTTTTATCTTTATCCCATTTTGGAGCAAGCTTCATACATTTATGAAATAAAACGGTCATAACTTCAACCGCAGAAAGTGAACCACCTATATGCCCTGATTGAGCATTATATACCATCTTTAAAATATTTTGACGATTTTCTTTACAGCAAGCTTCTAATTCTTTAATTTCATTTTTGTCTAACATTTTATACTCCAAATTTTTCTTGTAAAACTTTTATAACAAACATAGGCAATGTTGGAAAAATACGCTTAAAACGTTTTGGTTCTTTTAATGTTCTGTACAACCATTCTATACACAGTTTTTGATAAATAACCGGAGCACGACTGACAGCACCAGACCAAACATCAAAACTTCCGCCAATACCAATCAAAACAGCTTCTGGAAGAAGTCTTTTAGCTTTTTCGATAAAAAACTCCTGTTTAGGCGATCCTAATGCAACAAGAACTAGCTTAGCCCCCGAATTTCTAAGTTCCTCCAGCACTCTCTCATCATCTTTAAAATAACCGTCTTGAGAATAACAAACATTTAAGGAAGGAGTCTCTTTTTTTAAATTTTCAACCGCCTTTTGAATAATTTCAGGTTTTGCCCCTACAAAAGCAATAGGTTCAGAATTTTCGCTAAAACGGTCTATTAATCTTCTTGCAAATTCAATGCCCGCAATACGACGAACACGGGTTCCGAGAATCATCAACCCCAATTCAACACCAACACCATCAGGAATAACAAGTTCAGCATTCTTAATAATTTGAGCAAACTCATCATTTTTTTGTGCACTTTGAATCATTTCAGGATTAATAGTCACAACCTGCCCATGATGTTTTATAATATATTCCAACGCCTCATCAATCGTAAAAGTATCAAGATTAAAGCCCAGTAATTTAACGGTATTTCGTTCCATACACAAATTATAAAACAATTAAGCCTATTTATCAAGTATTAAACAGAAGCATCTTATTCTTTTACACAAAGTTCACAGCACATCTGACATGCACCAAAGACCTTTGCAGCCTTAAGATTTTTTCTAAAACATCTGTAATGTGGCATATTAAAAACTTCAATCAAGCTCTTATTTTTGACATTTCCAATTTTTTGTGACAAACAAGGGTAAACATCTCCGCAAGGATTTATCATCATATTGGAAAACGGATATTTACACGGTTCATAAATCTCACTAACAGGCTTGTCAGAAGTAGTATTAAAAAATTCCTCAATTTTTTTAAGCGGATCCTTGTTATATTCAAATTTAGGAGAAAATCTTATCCGAACATTTGACCTTTTAGAAAGCGATTCTAACTCTTTGTAAACTTCTTTAAAATGTTCCAAATCAAAATATCTTTCAATAGGATAATTCATATTAAATTCAGGAACAAAACTATCAAATAAAACCGAATTTTGTTTTAAATTATTATTTCTTAGAAATGAAATTGACAAAAAATTAAATTTCATTTCGTCACACATTTTATATAATTTTACTAAATCATCAAGATTGTTATTTAGAACAATTGTTTTTATATCAATCATAGGGCGTTTTGAGCGTAAATTCATCTTTTCAAAATTAGAGATAATTTTTTCAAAAATGCCATCTTTTGCCCTATTTTTGTCATGATTTTTCCCGTAACCATCAAGGGAAACTGAAAGAAGCATCATCTTACTTTTAATAAAAGCGTCAATTATCTCATCATTAATAAGTATCCCGTTAGAGACAACATTAAGCTTTCCCATAGTTTTTTTTGAGGTCTTCATTAAAATATCAACAAAATCTTTTCTTATAAGCGGCTCTCCACCAACCAGCGTTACGAAAGAATACCACGGGATCTGGTCAATAATTTTGAACCACTCTTCTGTTGTCAATTCTTCTTTTGTTCTCTCATTACCGACATAACAATAAGGACACTGCAAATTACATCTGTATGTTAATTCAAAAAAGTATCTCAAAGGCATTAATGCTTTTCCAGAATTACTCATATAAGAAGGCATTGCATAAAGATTTCGGCCTAAATCAAAAAGATTTGATAAATTTGTCACTTTTTACTCCCTTAAATTTTCCAAAATAATAATATCACAAAATCACTTGACAAAATGTTAGGATTTCCTTACATTTGTATTTGTACATATTTTACGCTTTATTACATTACAAAACGAAGTCGTCCCGAAATCAAACCACCACTTTTTTACATGGATTTCGGGACTGGAGCCGGTGAAAGGACTATATGAAACAAAAACAACTGACTTCCAGTTTGGAAGATTATCTTGAAGTCATAAGCAATCACTTAAAAAGACATAACAAAGTTAGAGCAATAGATATCTCAAGAGAATTAAATGTAAGTAGGGCATCTGTAAGCGAAGCTTTAAAAAGACTTGCAGAAAAGGGACTAATAAACTACGGAAGATATGATATTATTACCATAACGGACGAAGGAGAAAAAGAAGCTCAAAAAGTTATTGAAAAACACAGACTTCTTCAGGAATTTTTCAAAGACATTCTAGGACTTGACGAAATTGAAGCCACAGAAAATGCCTGTAAGATTGAACATGTAATATCAGAAAATGTCCTGAATAAACTCAATGACTATATTAAATTCAACAAAAAACACCCCGAGTTTACGAAAAAATTCTTAAATAATACAAAGGACTGAAATTATGAATATACTAAAAGTTACAGGAAAATATCTTGATCAGCCTATATTGGTAGAAAAATTTCACAAATCTGTTCCTGCTATTCTAACTACAGCAGGAGGGCTATATTGCGCAAAAGAAATACATGATGCTCCAAAACATAAAAAGAAAAAAGCTGCGATCAGAACAATTACAACTATGGGATTTACTGTTGCGTCTGCACTTGCGGCGCCTAAAATTACAAATAAAATTTTTAAGGATGCGGACGAATTAAGAACACTCACCCAAATAAAAAACGACAATAAAGGATTAATCGGAGCATATCTGAAAGAAAACAAAATAAGTAGAGAAGTTGAAGAAATTTTAAATAAAGCAAAATCAAAAGTCTTAAAATTACAAGATGTTAAAACATTATTCGACAAAATAGGGAAAGATGATAAAGGGAAAAAATTACTGAATGAACTTATACCCGATCCAGAAAATATTGATTCAAAAGAAATATTTTCGGAAATAGGCAGATTATCAGTATTTGGATTAATACCTGTTCTGGGTGGAATCACTGGTGGCGTTATTGGAGATAAACTCACAAACAAACACTGGAAATCAAAAATTCCTGACAAAATAAAAGAAGGTTCATACCAGTATCTGGCAAATATATTTTTATGTAATATCGGGGCGGGCGGAGCACTTGCTATTTTAGAAAAATGTAATATCAAATCGAAAGCTGCCCGCGCAATTGGAATGGTAGGAGGAATAATCTTAACAGGAGTCATAGGAGGAAGCGCAATTGCGAATTTAATAGGGCAAAAAGTCATAAATCCTCTTCTTCACCAAAAATCAAATAAAGAAAGACTTTTTGATGAAAGAAAACCGGAAGCTCTTGATATAAGTCTCCACACAGATGATATTGCCACTGTTGCTGTTATGTCCGGATTAAAATGGATTGAACCAGCACTCCCGTTTATGTACTCTATTTCAGGCTACAGAGCCGGCATAGGATACCGCAATGGAGATAAGTTTGACAAACATATAGGTAGTTAGTGGATTTTATTATTATTTCAAATAATTACGAAGAAGATCTTGCTTAAGAAATTCAAAAAAATTTTATTGTCAATAGAACATATTAACAGATTAGCAATTTAAAACTAAGCCGGGTTGCTAATTGCCTTGCCTCAACATTTCTACTTTAATTTCAAAGTGGAATATAAATCAGATTGTTTTAGCGAGGTAAAAAATGTTGAAAGTCAATTTATTATCAGATGAAGAAATTAGAGAGTTGGATGATAAGTATTGTTCTTGGGGGGATACAACCCATTATTCAAAGAATCCGAAAGTATTCAGAGATTGCAGTGGTTCTTTTATGTTTGACAGCAAAGATATTCCATACTTAGACTTACAAATGTGGTATGCAAGCTGTAACTTCGGCTATAAAAATAAAAGAATCCTAAATGCGGTTATAGATCAATTGAACAAACTTCCCCAAGTTGCACCAAAATATTTATATGATTATAAAGTATTACTTGCTGAAAAAATTGCAAGAGCGAACGAAAAACGTTTTCAAGAAAAAGGACGAGTTCATTTTAACGTTGGAGGAGCTCAGGCAACCGAAGATGCAATAAAAGTAGCAAGAAATTATACAAAATCACAAGGGATTTTTGCCTTTATGGGCGGCTATCACGGGAGGACGATGGGGGCGACCTGCGTAACTTCAAGTTACAGATACAGGGAAAAATACGGACACTTCGGGGATAGAGCGCATTTTGTTCCATTCCCGTATTGTTTCCGGTGCCATTACGGCAAGAAATGTGAAGATTGCGATTTTTATTGCGTAAAACAATTCGCTAAAAATTTTGAGAGCGAATACAATTCATTTTACGACCCTAAAACGGGAGAATGCGAATACAAAACATTTATTGCAGAAGCCGTGTTAGGGACGGGAGGATATATTAATCCGCCAGAAGGATATTTTAAAGCATTAAAAAAGGTTCTTGATGATTTCGGAATTATGCTGATAATTGATGAGGTTCAAATGGGAATGTTCAGAACCGGAAAATTATGGGCAATTGAAAATTACGACATCACTCCTGATGTCATTACATTTGCGAAATCAATAACAAACGGAATGAATCCGCTATCAGGGCTATGGGCTCAAGAAAAATTTATATCACCGAACGTCTTTACACCCGGAAGCGCTCATTCTACTTATGCCTCAAATCCTATAGGAACAAGGGCAGGATATGAAGTTATGCAGATTATTGAAGAGGAAAATTTTGAAGAAATAATTCCTCAAAAAAGCGCCAGATTCTTGTCCGGATTAAAATACCTTAAGAATAAATATCCTCAGTTCATCGGAGATGTCGGAGGAATCGGTCTTGCTTTAAGAATTGAGCTTACACAACCAGATAAAATTAGTCCAAACAGAGAATTATGCGACGCAATTCAGGAAGAAGGTTTAAAAGGCGACTTGATTTATAACGGGAAAAAATGCGGGCTCATACTAAATAATGGAGGTTTTTATAAAAATATACTAACTCTGGTTCCATCCTTATATATTACCGACGCAGAAATTGACATGTCAATAGAGCTGTTAAATCAACTATTTGCGAGGTTTATATAATAGTGGGAAACTGTTTGAATTTTGAATTAATACATCCAAATAATAATAAAGCCGTATTATTATTTCATGGGATGACAGGAAGCCCGTTTGAGTTAAAGAAATTCGGGCAACACTTATACTTACATGGTTTTGATGTATATGCAGACTGTCTTCCGGGACATGGAGATGATTTTAATAATATTCAAACGGTAACATATAATGATTGGCTTGCTTTTGCATATCAAAAATTTGAAGAATTAAATTTTAAATATGATGAAATATATGTCGGCGGATTATGTCTTGGGGCTTTATTAGCCTTAGCAATCGCAGAGAAGTATCAACATTGTATACAGGGAATTCTTTCGCTATCCACAACTTTATTCTTAGACGGTACAAGAATGCCCTGGTATACTTTCTTGATTCCGATAGGTTTTTCAACGATTACAAGATTTTTTTACACCTATCCAGAGGGCGAACCATATGGTATAAAAAACGAAAAAACAAGATATATAATAAAAAAGTTATTAGAAAAGCATCACGTAGGACTAGATAACTATCCAATGAGTTGTATATACGAGCTTAACAGGTTGTCAAAAATTATACAGAAAAATCTTGAAAAAATTTTTGCACCGATATTAATAATTCATTCAACAGAAGATGACCTTACCAGTCCCCAAAGTGCATTTAAGGTTTATAATGAAATATCTTCTGCTGACAAATCCCTGATATTATTAGAAAACAGTTATCACATGATTTTATATGACAATGAAAAAAAATTTGTATTTCAAGCGTGCACCGATTTTATAAATAAATACACTAAGACTAAGGAAAAACTATTATGTTGAAAATATTTTTTATAAGCATTTCGACACTTTTAATACTAACTATTTTTACAGGGAAATTTTTTATATTTAATTGTAATTCTCCCAAGCATCTGACTCAGTGCGGTTTAATAATGGCGTTTTTATTTGCGCTTTATACAATCAATGCCTTAATTCTTATGGTATTTATAGAAGGCATAACAAGTAAAATAGTCTTACTCCTACTCGGAATATCTCCATATATAATCGGGAAATTATCAACTTACAAAAACCTCAACATTGCAACAATTCTGCAAATAATACTTCTTATTATAGGAATTTTATACATAGTTGAAACTTAAAATATCAAACATTTACTCATTTATTTTATAAATGGAATATTTTTCAAGATATTTATTCTTATTCATATATAACTTTCCCTCATCCGTTTGCAAAATATAATATTTTATGTCATTATTAAAAGTGTCAGGATTAGGGATTAAGGGGTAGTTATGGAATATAAGCTTAAAGAAACAACGTCGAAAACAGCATTTAATTATGGATATTTATTAAATAAAATTTTTCCATACATAAAGCCTGTAATGGGAAGAGCTTTAATAAATCTGGTTATTGCAATTCCATTAGGGCTACTAGACGGTATTGTTGCGCTTTCCCTAAAACCATATTTGGATTTTGTTGTAAACGGGACACCTGAACAGACATGGACATTTTTAGGCCATACAGTTCATCTGCAATCATGGTTAGCCTTTATTATCCCGTTTGGTATAGTCGGCTTTGCATTGTTTCAAGGGGTATTAAAATATGCCAGTAACTATTTAACTGACTGGACTGGAAATAAAGTTTCAAATGCTTTAAAAGTAGATTTATTTAAAAAACTCACACAGCTGGATCCACAATTTTACGATGTTAATTCATCAGGAATAGTACTTTCAAGATTTTTAACAGATCCTGAAACTGCTTCCAAGAATATTATTAATGTTTTAAAATCTCTTATAGCAACTGTATTTGGACTTATAGGACTTGTTGCCGTTTTGCTTTATAACTCGTGGCAACTTGCAATTATAGGTGTTGTCGTTATGGGTATTGCTATTACCCCAGTAACTTTAATAAGGAAACGTATAAAAAAAGTTTCAAACGCAACAATGGTAGTTGCCGGAAATATGACAACAAATTTTAATGAAACATTTGCAGGGAATAGGGTTATGAGTGCATATAACCTGCAGGAAATTCAAAATAAAAAATTTGAACAACAAATCCATCAACAATTTGATTTGACAATGTCACTCACAAAACGTGTAGGCTGGATGTCTCCTATAATGTATTTCGTATGCTCTATAGGGATAGCACTTGTTATGGCATACGGGAATCACCTAATATTAACAGAACAGCTAACCGCTGGGAGTTTTGCGTCATTTGTAACATCATTACTGTTACTTTATAAACCTACCAAAAATTTAGGTAACGATTTAGCAAATTTACAAACAACATTCGTTGCAATGAGCCGAGTATTTGAATTATTTGATCTTGAACCGAAGATCAAATCTGACAAAAATGCTCTTCGAATGAACGGATTAAATAATTGTATAGAATTTAAAAACGTTGATTTTGAATACGAGGAAGATGTACCTGTATTAAAAAATTTCAACTTAAAAGTTAATAAAAACGAAACCATAGCATTGGTTGGAAATTCCGGAGGCGGGAAAAGTACAGTTGTAAGTTTACTCCCAAGATTTTATGACGTAAAAAAAGGCGTTGTAGAATTTGACGGAATTGATATAAGAAAATTTGACGTTAAATCACTGAGAAGCCAAATTGCATTCGTATTTCAGGACAATTTTATGTTCTCCGGTACTATCAGAGAAAACATCCTTCTCGGAAACGAACAGGCAAGTGATAAAGATATAGAAAGAGTCATAAAACTTGCACATCTTGATGAGTTTATCGAAACCCTTGAAAACGGACTGGATACAGAACTTGGGGAAAGAGGAACTACTTTGTCGGGAGGACAGCGTCAGAGAGTTGCAATAGCTCGAGCAATGATTAAAGACGCTCCTATTGTTATTCTTGATGAGGCAACCTCTGCACTTGATAACGAATCAGAAGCAATTGTCCAAAAAGCACTGGATAACCTTATGAAAAATAAAACCGTATTCGTAATTGCTCACAGATTATCAACTATTAACAATGCAGATAGAATTGCTGTTATCCATGACGGAGAGTTAACGGAATTGGGAACACACGATGAATTAATGAAAAATCCAGACGGATTTTACAGAAAATTATACGAAATGCAGTTTAAAATACAGGAGCCTATTGGAACATGAATTACATCATAAAAAAATGGATAGAACCTTATGTATTATTGGAAACCTCCAAAAAGCATTTTAAAATGCAGGATTTTACATTTGACGGATTTTCAAAAAATGAGATCAAAAATAAATTTCATTCTGCACTTGTAAAAGAAAATGGAACGGCTTTCGGCTTGTATATGAAAAATGTCAATAAGTTTTATCTTTTTTCAAGTGAGGAAAAGGTGAATATCGAAAAAGATTTATTAAATAATGCTCTTGGATTTTCTGCAGAAGATTATGAAACGACCGTTGATGGAGAATTACCAGTCAATCTTGTTGATATGGGTAAGGCTGAAGCGGGAATTATACAGGCATAAAAAGATTATTTGTGATATAATTTTAGAAAGATTACACAGCAAGATTGGAGAGAATATGTTAGAATTTTTATTCGGGAAGAAAAACAATAACAGTGAAGATAAAAAAGATATATTATTAAATGAAATTTACTCAAAATTAAAGCAGAAATATAACTTTAACAATATCCCCGAAAAACGAAAAACATTTTTATATGATATCATTACAAAATACGGATATCTTAATTATCCTTATATTAAAGCACTAGAAGAATTGACACCCGAAGAAATTTTATATGGTCTTGAAATAAAATGGAAAAATAATAAAGTATTTAAAGACGGGAAATTTAATTTTGACAATAATAAAATAAGCGTTCTTGCAAGAAACAATGTTAAGAATGCTGACTGGATGAAAAAAGAAGGTCACAACATTAAACTTATCAATCTTGCAGGACTTGGTGACGGAAATAAAACAACAGAAACAGGCAAATTTATTGATTGGTTAAGACAGCTGTTAATATTACCAACAGGGAATCTGGAAAGTGGAATATTTAACACCACAATTTACCTCATCCCTTTTCATCCGAGAGAATTCGGCTGTGCATATTTGCCAAAAAGTTTTGAAATAAGTGAAAAATTATATGATAAAGAAATTGCTGGTTTAACAGGTATGGATGCCAAAATGCAGGTTCAAACATTCATTGAACTTGCCCAGCTCGCAGGACACCCGGTAATATATGACATTTTACCGCAAACCGGACGTTTTTCAAAAGCAGTTCTGGCAAATCCTTCAATTGCACGTTGGTTTGATATTCCTGCACTTGATAAACAAATTATCGATAACATTTCAACTATTGCCGACCACTTGAAAGGTGCATATGACTCTGAAGACGTTGATGTAATTAAAGATATTTATAAACAGTCCCAAACTGGAGCTTCAGGAAATCTTGCAGAACATTATCAAGCATTATTTGATACGTTTGATAAAGAAATGTCTGAATGCAAAAAAACTCTTTGCAACAAAATGTGCGAACGTCAACAACAGGAAGAGATCTACAAAAGAGTAAAAGAAATAGTTGCAAAAATTCAAGATTGTAAACCTAACCAAAAATTAACAGAAGATGATATAACAAAACAGATTGATATAATAAAAGCCTTAATAGATGAAGGCTTATGGCCTGCTCCAGGTGGGGCCTGGTGTTCAGCAGGGATTCCTGTTTATGACAAAATGAGTGAATGCGGAGGATATCCAACATTTAAACATTATGATTACAAAGGTGAAGATGTAACTCATTTTGCAAATCTTGACTGCCAGACTCCTTATTATTTTGTATATTTGGAAAACGGAACTTACAACAAACCTGTAATAGAATACTTTATAGAAACAATGCAAAAACTTCAAAAAGATTATAATTTTGATGGCTTCAGAGTGGATCATATCGACCACATTGTTGACGCAGTCTCTGAAGCAGCAGGAGTTCCTATCAGCTATCGAGCTCCAAGAGAAGTTTTAAAACAACTGAACGACACAATTAAAGAAAAATTTCCTTACTTTGGAACTCTGGCAGAATATATGCTATGGGATAATTTCTTAAAAGAATACCATCAGGATATGGGATTTGATCTTTTATGGGGGAATGATATTGTATCCCAGCAGGATAAAACTCCTGAAAAAATTACGGAAGATAACCAGGCGTTAATAAATTATAATGTAGATTTTAAAGAAGGGCAACGTTTATCTATTTTAAAAGCTTATAATAATCAAGACGGCGAATTTAGAGAAATAGATCAGTATCCCGGTCAACTTACTGCCGACGGAGCACTGTTTAAATGGGCAAAATATAAACTTCTTCCCGGCGGAAAGTTTGCTCAAAGACCAATCCTTTATATTGACGGGGATGAAAGCTTTACAAAACGAGGTATTGAAAAGGTTATCGGGGAAGAAATTTCGATGAAAAGAGAAAAAAATTACGAATTCTTTGAAAAATTTGATGCGATCGACAGATTTGTCAAAGGACAACCGATAATCACCGAAGGAGAAGCTCAAATTATGGTTCAGGATGATGACGGCTTTGTTGTCTGGCTGATATCCTGCGAGCCATTAAAGAAAGCCTTCTTAGTTGCAGCAAATTACAAATATCCTACAGAATTTGTAACAACACACAATGAAGATGGCTCTTGTGAACAAAATTGGATAAAAGGAATGCCTGTAAAGGATAAAGAAATAAAACTGCCGACAGACTTCAAAATAACCACAGAATATGTATATAAAAACAATAAATACACAGCACAAAAATGGGAAGGATCTGCCTGTGAATTAAAGTTTGAAGAACTCAAACCTTCAGAATTCAAAATTTATGCATTAGAAAAATAAAAAAGAGGCTTTAAAAAGCCTCTTTTAATTTATTCTTCATCAATTCTTAAATCTTCTGGCAATTCAGGAATCTCTTTTTTCCCAGTACCACCGAGTTTCTCAATCTTTTTAATTTGATTAATGATATTACCAGACCCGTTAAGTTTCTTCAATGTCGTGTCTAAATTATCTCTGATTTTTAATAAATCAGTAAGCAACGCAGCAAATTTATCCAGCATTCCAGAACAAAGTCTTGAAATTTCTATTGCATTTTTATTCTGCCTGTCTACAACATGAAATGCATTAATAATTTTCAAAGCAGAAAGCAAAGTTGACGGCGAAACAGGCATAATTTTGTTTTTCCAAGCCAAATCCCACAAAGCACAATCGTCACAAAACATCATAGAATAACAGCTCTCTATCGGAATAAACATCAATACATAATCCGGAGAATTTTCTTCTATAGAATAATCACGTTTAGCGAGTCCCGCAATATGCGACTTTGTGGAATCTATAAAAGCTTTTAAATTTTCTTCTTTTTCCATCTCACTTTCAGCATTAACATAACCATTCCAAGAAGAAAGAGAAGTTTTTGCATCAATATAAACACATCTTCCTTCAGGTAAAAATATTGTAGCATCCGGTCTTCCCTCGCCGGTTCCTTTTTGAATTTTATACTCTTCGTCCTTTCGTAATCCTGAAGCCTCCAAAACTCTTTCAAGAACAATTTCTCCCCAATGCCCTTGTGTCCGGTTATCAGATTTCATAACATTTACTAATGCAGTCGTATCATGAGAAATTTTATTTCCAGCTTCAAGAAAACTTTTTATATTCATATCAAAACGCGTAAAATTTTCAGCTTCAATTTTAAAATTTTCTTCATTTCTGCGTTCGAATGCCTCTATTTTATCTCTGAAACGTTTGAAAAATTCTTCCAAACGTTCCTTGTTCTGTTCACTCAAAGATTGAGAACTTTCTTTATAACGTTTAAAAAATTCCTCAAGTTTTTCCTTATTTTGTTCGGAAAACATTGCTGAATTTTCCTGAAGTACCTTATTAGCAGTATTTTCGAAATAAAGTTTCATTTGCTCCATTACCGCATCATTCATTTTGCCAGCCTGTTTTTTTATAAAATATGAAGGAATTAATACCGAAATTCCGCCAATAATAAACCCTATTAAAAATATAACAAATTCCATACTCTCTCCTTAATCTTTTTGAATTATATCATAAATCTAAAAAATCAACTAAATAGTTTAGACACAAAAATCGATCCAAAAAATCAACCATGCCTAAAAGCATGATGTAGACATGGATTTAGGATTTTTATCAATCCATAGATTTAAATCAGTAATTCATGCTTTACACATAAAAACATCAATCAAGACATGGATGAAAAACCCCACCTAAAACAGTAGTATATAAAGTGTAGAGGACAGCAATTTAAATTAAAATAAAGAGGGGAAATTATGAGAGAGTTCAAGAAAAAAGCAAGAATTTTATTAATTGATGACAATGCCGATCATCTTAGAGGGATAAAGGAGTTAATATCAATTGAAACAGGATATGATATAGCAGGAACAACAACAAACGCTAATATTGGTATTAATTTAGTGAAGAAATATCGTCCTGAATTGGTTATAATTGATGTAAATATGCCTGAAAAAGATGGACTTCAAGCAATCCAAGAAATAGAAAAACTTGGACTCGATACAAGAATTTTAGTTTTAAGCGGATATGATGATGCAGATTTAATTTTTAGAGCGATGAAAATCGGAGCAAAAGGATATGTTCTTAAAACAATGGCTTCAGCTCAATTAATTTACGCAATCGATGAAGTTTTATCAGGAAAAGTTTATCTCCCATCAGCTTTATCTTCAAGATTTTTCGAATACTTTCAACGTTCATTCAAAGAAGAAAACTCTGCATCAACAGAAGAAAATCTCCTTACTTATTTAACATCAAGAGAAGAAGAAGTTCTTGAACTGCTCACACAGGGTAATAACTACAAGGGTATTGCAGGTAAATTATTTATTTCAGAAACTACTGTTAAGACTCATGTAAATAACATTTTCCAAAAATTGCAGGTAAATGATAGAACACAGGCTGTCCTTTATGCTCTTAACAATGGTTTCGGGAAAAAATTTCGAACCAAAATATCTGCATAATTCCCTCGACAAATTATTATAGATTAGAGATATGAATGATTTTTAGAGGTTTGGCTATGTCAGTCAAACCTCTGATTTTAAAATAAGGAGATAAAAAAATAAATGTTATCTGATAGTGACATAATCAAACAACAGGCAAGATGTATTGCTCATGAAATAAGAAATCAAATTTCTATTTGTGATGTTTATAGTGAAGTTATTAGAAAAAATCTTGAACAAATGAATGTAAAAAATGCAACAATAGAAAAGGCTCTAAGTTGCATTCAAAAATCCTCAAAATTAATCGGAAATAATCTTATAGATTTAAAATCGCTCAACAATATAGAACCATCTGTTTGTAATATAAATCAGCTCATTCTTAATTCAATTGAACTATCAAAAATATATATATTTGATAAAAATATAGAGATTATCCATAATTTAACAGATGATGCATATGTATCAATAGATGAATATAAATTCCTTGCCTGCATGATAAATATAATAAAAAACGGAATAGAATCCATCGATAATAAAGGACACATTAAAATTAAAACATCAATAAATAACAATATATTAACAATCTCAATTTCGAATAACGGTAAACCAATACCACAAAGTATACAAAAAGACATATTTAATGATGGCTACACAACAAAAAAGGATGGAAGCGGTATAGGCTTATATTTATGCAAAAAATATTTTAAAGAACAGGGAATTCCTCTTATTTTAAAGGAATCAACAAATAAAAATACCGAATTCGAAATAACAATGCAACCTTTAAGAATTGATTAACAAAGAACAGCTCTTTTGTTAAAAATAAATTTTTTTGTTATATAATAAACTCCATAGAAGGGGAAGATATGGAATTTATTGAAAACAAGGAAGAAGAAAAAAGACAGCTGGACGGAATTTTTAAGGATATGTTAAAGTATTCCCCGTCAAAAATTGTGGGAACAATAGGAAATGCCATAATTGTACCTGTATATACAAGTTTGCTTCCTCCGGAACAATATGGAATTTACTCTCTTTCAATAGCATTTTTGTCTTTCCTATGTATTATTTTTTCTGACTGGGTAGGGCTTTCAGGGCTTCGATTTTTCAGACAGCATCAGCTGGCAAAAGATTTATCCAAATATTTATCTGTATTAGTGTCAATTCTCACTATAAACATTATTACGATGTTTATATTATGTATACTACTGCAGAACCATTTTTACAGCTTTTTTAAAATAAGTCCTAAATACTTTTTTGCAGTATTGTTTCTAATTATACCTGTTGCTGCACGCGCACTGCTATTTCAGCTGCTAAGAGCACAACTAAAATCTACATCTTATACATTTTCAACAATATTAAATCAATTTTTGACAATAGGTCTATCTATATTCTTTATTAAAGTTTTTCATATGGGAGCTATTGCAATGTTGCTTGCAATGGGTATATCAATATCCTTGACTGATTTACTACTAATTTATCAGAGTAAAATATATATATTTTTTAGACGTCCTAAATTACAATGGAGTGTACTTCTTCCAATTGCAATGTATGGAATTCCTATTGCTGCAACATCTCTAAGCACCTGGATGATTAACCAAAGTAATAAGTTTATTATGAATAACATAAGTGGTTTTACGGAAGTTGCATATGTAGGAGTTGCATACAGCGTTACGTTGCCACTTTTAATGACTATATTTTCTATAATTACAATCGCAGTAGTCCCTAGAATTATCAGGATGTATGAAGCCAAAATTGATGTGAGACCTCTTATTTCAAGATTTACTGGATATTATATATTGATTTCTATTCCAGCAGTAGTTGTAATGTCTCTTTATGCTTCAGATTTTGTAAATATGTTATCAAATCCAAAGTTTCACGAAGCATTCAGATTAATCCCTTATTTCGCCTTTGGTACGTTTTTTATGGGGATGGCAGATTACACAACTTTACAATATCACCTTGCAAATAAAACATATATAGAATTTATAATAAAACTTTTATCAGGGATCTGTAATATTGCATTGACAATTGCATTAATCCCAAAATTCGGGCTTGAAGGAGTAGGAATGGCAACTTTAACCGCAAACTTTATGTACTTCTTCTTAAGTACAATTATAGTATTGCCGAATCTTGGTCTTTTATATCCGATAAGACAGCTGTTTAGTATCCTTTTATCATTCATTCCGTTTTACTTAGCATATGATTTTATGCAGGACAAAACACCATTTTTACCTGCAATCTTACAAATGACAATATTACTTATGTTATTCTATGGATTCTATTTTGGAACAAGACAAATAATAAAAACTAAACAGACTAATTAATAAAACGTTACAAAATAACAAATTTTTTTATTTACGAATTATATATAACATGTAAAAAAAAATTAATATTCAATAAATATACTATAGAAATCACATTTTGTGAGTGATAAAATTCATACGGAAATAAATTTTATCATTTAGGGATAAAACAGAATAATAACCAGAAATTTATAAATTTATAAAATAGTGAAAGGAAGTTAAATATGTCACAGCTCTCCTCCAGAAAAAGAAGAATTGTCGTATCTATATTATCATTTTCAATGATAGCTCAACAATCAATAGTACCGGCAGCAATTGCCAGCCAAATTTCAGGGGCAGGAAGTATAGTAGGAGACAGCGTTATAAATGGTGCTAACGGCAATCATATTTATAATTTAGCACCTCAATATAATAATAATGGCGGAGATATTGGTTTTAGACAATATGAAAACTTTAACTTATCAGAAGGTGACATTGCTAACTTAATTTATAAATACGGTGACAGAGATATATCCAGTTTTGTAAACTTTGTCCAAAACAAAATTGATATCAATGGTATTGTAAATACAATGAGAGACGGCAATTTTGTTAATGGGAATGCAATTTTTGTTTCTCCAAACGGAATGGTTATAGGAGAAAGCGGTGTATTGAATGTAGGGTCCCTATCTATTGTAACACCGACACAGGAGGCATATAACAAATTTACAGGTAACGGTCAATATTATGCACCTATTCTTTCTGCACCTGGGACTCCTGAATATGCGGAAATTATGAACAGTATGGGTGGCGGTACTGTTACTGTAAATGGGAAAGTTTTAGCACGCGAAAATATCAATATAGATGCTGGGAATGTAACACTCAACTCTACAGGTAAAATGATTACAGGCGTAGAAAACAATACAGCATTCACCCCAGATGGTAGTTATGTTAATGACTCAAAAGACAGTGGCGTAATTTCTTATGATCCTATAACGGGATATCCGATAAGAAGATTTGATAACCCGAATATGTCAACAGGAGGATCTATTTCCGCTGCAGAAGTACTATTTAACAGTCTTGTTAATACAGACATTCATCAGGCTGACTCAATTAAAAATGATAACGGTTCAATAACAATAAATACATATAATAATGACGGCGGAATACTCGCATATAATGGAAGTTTGCTTAAAAATTTCGGGAATGGCGATATAAATATCACCAATAAAGGTTCTAAAGGGACTACTTTAAACGGCACAATAGAGAATGCTAACGGCAACATAAATGTTACAAACAATAATGGGGTTGTTAATATTAACGGAGATATCTTAAACGTTAAAGGTAATACTAATATTAAAAATACATCTTCTAATATAAACATCACCGGTGGTACAATCACAAATGAAAATGGAAATACATTAATTGATGCAAATGAAGCCGTTAAAATTGCCAGCTCATCTGTCAATAATAGAAATGGGAATTTAAATATTAATGCTGCAAGCGGGATTGATATTGATAGCTCTACAATTCAAAACAATAATGGGAATTTAACTATTAAAAATTCAGGGAAATCAGGCGGAATTAATATCACACAAACATCAACAGCTAAAAACTCAGAAGGAACATTAACTCTTGATAATTCTGAAAATGGCGGAATTAATATTAACGGAAATGTTACACAAACATCTTCAACAGATAATAATCAACAAAATATCAAAATCTTAAACACATCCGGCGGCATAAACATAGGAAGTACCGGACGTGTTAATGGAGATAACAGAACGCTTATTGATAACAGCGGAACGAAAGGAATTAACGTTGCAGGAATTGTTACATCAAAAGGAATTGATATTCAAAATAAAAATTCTAACGTTATAATTGGAGATAACACATCAAACAGCAACTATCTGACTTCAACAGGAAGAGATGTTAATATCAATATTACAAATGGGAATTTGTATAATTACGGAGTAGAAAAGACTCTTATACTTGCCCAAAACGGCGGGAACTTAAATATTCATGTTGAGGACGGGACTATCGGCAAAGAAGTTGGTCCTTGTGAAAACGGAGTATGCACAGGTATCGGACCTAACGCAAGAGATTTGACAAAATCAATTAATGCAAATGTTGATGGAACTTATACCGCAACAACAAAACAAAATCATTCTACAAATGATCTTGTTATTAACCTTGCAGCACTTGATTCTGACATGAAATTGAACTACATAGATGCTGACGGCAGAGTAATTTTACTTGCAGATTCTGCAATTAAAGGAGCAATACCTTATTCAATACTAAATGCGTCAAATGACCCGTCTGTAGCAAATGTTCAAGGAAAAGGAATTTCACTTATTGCAAGCGGAGATATCGGAACTAAAGATAACAAGTTAACTTTCAATCAAACAGAAGGTGATTTTAATCTTAACGGTTACAATTTTAATAATGCAACTTATAAACCTAATACAAAATATGGAATGGATATACTAGCAATAGGCGACATTTATATAAAAGGCTTAGATGACAAATATGATACAAATGTTTGTTCAATGATTTCAAGAACAGGAAGTATTGATGCGGAATTTTCAGGAAATACATATATAAATGAAACAACCGCTGCAGAAAATCTTGATATTGTTACCCGCGGTGCAAAAATGTTTATTGAAAATTTGGGGACAGTACCAAACACTCCTGTAGATTACTATGGGACACATAACAATATTATCCCGAATACACCAAATATAAAGGTATTGGATATCAATCCAAACACAAGAGTAGGAAAACCTGTAGACTTAGATGGATATTTGGGCTGGGCCAATTCTGAACTTGTTATTAAAAACGCAACCGTTCAGGGAAAAGATGAAATGGTTCCGGCAATTAATATGACTGCGGATGAAATAGCAGCCGGCGGATATAGATTCCATATGGGGAAAGATCGAACTTCTGACGGCAAAACATACTATGAGAAAGATAATAAAACCAATACAATGATTAGCTCTGACGGTTCAACTGTTTACATAAGAGCAAATTCCGTTAGACCTGATGATGTAACAGCCATCGGAAGAGACGAACATGAGCGAAATTACTATGAAGGCGGAAGCATCCAGGAAGATAAAGATTGGTATGTAGATGAAGAAGATGATCACTTAATAGTACCTGAACCGGATGATGATTCTGATAGTGACGCTGACGCAGACGCAGACACTGACACAGACGCAGACACTGACGCTGACTCTGATTTGGATTCGGATATAGACAATGATATGGATTCCGATGCTGATAACGATGCAGATGCTGACGCCGATGCGGATGCGGATGCCGATGCCGATGCTGACACTGATGCCGATGCCGACGCTGATGCCGATGCCGACGCTGACGCCGATGCCGACGCTGACGCTGACGCTGACGCCGATGCCGATGCCGACGCTGACGCCGATGCCGACGCTGACGCTGACGCCGATGCCGATGCTGACGCTGACGCCGATGCCGACGCTGACGCTGACGCCGATGCCGATGCTGACACTGATAATGACGATGATGACGACCCAAATCCAGATCCAAACCCAGATCCAGATCCGGAACCTGATGACGATGATGATAATGATGCAGATGCAGATGCGGATGCTGATGCTGATGCAGATGCAGATGCTGATGCGGATGCTGATGCTGATGCGGACGCTGACGCCGATACGGACCTAGATTCTGATGCAGATAATGATATAGATTCTGATGCGGATTCAGACGCAGATGCCGATGCGGATGCAGATGCAGATGCCGACGCGGATGCTGATGCCGACGCCGATGCTGATGCCGACGCCGATGC